>NZ_LAVK01000042.1 GCF_001083795.1 Streptomyces sp. SBT349
CGTATGACTCCCGCCATGAGGCCCCCTCCCGATCGGTGTCAGGAGGTGACCCTATCCATCCGCCCGCACGGGGTCAGCCCTGCGGGGGCTCACCCTCAGCCCTGCGGAGGCTCCCCGGCCACGGCGGTTCCGGAGGAGCCGGGGAGGCCCGAGGAGCCGGAGGAGGAGTCGGAGGAGGAGGAGGACGCCCTGTTCAGCAGCCTCCGGCGGCGCAGCAGGACCAGGGGCAGGGCCCCGGCCAGGCCGAGCGCCGCGGGAGTCGCGGCGGCCGCGGCGGCGCCCACCGAGCCGTAGCTGTCGGGGACGGGCAGCGTGGACCAGCGGTTCAGGGGCCAGGCGATGACGATGGCGCGGCCGACGACGTCGTCCTCGGAGACGGTGCCGCCGCCCTCCAGGTTCTGGTGGTAGCGCGAGTCCAGGGAGTCCTGCCGGTGGTCGCCCATCACCCACAGCCGGCCCTCGGGAACGGTGATGGGCCCGAAGGGCCGGTCCCCGCACGGGGTGTTCCCCGGGAAGAGGTACTCGCTCTCGTCGAGCGACGTCCCGTTCACCACGACCTGGCCGCCCTCCTGGCACTCCACGGTGTCGCCGCCGACGGCGATCACGCGCTTGATCAGGTCCTGTTCCTCGGCCGACGGCATCAGCCCGATGAAGCTCAGCGCGCTCTGCACGGCCCCGCCGAGGCCGCCGCTCTCGGAGGTCGACTCCCCCAGCCAGCCCCCCGGGTCGTGGAAGACGACGACCTCGCCGCGTTCGGGCTCGGAGCCGAACCACGGGGTGAGCTTGTCCACCAGGACGCGGTCGCCCTCCTGGAGGGTGTCCTGCATCGAGTTGGACGGAATGGAGAACGCCTGGACCAGGAAGGTCTTGATGAGCAGCGCCAGCACGATGGCGATGCCGATCAGGATCGGCAGCTCCTTCCAGAAGGAGCGCTGCTTGGCGGCGGCGACCCGGCGGCGCCTGCCCCTGCGGCCCGGGCCTTCCCCGCCCTCGCCGTCGCCCTCGGCAGCGCCACCGCCCTCGCCATCGCCGTCACCCTCCGCGGCGGCGTTCCCGTCCGCTCCGTCCGGGTCGGGCCCGTCGCCCGCGCCCGCCTGGTCAGCCGGATCCCGTGGGGCCTTGCCGAGGCGGTCCCTGTCCCGGCGCTCCCCCTGCCGAGGGTCCCTGGCCGCGCCCTCGGAGTCGCCGGGGGCGGCGTCGCGGGGCTCTTCGCCGAACGCCCCACGACCGGGGTTCGCCGGGCGCTCCTCCGGGTCTTCCGCGCCGGACCGGGCACCCACCGCTACGTCCCCCACATTCGCTCCTCACGATCCGCTCCGGCCTGTCGGGCCCCTCAGGTGGTCTCCACAGCAGGCCCACCACTCCCATAACGAGCGGGAGTTCCGCAGGGATCGGGAGTCGCGCCAATTCGTCTTGATTGCGAGGGCCATTCTCCCCCCTGCCGGTGCGGGCGTCGACGGCGCCCGCCCCAGACGCGGCGTCCGGCACCGAGGAGAACGTGTCGGTGCCGCCGAGCCGCTGCCAGTGGCCGAAGGGCCAGGCGATCACCACGGCACGGCCGACCACGAGGTTTTCGGGGACCGTGCCCTGCCCCTCCTCCTCCAGGTGGTAACGGGAGTCGGCCGAGCTCGACCGGTGGTCCCCCATGACGAACAGGCGCCCCTCGGGAACGGTCACCTCGAACTCGATCTGCGAGGGCGGATTGTCCGGGTACAGATAGGGCTCGTCCAGCGGAACGCCATTGACCGTGATCCGACCCTCGGGGTCGCAGCAGACCACCGTGTCGCCGCCGATCCCGATGACCCGTTTGATCAGATCTTGATCGTCATCGCTCGGCAGCAGACCGATCCAGGTCAGTGCCGCCTGGATGTGCCTGATTCCGAACGGCCCCTGACCGGATTCGTCCCCCGCCCCCTCGGTCTCCAGCCACCCGCCCGGGTCCTTGAAGACCACGACCTCGCCGCGCGAGGGCTCCCAGCCGAACCAGGGCGTGAGCTTGTCCACGAGCACGCGGTCGTCCACACGAATCGTTTCTTCCATGGACCCCGACGGGATGACGAACGCCTGCACCAGGAAGGTCTTCAGCACCAGCGCGATCAGCAGCGCGGTGCCGATGAGGATCGGGATCTCCCGCGTGGCCCGCAGCCGCCTGCGCCGCTTGATGCGCTTGGCGGCCCGCCGCCGGTCCGCCCGCCCCTCGCCCGGACCGCGGAGCGTGAGGGGCTGCTCGTCCCCGCCCGGCGCCGTGCCCGGCTCGGGATCGGTGCCCGCGGGGTCCGGGGGGCCCATGGGGCGGCTCACCGGGGCCGGCCCGTCCGCGTCGGGGCCCGGCCCTGCCACCCGGCGGCGCCCCGAACGGGGTCTGCCGCGCTCACCCATGGTCCGACCGCATCCAGCCCCAGCGATCCACCGGCCATCCGATCAGCTCCACGCGGCCGATCACCCTGTCCTCGGGAACGGTGCCGCCTCCCGGGGAGCCGAGATACTCCCGGGAGTCCGCCGAGTCGGAACGGTGATCGCCCATTACCCACAACCGTCCCTCGGGCACTCGGATATCAAACGTGACATTCGAAGGCCTGTCCCCTGGATACAGATACGGCTCGTCCAGCGGGTCGCCGTTGACCTCGAGCCGCCCCTGACTGTCGCAGCAGCGCACGCGGTCCCCGCCGATCCCGATAACGCGTTTCACATAGTCGGTCTCCGAGGACTGCGCCAGCCCCACCGCCGCGCCCGCGGTGCGGAGCAGGCCGACCAGCAGGCCCGGATCCGCCTCCTCCGCGACGAAGGAGCCGGTGCCGTCGAAGACGATGACATCGCCCCGGGCGACCTCGCCGCCGAAGCGGTAGGCCAGCTTGTTGACCAGGACCCGGTCGCCCACCTGGAGGGTGCCCTCCATGGATCCGCTGGGGATCAGAAAGGGCTGCATCACCAGGGCGTTGGTGAGCGCGGTGATCACCACCGTGCTCAGCGCCACCACCACCCACAGACGCGCCGAGCGCGACCACCGCCGCCAGCCCTTCGCGGGTCTGGCGGGGCGATCGCGCTCCGGGGTGTCTGCGTCGGAATCGGTCACGCCGTGATGGTAACCGGGAGCGGGCGGGGCTCAGTTCTCCCGCTTCTCCTTGATCTTGGCGGCCTTGCCGCGGAGGTTCCGCAGGTAGTAGAGCTTGGCGCGGCGGACGGCGCCGCGGGTCACGACCTCGATCTTCTCCACCACCGGGGTGTGGACGGGGAACGTGCGCTCCACGCCGACACCGAAGCTGACCTTGCGCACCGTGAAGGTCTCCCGGATCCCGGAGCCCTGGCGGCGGATCACCACGCCCTTGAACTGCTGGACGCGGGACCGGTTGCCCTCGATGACGCGGACGTGGACGTTGACCGTGTCCCCGGGCCTGAAGGCCGGGATGTTGTCCCGCAGGGATGCGGAGTCGACACTGTCCAGGACGTTCATAACCTGCTGCTCTCCTCGCCGATGCCACAGGTCATCGACGGAAACGATCATGATGCACGAACGGAAGGGTGGTGGCCCGGTCGCGCCGGCGGGCGTCGATCCCCCTGTGGCAGGGTCACGCACCGGACGAGAGCCAGCGGCCTATTCTTCCACGCGCCCCGACGCGCGCCCAAATCGGCCGTCCTCGCCGGGCTCCCACCCGAGCTCGGCCAGGGTGGCGAGATCGTGCCTGTCCAGGGCGGCGGGGTCGCACCGTTCGATCAGATCCGGCCGGTTGGCGGCGGTGCGGCGCAACGCCTCGTCCCGGCGCCAGCGGGCGATCCTCCCGTGGTGGCCGCTGATCAGCACCTCGGGAACGGTCCTGCCGCGCCACTCGGGCGGCTTGGTGTGGACCGGTCCCTCCAGCAGCCCGGCCATCGCCCCCGGCGCGAACGAGTCGTCGCGGTGCGAGTCCGCGTTGCCCAGAACCCCGGGCAGCAGCCGGGCGATGGCCTCGACCATCACCAGCACCGGCGCCTCGCCCCCGGCCAGCACGTAGTCGCCGATGGAGACCTCGCGCACGTCGAGACGCGCGCCGTACTCCTCGATCACGCGCCGGTCGATGCCCTCGTAACGCGCCGGCGTGAACACCAGCCACCGCGCCGCGGAGAGCTCCTGCGCCAGCTCCTGGGTGAACGGGCGCCCGCTCGGCGTGGGCACCACGATCACCGGATCGTCCCCCGCGCCCGAGGCCAGCACCGCGTCCAGGGCCTCGCCCCACGGCTCGGGCTTCATCACCATGCCGGGGCCGCCGCCGTAGGGGGTGTCGTCGACGGTGTGATGGCGGTCGTGGGTGAAGGCGCGCAGGTCGTGCACCCGCACGTCGAGCCGCCCGGCGGCTCGCGCCTTGCCGACCAGCGAGACGTTCAGCGGCTCCAGGTACTCGGGGAAGATCGTGACGATGTCGAGCCTCATGCGGTGCCGCCGTCGAGCAGCCCCGGCGGCGGGTTCACCACCACCCGGCCCGCCGCGAGGTCGATCTCCGGGACGATCTCCTCGACGAACGGGATCAGCGCCTCGTCGCCCTCCGGCCGCGCCACGACCAGCAGGTCCTGGCCCGGCAGATGCGCGACCTCGGTGATCTCGCCGATCGGCTCCCCCTCGCCCGTGACCGCGTCGAGGCCGACCAGCTGGTGGTCGTAGAACTCCTCGGGGTCCTCCGGCTGCTCCTCCGGGTCCACCTCGGCGATCAGCAGGACGTTCCGCAGGGCCTCGGCCCCCGTGCGGTCGGCGACTCCCGCGAAGCGCAGCAGCAGCCGGCCGCTGTGCACCCGGCCGCTCTCGATGGTCAACGGGCCCGCGCCGGCCGGGTCGGTGGCCAGCACGGCCCCGGGCGCCAGGCGCGCCTCGGGCTCGTCCGTGCGGACTTCGACGCTGACCTCGCCCTTGATCCCGTGGGCGCGGCCGATCCTTGCGACGACGAGTTCCACGTGTGGTCTTTCCGTTCTCGACTTCTCGACTTCTCGGCGTCCCGACGTCTCGGTGCCGGGAGAGGATGCGCCGAGGGCCGGGGGCGGCGGTGCCGCCCCCGGCCCTCGGCGAGATGCCGGCGTCGCCCTCAGCGAACCTCGTCCGCGTCGACGAGATCGACGCGGACGCCCTTGCCGCCGAGCGCGCCCACGACCGTGCGCAGGGAGCGCGCGGTGCGGCCGTTGCGGCCGATGACCTTGCCGAGGTCGTCGGGGTGCACCCGGACCTCGATCACCCGCCCACGGCGCAGCGTGCGCTGGGCGACCTGAACGTCATCGGGGTGATCGACGATGCCCTTCACCAAATGCTCCAGGGCCTCTTCGAGCATTGTCAGCCCTCGGCCGACGCGGCCGGCGCCGCGGCCTCGGCGTCGGCCTTCTTCTCGGCCCTCTTCGCCTTCGGGGTGATGGCCTCACCCCGCGGCTCGCCACCGGACTCCTTGGCCGCGGCCTCGAACAGGACGCGCTTGTCGGGCTTCGGCTCGGCGACCTTCATCGGCGGCGGGGCCGGCAGCCCCTTGAACTGCTGCCAGTCGCCGGTGACCTTGAGGATGGCCATGACGGGCTCGGTCGGCTGCGCGCCGACGCCGAGCCAGTACTGCACGCGCTCCGAGTCGACCTCGATGCGCGACGGGTTCTGTACCGGGTGGTACAGGCCCAGTTCCTCGATGGCCCTGCCGTCCCTGCGGGTCCGGGAGTCGGCGACGACGATGCGGTAGTGCGGCGAACGGATCTTGCCCAGTCGCTTCAGCTTGATCTTGACTGCCACGGGTGTGGTGTCTCCTGCGTGTTGACGTGATGGGCCACGGCGGACTGCCGCGTGGGGCTGCGGCTCCGGGAGGCCCGGTGGACGCGTCAGCCGGAGGAGAGAGGGGTCCTGTGCGACTGTCGAGTTCAACCGCCCATTCTGCCATAGCCCCACAGGGGGGCTCGCCATCGGAGTCAGGAGGACGCCACCACGGTCAGGGTCTCGGCGATCTCGAACGGCTGCTTGCAGGCGCCGCAGACGATCGGCGCCTGCGCCAGGACGGACGGGACGACGCGGACGTTGCGTCCGCACTCGCAGACCGCCTTGACCCGCACCCCACCCCCCGACGAGCCGTGCCTCGCGGCGGGGCCGCGGAAGCTCCGCTTGGTGTCGGTCACCGTGGCCGCGAGGTGCGCCTTCAACGCGCGCTGGAGCCGCTCGGCCGTCGGCCGATACCGCCTGCGGGTCTCGGGGTTCATCGTGACCAGGGAGAAGCCACTGCTCGGATGCGGATCCTCCGCGTGATCGAGGCCGAGTTCCTCGGCGATCGCGAGAAAACGCCTGTTGTGGTAGCGCCCCGCGCGGGAGGTGTCCCTGACCCCCCGGGCGGCGGCGATACCGTGCACGGCCTCATGCAGCAGCCGTTCGAAGGAGAGCTCGGACCCGCAGGCCGACGAGGACTCTCCGATCAGGGACTCTGGCGTGGCCAAGTCCGGCAGCTCCGGGTGGTGCCGTTGAATATCGGCCCACGCGTGCGCCAGCTCGGCGGCGAGAACTGGAACTGGTTGTGTCGTGCTCACGTCGTAGCTAACGAGCGAGGTCCCCGAGGTGTTCCGATTCCGGGGCAAGTCCACGAATTTGCACCTACCAGTCAGTTCGCGGCCATTGCCCCGGGCACGCCGGGACGCGGACACCGCTCCACGGGGACGTTCACAGAGACGTTCACGGGGGTCCCGGCGGGGCCTCAACACGGCCCCGACCAGGGGGTTTCCCGCGAGGCGACCTAGTAGGCGCGGCCCACGATCGCGATGGTGCCGGGCGCGTCGTCGGACTCGGGCACGGACCCGTCCTCGGCCACCAGGCAGCGCACCGAGACCGCGTCCTGCGCCAGCCTCGCCTCGCCCTCGGCGCCGAGATCCGCCCACGGGATGCGGGCCCAGCCGCCCGCGACGGCGGCCTCGACCGCCTCCTCGATGGTGCGCGCGTCCGTCGTCCGCTCCTCGCGGCGCTCCCTGGACTGGCGCAGCAGCAGCGCCTGGTCCTCCTCCAGCAGGCCGGGCAGCAGCCGCGTCAGCGCGTCGATGGCGACCGGCTCCTTGCCGCCGGGGATGCGGCGGGCCAGCATCGCGGTGCCCGCCTCCAAGTCCCGGGGGCCGACCTCGACCCGGATCGGAACGCCCTTGAGCTCCCAGTCCACGGCCCGGCGGCCGAACGGGGTGTCGGTGCGGTCGTCCACCTCGGTCCTGATCCCGGCCGCCGCCAGCGCGGCGCCGAGCTCGCGGACCTTGGCCAGCACGGCCTCGTCCTCCTTGATGGCCAGCACCACGACCTGCACCGGCGCCAGCCGCGGCGGGACGCGCAGGCCGTTGTCGTCGCCGTGCGACATGATCAGCCCGCCGACCATGCGGGTCGAGGAGCCCCAGGAGGTCTGCCAGACCAGCTCGCGGCCGCCGTCCTTGGAGAGGTAACGGGTGTCGAAGGCTTTCGCGAAGTTCTGCCCGAGCTCGTGGCTGGTGCCCATCTGGAGCGCCTTGCCGTCGCGCATCATCCCCTCCAGCGTGAGGGTGTTGATCGCGCCGGCGAACCGCTCGGCGGGGGACTTGCGGCCGAGGACGACGTCGATGGCGAGGGTGTTGATCATGAAGTCCGCGTAGACGTCGCGGTGGATGAGCGCCGCGTACGCGCGCGCCTCCTCGTAGGTGGCGTGGGCCGTGTGGCCCTCCTGCCACAGGAACTCGGTGGTGCGCAGGAAGATCCGCGGGCGCATCTCCCAGCGGACCACGTTCGCCCACTGGTTGATCAGCAGCGGCAGGTCGCGGTAGCTCTGCACCCACTTGGCGAAGGAGGCGTTGATGATCATCTCCGAAGTGGGCCTGACGACCACCGGCTCCTCGAGCTGCTTGCCGCCGCCATGGGTGACCACCGCCAGCTCGGGGGCGAAGCCCTCGACGTGCTCGGCCTCCTTGGCCAAATACGACTGGGGGATGAACAGCGGGAAGTACGCGTTCCTGGCACCCGCGGCCTTGATGCGGGTGTCCATCTCCTCCTGCATCCGCTCCCAGAGCCCGTACCCGTACGGTCGGATGACCATGGTGCCTCGGACGGGGCCGTTGTCGGCGAGCTCGGCCTTGCTGATCACGTCCTGGTACCAGCGCGGGAAGTCCTCCGCCTGGGAGGTGAGTACGGGAGCCTTAGCCATGGCGCAGATGGTACGGCGCCGCGGACCCCGAGCGTGAATCGGCCGTCCGCGGCTCCACGCGAACCCCTACTTGTCGGGCAGCATGTCCCGGAACTCCTTGGGCAGCTCGAAGTCCGCCGGGTCGGCGTCGCCGCCGAACGCGCCATCCTCGCCGCCCCGTTGGGCCGCCGCGCGCTCGTCCGCCTGGCGCTTCATCGGGTTCCCCGAGCGGCGGGCGCCCTTGGCCTTCTTCTGCTGCTGCTTGCCCTTGCGCCTGCCCGCTCCGCCGCCGAGCCCCGGCATGCCCGGCATCCCGGGCATGCCGCCGCCCTGCGCCATGCGGGACATCATCTTGCGGGCCTCGAAGAACCGCTCGACCAGGCCCTTCACCGCGCTGACGTCCACGCCGGAGCCGCGGGCGATGCGGACGCGCCGCGAGCCGTTGATGATCTTGGGGTCGGCACGTTCGCCCGGGGTCATGGACTTGATGATGGCGGCGGTGCGGTCGACCTCGCGCTCGTCCAGGTTGTTGATCTGCTCGCGCATCTGGCCCATGCCCGGCATCATCCCGAGCAGCTTGGAGATGGAGCCCATCTTGCGGACCTGCTCCATCTGCGCCAGGAAGTCGTCGAGCGTGAACTCCTTGGGCCCCTTGGCCAGTTTGCTGGCGAGCTTCTCCGCCTCCTGCTGGCTGAACGTGCGCTCCGCCTGCTCGATCAGCGTGAGCACGTCGCCCATGCCGAGGATGCGGGAGGCCATGCGGTCCGGGTGGAACGCGTCGAAGTCGTCCAGCTTCTCGCCGTTGGAGGCGAACATGATCTGGCGCCCGGTGACCTGCGCGATGGAGAGCGCCGCGCCGCCGCGCGCGTCGCCGTCCAGCTTGGAGAGCACCACACCGTCGAAGCCCACGCCGTCCCGGAACGCCTCGGCCGTGGTGACCGCGTCCTGGCCGATCATCGCGTCCACGACGAACAGGACCTCGTCGGGGCCGACCGCGTCCCTGATGTCGGCGGCCTGGCGCATCATCTCCTCGTCGATGCCCAGGCGGCCCGCGGTGTCGACGATGACCACGTCGTACTGCTTCTCGCGGGCGTGGACCACGGAGTCCTCGGCCACCTTGACCGGGTCGCCCACCCCGTTCCCCGGCTCGGGCGCGAAGACGCTGACACCGGCGCGCTCGCCGACGACCTGGAGCTGGTTGACCGCGTTGGGGCGCTGGAGGTCGCAGGCGACCAGCAGCGGGGCGTGGCCCTGCTCCTTCAGCCAGCGGCCCAGCTTGCCCGCGAGGGTCGTCTTGCCCGCGCCCTGGAGGCCCGCGAGCATCACCACGGTCGGGGGGGTCTTGGCGAAGCGGAGCCGCCGGGTCTCCCCGCCGAGGATGGCGACGAGCTCCTCGTTGACGACCTTGATGACCTGCTGCGACGGGTTGAGCGCCTTGGACACCTCGGCGCCCTGGGCCCGTTCCTTGATCTGCTTGATGAAGGACCGGACGACCGGCAGCGCGACATCCGCCTCCAGCAGGGCGATACGGATCTCACGCGTCGTGGCGTCGATGTCCGCCTCGCTCAGACGGCCCTTGCCCCTGAGATTCTTGAACGTGGCCGCGAGGCGGTCGGAGAGAGTGTCGAACACGGCGCTGGCGGTTCCTTACACATCGGCGGTCGGGTCGGCGGTGCCCTCCAGCGTATCCGTCCCGCGCCGGAACGGTCAGCCCGCGGTCGGAGGGGTCTGTTGTGCCAGGGCCTCCTGGAGGTCACGGGCGAGACCGGCCGCCTCCTCGGGCGGCAGCGGCGCCTTGTCGGGACCGGTGACGTAGAAGGCGTCCACGGCGTTGGCGCCCAGGGTGCTGACGTGCGCGCTCCGCACGATCACGCCCGCGCCGTCCAGCGCGTGGCCGATGCGGTACAGCAGCCCGGGGGCGTCCTGGGCGCGCACCTCGAGAACCGTGGCCACCGCGGAACCGAGGGGCGCGACCGTCACCCGGGGCGGTGGGGAGGGGGCGGCCCTGCGACGCGGGCGGCGGTAGGCGGCCTCGCGCTCGGCGAGCCTGCCCGCGATCGAGAGGGAGCCGTCCAGGGCGCGGACCAAGTCGGCGCGGAGCCGTTCCGCCTGGGGCAGCGAGCCGTACTCGGCGGCGACCCGCCAGTCGAGGAGGAGGACCGGGCCCTGCCCCGCCGGGTCCACGCTGCGCAGCTCGGCCGAGCGCACGGTGAGCCGGTGGAGCGCGAGCACGCCGGCGACGGCGGGCAGGACCCCGGGCCGCTCGGGCAGCGCCACGACCAGCTCGGCCCCGACCGGCTCCGGGCCGCCCTCGGCGTCCCCGGCGGCGCCGGCGTCCTCGGCGTCCTCGGCGGCCTGGGCGCCACCGGCCGGCTCGTGCGGCCCGGCGTGCAGGGTGACGACGGGCGCCCCGGTCCTGATGGCGTCGAGGGCGAGGCGCTCCGAGGCGGCGGTGATCCGGTCCTGGGCCGGGGGCCGCGGCGGCTCGCCGCCCTCGTCGAGGACGGCGCCGACCCGCTTGACCAGGTCGGCCAGGAGCGAGGCGCGCCAGCCCGACCATGCGGCGGGCCCGGTGGCCAGGGCGTCGGCCTCGGTCAGGGCGTGCAGCAGCTCCAGCGTGGACCGGCTGCCGACGGCGGAGGCGACGTTCGCGACGGTGGCGGGGTCGTCGAGGTCCCGCCGGGTCGCGGTCTCGATCAGCAGCAGGTGGTGGCGGACGAGGGTGGCCAGCACCTCGGTGTCGGCCGCGCCGAAGCCCATCCTGGCGGCCATGTCGCGGGCGATGGTCTCGCCGGCGACGCTGTGGTCGCCGGGCCAGCCCTTGCCGATGTCGTGCAGCAGGGCGGCGACCAGCAGCAGGTCGGGGCGGCCGACGCGGCGGGTGAGGGCGGAGGCGCGCACGGCGGTCTCGACCAGGTGCCGGTCGACGGTCCAGCGGTGCACGGCGTTGCGCTGGGGGCGGCAGCGGACCCGTTCCCAGTCGGGCAGCAGCCGCGTGATCAGCCCGGCCGCCTCCAGGGCCTCCCAGACCGGGACGGTGTCGGGCCCGGCGCCGAGGAGGGTGACGAACTGCTCGCGCGCCTCGGACGGCCACGGCACGGGCAGCGGGGCGTCGGCCGCGGCGAGGGCGTGCACCGCGGGCAGCGCGAGGGGCAGCGCGGCCTGCGCGGCGGCGGCCGCGGCACGCAGCGCCAGCACCGGGTCGCGGTCGGGGCGGGCGGAACGGGCGAGGACGACCTCGCCCTCGTGCTCGACGACGCCGTCGGCGATCGGGCTGCGCTCCTCGGCGGGGACGCGCCTGCCGCCGCGGTTGCCGGGGAGGAACCCGCGCAGCCGGCGGCGCGCGGAGCGGGCGCGCTGCACGCGGCCGACCTCGCGCCAGGTGACGTCGGAGGCGTAGGAGATGGTGCGGGCCGCCTCGTAGACGTGGCGCAGCAGGATGTCGGCGTCCAGCAGCCCGAGGGCGCGGGCGACCTGGTCCTGGTCCTCGAGGGCGAGCCGGTCGGTGGCGCGCCCGGTGGCCAGGTGCAGGGCGTCGCGGACGTCGAGGAGAACGTTGCGGGCGGCGTCCAGGCCCTGGCGGGGGGCGTCGGCGACCCAGGAGGCGGCGACGGCGCGCAGCGCGGTGGCGTCCCTGAGGCCGCCTCTGGCCTCCTTGAGGTCGGGTTCGAGGAGGAACGGCAGCTCGCCGTGGCGCCTGGCCCGTTCCCTGCCGAGCTCGTGCAGCTCGGGCAGGCGCGTGACGGCCTGGGCGCGCCACTGGGCGAGGAGGGCGGTGCGCAGCTCGGCGGTGAGGGCGGCGTCCCCCGCGAGGTGGCGGCCGTCGAGGAGGCCGAGGTGGACCTTGAGGTCGCCACCCGCGGTCTCGTGGGCCTCCGCGAGGGTGCGCACGGAGTGGTCGAGGGCGATGCCGAGGTCCCACACCGGGTACCAGAGCCGGTCGGCGAGGGCGGCGACCTCCGCGCGGGAGCCCTTCCCGTCGTGCAGCAGCAGGAGGTCGAGGTCGCTGCGCGGGGACAGCTCGCCCCGGCCGTAACCACCGACGGCGACCAGCGCGACGCGCCCGGGGCGCGGACCGCCGGCCAGCAGGCCGGCGAGCCATTCGTCGGTGAGCCGGGCGAGTCGGGCACGGCGCGGCGGCCCGGTCCGCGCCTCCTGCGAGAGGAGGTGCAGCCGGGCCGCCGCGTAGCCACCGCTGGGGCCCGTCGCGTCGCCGGTGGTCGGTGTGGTCTCCGCCGTCATGCGGTCCCCAACTCCTGCCTGTCTCCAGGCCGGAAACGTCTTCCGGCCAGGGGTGTACGCCGGCCAGGTCCTGGCTGACCTAGAGGGCGTCAGGGCCGCGCTCGCCGGTGCGGACGCGGATGGCCGTCTCGACGGGCACGCTCCAGACCTTGCCGTCACCGATCTTGCCGGTCCGCGCCGCCTTGACGACGACATCGAGGAGCTGTTCGGCGTCCGAGTCCTCGACCAGGAGCTCGATGCGGATCTTGGGCACCAGGTCGACCGTGTACTCCGCGCCCCGGTAGACCTCGGTGTGGCCGCGCTGGCGGCCGTAGCCGCTGGCCTCGGTGACGGTCAGGCCGTTCACACCGAAGGCCTGGAGGGCGTCCTTGACCTCGTCCAGCCGGTGCGGCTTGATCACCGCGGTGATGAGCTTCATGCGTCCACCTTCTTCTCGCCGGTCGCCAGGCCGGCGGGGGCCGAATTGTTGCCGACGGGCACGGAACCGGTGCCGGTCTGGGAGAAGTCGTATCCGGTCTCGGCGTGGTACGCCAGGTCGAGACCCGCGACCTCCTCGTCCTCGGTGGCACGGAAGCCGATGGTGCGCTGGATGAGCTGCGCGAGGATGTACGTCACCACGAACGAGTAGGCCAGCACGGAGAACGCGCCCAGGGCCTGCTTGCCGAACTGCTCCGCGCCGCCGAGGCCGCCGGTGGCCAGGAAGCCGACCATCAGCGTGCCGACGAGGCCGCCGACGAGGTGCACGCCGACGACGTCGAGGGAGTCGTCGTAGCCCAGCTTGTACTTGACGCTGACGGCCCAGGCGCAGAGCCCACCGGCGACCACGCCGATGAGGATGGCGCCCATCGGGTTGACGTGCGCGCCGGAGGGGGTGATCGCGACGAGGCCCGCGACGGCGCCGGACGCGGCACCCAGCGTGGTGAACGTGCCGTGGCGCACGCGCTCGTAGGCGAGCCAGCCGATGACGGCGGCGGCCGTGGCCACCTGGGTGTTGAGGGCCATCAGGGCGGCGGTGCCGTTGGGGGACAGCGCGGAGCCGGCGTTGAAGCCGAACCAGCCGAACCAGAGCAGGGCCGCGCCCAGCATGACCATCGGCAGGTTGTGCGGGCGCATCGGCTCCTTCTTGAACCCGACGCGCTTGCCGATCACCAGCACCGCGGCCAGCGCCCCGGCACCGGCGTTGATGTGCACGGCGGTGCCGCCGGCGAAGTCGATGACCTCCTGCTTGAACAGCCAGCCGTCCGAGGCCCAGACCCAGTGCGCGACGGGGAAGTAGACGACCGTGACCCACAGCGCGACGAACAGGGCCCAGCTGCTGAACTTGACGCGGTCGGCGAGCGCGCCGCTCATCAGGGCGGGCGTGAGCACCGCGAACATCACCTGGAAGAGGGCGAACGCGAGCATGTCGCCGTTCTCCGCGGTGATGTCCTGGAAGCCGACGAAGTCCAGGTTGCCGATGAGGCCGCCGTCGTCGGCCTCGGTGTAGTTGCTGCCGAAGGTGAGGGTGAAGCCGTAGAACACCCACAGCACGCTGACGATGCCCAGCGAGATGAAGGACATCATCAGCATGTTGAGCGCGCTCTTGACCCGGACCATGCCGCCGTAGAAGAAAGCGAGCCCCGGGGTCATCAGCATGACCAATGCTGCACAGATCACAACAAAAGCGATATCCGCTGCTTCCAACGTGAACGTCTCCTCGGAGTTACGACCCGTGCGGGCAGGTTCTTGGGCGGGTCAGGATGCGCCACAGGCTCTCCGAGAGCGGTTTCGGTCGATGGAGTCCATTGTTTCGCGGGGGTGACGATGGGGCACGGCGTGTTACACCGCAATGAAATGGATCAGTCGTGCGGCGCAGCGGCGCTACTGTGTCCGGCACCACCGCCGGGGCCCGCCGGGCGCCCGCCGGGACCGGCCGCGCCGACCGCCCGGCGTGACCTGGCGGGGGGAGCCGAGTCGGGCTGTCCTGGGCGGCCGGCGCGACCGGCGTCCGGGGGGCGCGGAGGCGGACGACGGGCTCAGACGGCCCAGCTCGCCTCACTTTCCGGGAGTTCGGCCCTGAGGCGCCGGCTGAGGTCGACGACCTCGGGCACCGGCCCGAACTCCCGCTGGGCCGCGGTCCACGTCGTCCGCAGCCGGTTGTTGACCCGCTCGGAGCGGAGCCGCCCGGCGAGGTCCTTCGCCTCGGCCGCCCGCGCCGTGCACGCCTCCGCCTCGCGGTCGAGGAGGTGCACGGTGGCCATGCCGATGAGGTTCAGTGCATACGAACGCTGGTGGCCGCCGGTCGGGTCGACCGCGCACTCCTCGGCGAAGAGCTCGACCGCGCGCTCCATCCGGGGCGCGGCCCGCGAAAGGTACATGGTGCTCTTGCCGCCCACATAGGCCAGATCGCGGTAGGAGTGGGCGTTCTCCGCGTTCAGTTCGGCCTCGGAGAAGAAGCGGATCCAGTCCGGCTCCCGCTCCCCCCGCTCGATGTCGGCGAACGCGTCCTCCGCCATCCGCACCGCGCGGTGGCACTTCGGCGCCTGGCCGACGGTGGCGTAGGCCCTGCCCTCCAGCGCGTAGAGCATCGCCTGGGTGCGGGCCGTGGCGCGCTCCCTGCTGCCGTACTGCGCCAGGTGGATGAGCTCCAGCGCGTCCTCGCCCCGGCCGAGGTGGATCATCTGGCGGCTCATCTTGGAGAGCACATACGCGCCGAGCGCCCGGTCCTCGGCCTCCTTGGCGGCGTGGAGGGCGAGCACGAAGTACTTCTGCGCGGTGGGCTGGAGCCCGATGTCGTAGCTCATCCAGCCGGCCAGCTCGGAGAGCTCCGCGGTGATGCCGAACAGCCGCCTGCGCACCGGCTCGGGCTGGGTCTCCTGGAGCAGGTCGGTGACCTCGTGCAGCTGGCCGACCACCGCCTTGCGGCGCAGCCCGCCGCCGCACTGGGCGTCCCAGGTGCGGAACTGCGCCGTGGCCTCGGAGAGTTGCGACAGCTCGGGCTCGGACAGGCCACTCGCCCGGCGCCCCTGACCGCCCCGGCGCGGCAGCGCCGCCAGCCGGGCCCCGGCGGTCGCCGCCTCGTGCGCGGGCGTGGGGACCAGCCAGCGCTGCATGGGCTCTATCAGGGCGGGCCCCGCCGACATGGTCAGCGACGTGCCGAGGAAGCCGCGGCGCCCGAGCATGAGGTCGCTGCGGGAGAACTCGTTGATCAGGGAGACGGTCTGGGGCCCGGCCCAGGGCAGGTCGATCCCGGAGACCGCGGCGGACTGCGGGAGCGAGCGCAGCCCGAGGTCCTCGATGCTGACCACGCAGCCGAAGCGCTCGGAGAACAGGTCGGAGAGGATGCGCGGAATGGGCTCGCGCGGCTGTTCGCCGTCCAGCCAGCGACGCACGCGGGAGGTGTCCGTGCTGATGTGGTGGGCCTCCAGCTGGCGGGCCCGGCGGTTGACCTGGCGGGCGAGCTCGCCCTTGGACCAGCCGCTCCGCCGGAACCACGATCCCAGTCGTTCGTTCGGCTGCCTGGCGGGGATTCCGCTGCCGACCACCCTGACGCCCCCCATCACGGTATCCGCGTGCCGGCCGGCCCCCTGGGGCACCTGCTGACACGACGTCTACGAATGCACTGAAAGTAATCCTACGATCACTGGCCTGGCGAGAGGGGGCTCGCAATCGCCACCATTCGCCACCCCTGCGCGTGCACACTGATGCCCGCCGCGCAGGCTTCACTTGTACGCGCGTGGCTCGCGATCGGTGGTTCGGAAGCACGAAGGGGGCGCGCGCGTCTGAACGCACTCCCCGGGCGCGACGCACTCGCTCCGTCGCCGCCGTCGCCTCTTCACGCCGGCACGTCGTAACCATCGGCAGAGTGCACCCGTTGGAGTGGGTATGGGCTTCGGAATCGCCGGTATGCGGGAGATGCGCGCCTCGCGGCTGGCCGCCCGGCACCCCGGCCGCTCCGGCCCGGCCCCCGTCCCGACGGCCGTGGCGGAGTACACGGGTCTGTGGGGCTGGGACGTGCTCCCCGGCGCGCGGGCCAGGCGCGGCGCCGACGGGCGCGTCGCCTGCTCGTGCGGCGGACCCCGCTGCCCCGCGCCAGGCGCCCACCCGCTGGCGTCCGAGCGCGCGATCCCCGCGGGCACCACGCTGGAGGCCGCGCTGCGCGCCTGGGAGCGCGCCCCCGAGGCCACCGCGCTGCTGCCCACCGGCGGCAGCTTCGACGTGCTGGACGTGCCGACCGCCGCCGCCCTGCGCGCCCTGCCCCGCCTCGAACGCCTCGGGGTGCCGCTCGGCGCCGTGGCCGTGGCGCCGCACGGCCGCGCCTGGTTCCTCGTCGCCCCCGGCGCCGCGGCCGAGCTGCCCGACCTGCTCCACCGCCTGGGCTGGGACGCCGACCCTCCCGACCTGAACGGCCTCGGCACCGGGCGGCACATCACCGCGCCGCCCTCCGACCACGCCGGCCGGGGCGCCGTCCGCTGGCTGCGCCCGCCGGACCTGGGGTCGGCCGCGGCGCCACCGCGCGCCAGGCTGCTCCTCGGCATCCTGGCCTACGCGTGCCACCGGGCCTGGCTGCGCTGAGCCTCGCCGCCGCGCCGCCGCCCGGGGGCGGGCTCAGCTCAGCAGCGCGTCCACGAACGCCTCGGGCTCGAACGGAGCGAGGTCGTCCGGGCCCTCGCCGAGCCCCACCAGCTTGACCGGGACGCCCAGTTCCCGCTGGACCGCCACGACGATGCCGCCCTTGGCCGTGCCGTCCAGCTTGGTCAGGGCGATGCCGGTGATGTCGACCACCTCCGCGAAGACCCGCGCCTGCACCAGCCCGTTCTGCCCGGTGGTGGCGTCCAGCACCAGCAGCACCTCGCCGACCGGGCCGTGCTTCTCCACCACCCGCTTGACCTTGCCCAGCTCGTCCATCAGGCCGGTCTTGGTGTGCAGCCGCCCGGCGGTGTCCACCAGCACCACGTCGGCGCCCGCCTCGATGCCCTCCTTCACCGCGTCGAACGCGACCGAGGCCGGGTCGCCGCCCTCGGGGCCGCGGACGGTCCTGGCGCCGACGCGCTGGCCCCAGGTCTGCAACTGGTCGGCGGCGGCGGCGCGGAAGGTGTCGGCGGCGCCGAGGACCACGGAGTTCCCCTCGGCGACCAGCACCCGGGCGAGCTTGCCCGTGGTGGTGGTCTTGCCCGTCCCGTTCACGCCGACGACCAGCACCACGGCGGGGCGCTCCTCGCCCTCGGCCGAGACGCCGCCCTCCGTGTGCACCACCCGGTCCATGTCCGTGCCCACCTGGGCCAGCAGTTCCTCGCGCAGCAGCGTCCGCAGGTCGTCCGGCGTGCGCGTGCCCAGGACCCGGACGCGCTCCCGCAGGCGCCCGACCAGCTCCTGCGTCGGATGCACGCCGACGTCCGCGGTGATCAGCGTGTCCTCGATCTCCTCCCAGGTGTCGTCGTCCAGACGCTCCCTGGCGAGCAGGGTCAGCAGCCCGCGCCCCAGGGAGGTCTGGGAACGGGAGAGCCTGGCGCGGAGCCTGACCATCCGCCCGGCGGCCGGCTCGGGAACCTCGATCTCCGGCGCCTCGGGCTCGACCGTCTCCGCCGTCTCCGCCGTCTCCGCCGTCTCCGGCGGCGCGGGCAGCGTGACGTCCTCCACCACGCGGCGTTCGTCCTGGGCCGTGGCCCCGGCCTCGTCACCGACCTGCGGCTCTCCCGGCGGGATGGTGCGGGTGGCCTCCGGCCCGCCCGGTGGCGGCGGGGCCTGCTTGCGGCGGCTGCTGACGACGAACGCGCTGATCGCGACGGCGGCGATCACGGCGATGATGACGACAAGGATCAGGATGTCCATCGGTTCCCTTGGTGGGCCTGAGCGGGGGGATAACGGGTCCTAACGTACCGCCGCCCCGCCTACCCCATCTCTTCCAGGGACTTGCCCTTGGTCTCCGGCACCAGGGCCAGCACGAACGGGATCGACAGCAGGGCGAAGCCCGTGTAGATCATGTAGGCGCCCGACAGGTTCCAGTCGGAGAGCGTCGGGAAGCTCTGGCTGACCGCCCAGTTGGCGATCCACTGCGCCGAGGCGGCGACCCCGAGCGCCGCGGCGCGGATCCTGCCGGGGAACATCTCGCCCAGCAGCACCCAGACGACGACGCCCCAGGACAGCGCGAAGAAGAGCACGAAACCGTGGGCGCCGATCAGCGCGACGGCACCCTGGCCGTCCGGAAGGGTGATGTCCTCGCCGGTGCCCTCCTTGAAGGAGAACGCCCAGGCCGTGAGCGCCAGCGAGAGGCTCATGCCCACCGAGCCGATCAGCGCCAGGGCCCTGCGGCCGATGCGGTCGATGAGGACCATGGCGATCACGGTGCCGATGATGTTGATGATCGAGCTGGTGAAGGAGTAGAAGAACGACGCGTTGGGATCGATCCCGACCGACTGCCACAGCGAGTTGGAGTAGTAGAAGATCACATTGATGCCGACAAGCTGCTGAAGGACGGAGAGGCCGACGCCGACCCAGACGATGGGCAGCAGTCCGGCCCGGCCGCCGATCAGGTCGCGCCAGCTGGAGCGGCGCCGGCTGTGGATGGCGGCCTCGATCTCCTCGACCCTCGCGTCCAGGTCGGTGCCGACGTCCTCCACGCCGGCCAGCACCCGCCGGGCCTCCTCACGCCTGCCGGTCGCGACCAGATGGCGCGGGGACTCCGGGATGTGCAGGGTCATCGCCCCGTAGACCAGGGCGGGCACGACCCCCATGCCCAGCATCACCTGCCACGCCTCCAGGCCGAGCAGCGAGCCGCGCTGGTCGCCGTCGGCGAGGTTCACCAGACCCCAGTTGACCAGCTGGGACATCGCGATGCCCAGCACGATCGCGGCCTGCTGGAACGACGCGAGCCGGCCGCGGTACTCGGCCGGTGAGACCTCGGCGATGTAGGCGGGAGCGATGACGGAGGCCATGCCGATGGCGACGCCGCCGAGAACGCGCCAGAGCGCGAGGTCCCAGAGGGCGAACGGCAGCATCGAGCCGAGCGAGCTGACCAGGAACAGCAGCGCCGCCAGCCGCATCACGCGGATGCGGCCGAGGCGGTCGGCGAGCCGCCCGGCGATGACCGCGCCCAGCGCGGCGCCCAGCAGCGCGATGGCCACGACGGTGCCCAGGGTGGGAGGAGACGGCGAACCGCCCGCGGATCCCCTCGACCGCGCCGTTGATGACGGCGCTGTCGTAGCCGAAGAGGAAGCCGCCCAGCGCCGCCGCCGCGGCGATGAAGATCACATGGTTCAGGTGCGGAGGACGCGGCGTCCGCCGCGTCGCCCGCCCGGCTTTCGCGCTGGTCGTCATGGTGCACTCCTGCGGTTCGGGCTGCGCTGCCGCCCCTACGGGTGCTCGCCCCGGCCCCGCCGTACACATCGGGATCCTCCGGGCACCGCCCCGGGACCGCCCCCGGCGGGCCCGTTCAGGCGGAGAGGCGCTGGCTGATGACCTTCGAGACGCCGTCGCCCTGCATGGAGACGCCGTAGAGCGCGTCGGCGACCTCCATGGTCCGCTTCTGGTGGGTGATCACGATCAGCTGGGAGCTGTCCTTGAGCTCCTCCATGATCCTGATCAGCCGCTGGAGGTTGGTGTCGTCCAGCGCCGCCTCCACCTCGTCCATGACGTAGAACGGGCTCGGCCTGGCCTTGAAGATGGAGACCAGCAGCGCCACGGCGGTCAGGGAGCGCTCGCCGCCGGAGAGCAGCGAGAGCCGCTTGACCTTCTTGCCCGGGGGCCTGGCCTCCACGTCGACGCCCGTGGTGAGCATGTCCGAGGGGTCGGTCAGCAGCAGACGTCCCTCGCCGCCAGGGAAGAGCCGGGAGAACACGCCCTCGAACTCCCGGGCGGTGTCGTGGTACGCGGCGGTGAAGACCTCCTCGACGCGCACATCGACCTCCTTGATGACCTGGAGCAGGTCGGCACGCGTCTTCTTCAGGTCCTCCAGCTGCTCGCTGAGGAACTGGTGCCGCTCCTCGAGCGCGGCGAACTCCTCCAGCGCCAGCGGGTTGACCTTGCCGAGCTGCTTGTACGCCCGCTCGGCGGCCCGCAGCCGCTTCTCCTGCTCGGCGCGCAGGAAGCGGCGCGGCTGGTTGCGCGGGTCCTCCGGGTCCTCGGGCAGCTCCTCGCCCTCGGCCGGAAGCGAGGGGGGAACGGGCTGGTCGGGGCCGTACTCGGCCACCAGGACCTCGGGCTCGACGCCCAGCTCCTCCAGCGCCCTGCCCTCCAGCTGCTCGATCCGCAGCCGCTTCTCCGCACCCAGGACCTCGCCGCGGTGCACCGAGTCGGTGAGCTTGTCGAGCTCCTCCTTGAGCGCGCGCCCCGCGTTCCGCTCGGCGACCAGGGCCTGTTCCCGCTCGGACTTGGCCCGTTCCGCCGCCTCCCGCTCGGCGACGGCGCGGGTCAGGGACTCCTCCACATGGGCGAGCAGCTGGCGGGCGCCCGAGGCGACGGCGTCGGCGACAGCGGCCTCGTGGCGCATCCGGGCGCGGCGACGCTCCGCGCGCGCCCGCGTCTCCCGTTCGGCGCGCGCCCCCCGGTCGAGCGCGTCCGCCCGTCCGGCCAGGCCCTTCACCCGCTCCTCGTGGGTGCGGACCTGGAGCCTGGCCTCCATCTCGGTCTGCCGGGCGTTGGCGCCGTCGGCCGCGAGCCGGTCGCGGACCGCGGTGTCCGGCTCCTCGTCGCCGTCCGACGCCTCCTCGGCCACGGCGAGCCGCTCGGCCAGCTCCTCGGCCTGGGCCGCCGCCTGCTCCAGCTCGTCGCCCGCGCGGGCCACCGCGGCCTCGGCGCGCTCGGCCTCGCCCGCGGCGGCGCGCGCCTGCCCGGCGAGGCGCCCGAGGTCCTGGGCCACCCGTGACTTCTCGCGCTCCGCGGCGCTGCGCCGCCGCGCCAGCTCCTCGACCTCGGCGGCGCACGCGCGGCGCCGCTCGGCGGCCCGCTCCTGGGCGGCGGTGAGCTCGGCGCAGCGTTCGGAGAGACGGGTGAGCTCGGCGGCGGCCTCGTCCACGGACGCCTGGACCTCGAGCAGGCTGGGCGCCCCGGCCGAGCCGCCCTGGGCGAGGTGGCGGGAGAGGATGTCGCCCTCGGCGGTGACGGCGGTCAGTCCGGGATGGGCGGCCAGCAGTTCCTGGGCGTCCTCCAGGGTGCGGACCACGACGACGTCCCGCAGCAGGCGACGCACGGCGGGCAGCAGGTCCTCGGGGCCGCGCACGAGGTCGACCGCCAGGGACGCGGCGTCTCCCGGGGCCAGCGCGGGGCGGGGGCGGGGTTCCTCGGCGGCGCCGCCGAGCAGCAGGGCGGCGCGCCCCGCGTCGTTCTTCCGCAGCAGCCGCAGCGCCTCGGCGGCGGTGGCCGGCCCGTCGACGGCGACCGCGTCGGCGGCGGCCCCCAGCGCGGCGGCGATCTGCACCTCGAAGCCCGGGGTGACGGTGAGTAGTTCGGCGGCGGGGCCGAGCAGTCCCGCGAGCCGGTCGCCGGCGGCGAGCAGCGCGCCGGTGCCGTCCTTGCGGCGCAGCCCGAGGGCCAGGGCGTCGTGGCGGGCGGAGACGGCGGCGCGTTCCCGTTCCACCCCGGTGAGCGCCTCGCGTGCGGCGGCGTGAGCGGACGCCGCGGCGTCCAGCTCCGCCTTGGCCCGCTCGTGCTCCTCGCCCAGCTCGGTGTCGCCCGCGTCGAGTCCCTCGACCTCGGCGCGCAGGGTCTCGTACTCGCCCTGGGCGGCGGCGGCCCGCTCCCGGGCCTCGTCGCGGGTGTCGGCCAGCCGGTCGATCTGGGTCTGGGCGGAGGCGGCGCGCGAGCGGGCGGCGTTGGCCTGGCCGTGCAGGCGGGCGAGGCCCTCGCGCCGGTCGGCGATGGCGCGGGCGGCGTCCTTCAGCCGCCGCTCCTCCTCGGCGAGCCGGCGCTCCAGCGCGGCGCGGTGGTCGACGGTGTCCTCGAGGGCCCGGCTCGCGGCCTCCAGAGCCGCCGTCAGCTCGGCCTCCTGCTCGCGGATCCGCGTGGCCTCGCGCTCCATGTCGTCCGGGTCGCGCCCCCGCCGCTCCTCGGGCGCCTGCGCGCGGGCGCTGGTGACGCGGGCGTCGGCGAGGCTGACCGTGCCGCGGACGCGCTCGGCCAGTTGCGAAAGCTCATACCAGGTCGCCTGCGTGCGCAACACGCGCGGTGTGAGCGTCCGCACCTCCTGTTCGAGCTCCGCCTCCCGGCGCACGGCGTCCCGCAGACGCGCCTCCTCCGCCTCCTTGCGCTCCTTCAGGGCGGCCTCGTCGGCGACTTCGGCACGCAGGGCAGCACGCTGCGTGACCAGGTCGTCGGCGAGCAGCCGCAGCCGGGCGTCGCGCAGGTCGGCCTGGATGACGGCGGCCCTCCTGGCGACGGCGGCCTGGCGCCCGAGCGGCTTGAGCTGCCGGCGCAGCTCGTCGGTGAGGTCCTGGACGCGGGCCAGGTTGACCTGCATGGAGTCCAGCTTCCGCAGCGCCTTCTCCTTGCGCTTGCGGTGCTTGAGAACGCCGGCCGCCTCCTCGATGAACGCCCGGCGCCCGGTCGGGTCGGCGTGGAGGACCGAGTCGAGCTGCCCCTGCCCGACGATGACGTGCATCTCGCGGCCGATGCCCGAGTCGGAGAGCAGCTCCTGGACGTCGAGCAGGCGGCAGGTGTCGCCGTTGATCTGGTACTCGCTGCCGCCGTTGCGGAACATCGTCCGCGTGATGGTGACCTCGGCGTACTCGATGGGCAGGGCCCCGTCGGCGTTGTCGATGGTGAGGGAGACCTCGGCACGGCCCAGCGGGGGGCGTCCCGTGGTGCCCGCGAAGATGACGTCCTCCATCTTCCCGCCGCGCAGCGACTTGGCACCCTGCTCCCCCATGACCCACGAGAGCGCGTCCACCACATTGGACTTGCCCGACCCGTTGGGCCCCACCACGCAGGTGATGCCGGGCTCGAAGCGCAGCGTCGTGGCGGAGGCGAAGGACTTGAACCCCCGCAGCGTCAGGCTCTTGAGGTGCACGCCGTGCGACTTTACCCGGCGCTCTTCCACGATTCGCCGTTTCGACGCATGGGATGCAGGGCACACCAGTCAGAGAGCCACACGGACAGTACCCGGACGACGCCACCACGGCCCAGACATGACGAAGGGACGCCGAAGCGTCCCTCGCATGAAAACGCAAGCGGTAGCCTTCGCGGCCTGCCCCTCTCCTCTCCTTCGAGGTCAGGTCAGGGCCGGCTCCGCCTTGGGCACGTCGATGCCGTCGAGCACCGAGTCGCCGTGCCGAGTGGCGGCGGCTAGTGCGTCGTTCTCCGCCTGGACCCGGATGAGCTGGGTCTCCAGGTCCTGAACGCGCTGCTGTAGCCGTCGCATCTCGGCGAGGACTCGGGGGTCGTAGCCGCCGATGTGACCGAGAAGCGCCTTTGCCATGATGGATGGTCCTCCACACTGAGTGACCGACCGAAGCCGTAGGTGGGTCGTGAGGGATTGGTCCCGCGGCGTCTGCTTTGCCCTGCGTTTGAGGGCTGAATAGCCGAGATGCGCGGGACTTTCAGCGTCTCACCAAAAAGTGGGACGGTCAACACGATCACACCGCGTATCCCCCGTGCGCCACGCCTGGACAAGACAGGCTTTGGTGAGGCGTTGGGGGGCCTGAAGGGGCCCGGCGGCGGTGGCTGTGGGGGGAGCCTCGCACGTGGGAAAGGGGATGGCAAGCGGTATCCGGGACTTTCCCGCACCGGAACGGCGGGCCGTCAGCGGATCGCGAAGTCCTGGTAACCACCGCGCGGTGTGTCCCATATCTCGGTGACGCCCGCGACCCGGCCGGGCGTGTCGCCGTCCCGCAGCCACTCCAGCAGCCGCAGACAGCGCTCGCGGCTGCCCTCGGCGACCACCTGAACCCGTCCATCGGCGAGGTTGGAGGTGAATCCGCGCAGCTCACCGATGGCCAGCGCCCGCGCCCTGGTATGCCAGCGGAAGCCGACTCCCTGCACCTGCCCCCGCACCCAGGCGGTCATCCGGACGGGCTCCGAGGGGGCGTCGGGTCGCGGCGGCGGTGGGCACATGTGACGCACGCTATCCCCTCATCCGTGCGCGAAACACTGGCACGGGCGGCCCCATGCCGTACAGTCACGCGTTGAAGAATCGCCCGTTCGGGTGATTTGCGATCTTCGAGCTGACGAGGACGGTGCTGCCCATGGGACGCCATCGCCGCCGCCGAAGAGGCGCGCGTACCACACTGATCGGTGCCTCGGCCGCGGTGGCCGTGGGGACCGTGGCCATGGGAACGGGCCTGCTGCCCGGCGCGGGGGAGGGCCTCACCGGGGCGTTCCGCGCGGACGACGCGCCCGCACCCACCGGAGCGGCCGAGCCCACGTCCACCGCCTCGCCCCGGCTGAGCCCCGACTCCGGGCCGGACCGCCGCTCTCCCGCGGAGACGACCGAACCCGCCGAGGAGACCACACCCGAGGCCACGCCGGAGGAGCCGTCCCGCGAGCCCTCGTCCGAGGCCCCGCCCGAGCCCTCATCTCCCGCCCCGCCACCCGAGCCCAGCACCGAGGCACCCCCGCCGGCGCCCGAGTCCACCGCGCCCGAGGAGCCCGAGGAGCCCAGCGCGGACCCGGAGACCGAGGCCGCCGAGGCCGTGCTCGCCCTGGTGAACGAGGCGCGGGGCGAGGCCGGCTGTCGCCCCCTCACCCTGGACCCGGCGCTCTCGCAGCTGGCGGCCGGCCACAGCAGGGACATGGCCGAGCGCGGCTACTTCGACCACACCGACCCCGACGGGCGCACCCCCTGGGACCGCGCCGAGGCGGCGGGCGTGTCCAACCTCGGCGGCGAGAACATAGCCCGCGGCCAGCAGGGCGCCGAGGCCGTGATGAACGACTGGATGAACAGCGAGGGACACCGCGCGAACATCCTCAACTGCGACTACACCACCCTGGGCGTCGGCGTGCACATCGCCGCGGGCGGCCCCTGGTGGACCCAGAACTTCGGCTTCTAGCCGCGGCGCGGGCCGCGCGCCGGGCCCTGGTCGGCGCCGGTCATGCCGGCGGGCGCTGGCAGCGCGGGCAGAAGTAGCTCGACCGGTTCATCCAGGGGCGCCTGCGCACCGGGTTCCCGCACCGGCGGCACGGTTCCCCCTCGCGGCCGTACACGTCGAGCGACCGTTCGAAGTAGCCGGACCGGCCGTTGACGTTCACATAGAGGCTGTCGAAGCTGGTGCCGCCGACGGCCAGCGCCTCCGTCATCACCTCGCGGATGTGCGTGACCAACTCCGCGGTGCGCCGCCGGGTCAGCGCGGCGGTGGGGCGCTCGTAGTGGAGCCCGCCGCGCCACAGCGCCTCGTCCGCGTAGATGTTGCCGACGCCGCTGATGAGCGCCTGGTCGAGCAGGGCGCGCTTGATCGTGGTGGTCCTGCGGCGCAGCGCGGCGTGGAAGGCGTCCTCGTCGAACTCGGGGTCCATCGGATCCCTGGCGATGTGCGCGATCACCTCGGGCAGCCCGTCCGCGCCGACCGGGTGCAGCGACAGCCCGCCGAACGTCCGCTGGTCCACGAAGCGCAGCTCCCCCGCGGCCACGTCATCGAACGTGATCCGCACCCGCAGATGCTTCTCATCCGGAACGCGACCCTGCTGCACGAGAAGCTGTCCGCTCATCCCGAGGTGCGCCAGCAGCGCCGACTCGGCGCCGACCGGCAGCCACAGGTACTTGCCGCGGCGGCGCGCGGCGTCCACGCGGACGCCGCGCAGCCGGGCGGCGAAGTCGTCCGCCCCCGCGAGGTGGCGGCGGATGGCGCGCGGGTGCAGCACGTGGGCGTCCGCGACGGTCCGGCCACTGATCCAGCGTTCGAGCCCGCGCCGGACGACCTCGACCTCGGGAAGCTCAGGCACCGGCCTGACCCTCGGCCGGGGTCCCCTCGCTCGCGCCGTCGATGGCGACCCTGATGGAGCGCCACGCGTTCTCGGCGGCCTGCTGTTCGGCTTCCTTCTTGCTGCGGCCGGTGCCGGTGCCGTAGGTCTCGCCACCCACACGGGCCGCAGCGGTGAAGGTCTTCTCGTGGTCCGGGCCGTCCTCGGTGATCACATACTCGGGCACCCCGAGGCTCTCGGCAGCGCTCAGCTCCTGGAGACTGGTCTTCCAGTCCAGGCCCGCGCCCAGGTTCGAGGAGCGCTCGATCACCGGGTCGAACAGACGGTGGACCAGCTCATCGGCCGCGGCGAGCCCCTGGTCGAGGTAGACCGCGCCGATCACCGCTTCGAGGGTGTCCGCGAGGATCGACGCCTTGTTCCGGCCGCCCGTGCCCTCCTCGCCCCGCCCGAGACGGACGAACGCCCCGAGATCCAGGCCGCGAGCCACCTCGGCGAGCGTCCTGGCCTGGACGACCGCGGCCCGCAGCTTGGCCAGCTGGCCTTCGGCCAGGTCCGGGTTGGTGCGGTACAGGGTGTCGGTGACGACCAGTCCGAGCACCGAGTCCCCCAGGAACTCGAGCCGCTCGTTGGTGGGCAGCCCACCGTTCTCGTACGCGTAGCTGCGGTGGGTCAGGGCGCGCACCAGAAGGGCGGGCTCGAGCCGGTAGCCGAGCCGCCCTTCCAGAATCGCGAGGGACGAGGCTGTGTCCGCAGACGCCTGGGGTTGCGACCTCCTGGCGTGTGACATGGAGCCTGTCACCCTCCGATCAGACCTCGAGGACCTGGCGGCGGTTGTACGTGCCGCAGTTGCCGCACGCGGTGTGCTGGAGCCTCGGCTCCTGGCAGCGCTCGCAGCGCACCAGGGTGGGGACCGCAGCCTTCCACTGCGACCGGCGGTGGCGCGTGTTGCTGCGCGACATCTTCCGCTTCGGAACAGCCACGGCTATGTCTCCTGTGGATCGTCCCCGCGACCGCGGGGTGCCTTCGCTTGCTTGTCTTGCCCGGCGGAAGACCCGTCCGGCCGCAGTTGGCCGGCCAGGTCCCGCAGTGCCGCCCAACGGATGTCGACGGCGTCGTCGTGATGGTGGTCGGGATCCTGTGCGAGCTGCACCCCGCAGTCGGGGCACAGGCCAGGGCAGTCCTCCCGGCACACCGGCTGAAGGGGCAGTGCGAGCACCACCGCGTCCCGCAGCACGGGCTCAAGGTCGAACAGGTCGCCTTGAAGGAACAGCGACTCCTCGTCCCCCTCCTCGTCGGCTGCGTCCGCCTGGCGGCGGGCGGGCCCTTCGGATTCCGGGTACGAGAACATCTCCTGGAAGTCCGCCGTGACCTCTTGGGCCAGCGGCTCCAGACACCTTACGCACTCCCCCGCGAGCGGCGCTCGGACGGTGCCGGTGACCAGCACACCCTCCATGACCGACTCCAGGCGGAGCTCCACGTCCAGCGGTGCCCCGACCGGCACGCCGATCACCTCGATGCCCAGGCCCTCGGGGGCCTCGACGGTGCGCGAGACCCGCCTGAGCGCACCGGGTCGCCGCCCCAGCTCACGTGTGTCGAACACGAGAGGGGCTCGGTAATCCAGCGGGGCGTTCAGGGCAATCTGCTTTCTCGCGGTGGCGGCCGGTCTGCTAACTCGTGGAGCCGCGCTCGTCGGCCCTCTGGAGGAGAGACCGGGCGGGCAGCCGCGAGCACAAGAGCATGCCGCGACCGAAGGTTCAGCATACTTCACGGCCCGCCGGGCACCCAATCGGGCCTCGGCTACTGCTGTCCCTGCTGGTAACGGCGCAGCTGCTCCGCGTCGATCATCCCGGTGTCGAAGAGGCTGGTCTCGTCCAGTACGCCCGGGTTCTGCCCCTGTGCCTGGTACCCGTAGGCGGGCGGGGACTGCGGGACCTGAGGGGCCCCGGCGGCGTACGGGTCGTGCTGCGGGTAGCCGGTCGCGTAGTCCTCCGCCCCGTAGCCGCCGCCCGGGTACGCGTCCTGGCCGTAGCCCGGCTGGGCCGCGCCGGTCCCCGCCGACCCGCCGTACGCGTCCTGGCCCCCGTAGCCGCCGGCCTGGGCCACGGGCTGGAGGCCGTAGGGATCCTGCTGCGGCTCGTAGGTCTCGGCCGCCGGCTCGGGCTGCGGCTGCGGCTGGGGGACGCCGAGGTAGTCGTAGGTGTCCAGGTCCTGGCGCTGGTCGAAGTACTCCCCCGCGCGCGGGGCGCCGCCCGCGGCCTCCTGGGCCGCCACGTGTTCGGCCAGCTCGTCCCCCGGCCGGTGGCCGGTGAGCTTCTGCCGACCGCGGCCGACCGCCTCGAGTGTCTTGCGCAGCACCGCCTCGATGGCGCCGAACTGGGCGTCCACATAGGCGTCCGCCTGCTGGAGCAGCTCCGCCGGGTCGCCCCGGTCCGGGCCGAGCAGCTTGTTCCTGCCGCGGTCGACCGAGCCGATGGTCTTGCCCAGGACCACCTCGAAGTTGGCCAGCTTGGAGTCGACGTAGTCGTCGGCCTCCACGCGCACCTCGTCGGCCTCGCGGCGGGCCTCGGCGAGGATGCGGGACGCCTCGCCCTGCGCCCGCTGCACGATCTCGGTGGATTCGACCAGTGAGCCGCGCTCGGCGTGCGCCGCGTCGACGATGCGGCGGGCCTCCTGCTGCGCCTCCTCGACCACCTGCCGACGGTCGCCCAGCACCTCCCTGGCCTCGGCCAGGGAACCCGGCAGCGCCTCGCGCACCTCTTCGAGCCCTGCGAGCAGGTCGGCCCGGTTGATGACGCAGGACGCCGACATGGGCATGCCCTTGGCGCTCCGGACCGCCGCGACGATCTCGTCCAGTTTCTGCTGTACGTCCACGAGCCGAGGGTACGGCCAACCGGGCGCCGGCGGGCACCCGTTCACGCGGTCGGCGGTGTGACGCCCGCCCCTTCGCGCCAGGGGCCGTCCCCGTGGCGCGCCGGCTAGTCGCGCGCCAGGCGCTCGACGAGTGAGCGCAGGACGGGCTCGGGGACCAGGTGGGAGACGTCGCCGCCCCAGGTGGCGACCTCCTTGACCAGGCTGGAGGAGAGGAAGCTGTAGACCGGATTGGTGGGGATGAACATGGTTTCGACTCCGGAGAGCCCGTTGTTCATCTGGGCCATCTGAAGCTCGTAGTCGAAGTCGCTCACCGCGCGCAGCCCCTTGACGATGGCCGGGATGTCGCGCTCCTTGCAGTAGTCCACGAGCAGGCCGTGGAACGCCTCCACGACCACGTTCCCGTATTCGGCCGTGCACTCCTCGATCAGCGCGATGCGCTCCTCGATCGTGAACAGGCCCCGCTTGGACTTGTTGATCATGACGGCGACATGGACGACGTCATAGAGCTTCGAGGCGCGGGAGACGATGTCGAGATGCCCGTTGGTGATGGGATCGAACGACCCGGGACAGACTGCGCGGCGCAACGCTCTCTCCTCGCTCTCCCGGCCGGTCACGGCCGGTCGCTTGGGTGGGGGACGACGGATCGGCCATACCAGAGCGTTCCCTCACCGTAGCGGCGTGAACGCAGCGGCTGGAAACCCGTCGGCCACGGGAAGGCACCCCCGCGGGTGCTGCGCTCCACCGTGGCGAGACCGTCGTCGGCGAGCCACCCTTTCCGGCCGAGTGTGAGAAGGATCTCGCCAAGATCGTCATCGGTCACCGCGTAGGGCGGGTCGAGGAAGACCAGATCGTAGGGGGCGCCCTGGGGCGGCTCGGCGGCCAGCTGCTCGGCGCGGGTGGCCCGCAGCTCGGCTCCGGGCAGGCCGAGGGCGCGGATGTTCTCCTTGATGGTCCTCGCCGCCCTGGCGTCCGACTCGGCGAGCAGGGCGTGCGCCGCACCCCGGGAGAGCGCCTCCAGGCCCACCGCGCCCGAGCCACCGTAGAGGTCGAGGACCCGCGCCCCGTCCAGCGGCCCCCACAACGCCGTCCAGGTGGAGAACAGGCCCTCGCGGGCCCGGTCGGAGGTGGGTCTCGTGGCGCCGCCGGGGGGTACGGCCAGCCGCCGGCCGCCTGCGGTCCCGGCGATCACGCGGGTCATCGGTCCCTCACCACGCTCATCCGTCAGCTGTCACGGACCACGCTATACGGGCCGCCCCCCGCCGACGCGCCGAGGTGCGGCGGCGGGGGGCGGCCGGGCGGCACGGGTCAGGCGTCGGCCGCCTCCTCGGGCGAGCCGATCAGGATCGGCGAGGCGTAGCGCGACCAGGACATGCAGCCGTCCGGCGGGCAGTGCTCCGGGCGGCGCGGGTCATGGCCGAGCTCCCTCAGCTTGGTGCGGACCGAGTCGGGGGTACGGCCGAAGCGGGCGGCTATCCGGGCGATCGTCTCGCCGGCGTGGAACCGGCGGGCCAGGTCCTCCTCGTGCTGCGGGATCCAGGGGGCGCCGTGGCCGGGGAACAGCTCCCGCAGGATGTCCCGGTCCGGGATCGGCTCGGCCACGTCGGCGGCCCGGGCGAGGGCGCGCAGCCCGCGGTTGAGCGCGATGCGCAGGGTGGGCACGTCGGCCAGCGGCATGGTCAGCGAGCCGGAGGCGAGCGGCGCGCCGGGCAGCGCCTCGCGCCGGCCGGTGAGGGTCAGGGTCACGGTGATGTCGTCGTCGCTGGCCAACTCGACGCGGAAGATCTTGTCGCCGAGCGGCAGTTCATTGGTGTGCCGGAATGCCATGCGAAGCAACCCCCATGGGTCCGCCTGCGGACAACCCCGGATGGATTGCCGCAACAGGTCCATTCTCCCAGCGAGCACTGACAATTGACGGGCCGTCAGGCAGCCGCGGGAGCGGCCACCCGGATCCCTCTCAGCCCTTGTCGAGGAACTCCTCGCGCTCCGCGTCGAGCAGCGCGTCGATGGCGGTGCGCAGGTCCGGGGAGTCCGCCAGATCCGGATCCTTCTCGACCAGCGCCACGGCCTCGGCGCGCGCCTCCGCGATGAGGTCCTCGTCCTCGATGACGGCCAGCATCCGCAGGCTGCTGCGCCCGCCGGACTGGGCCTGGCCCAGCACGTCGCCCTCCCTGCGCTGCTCCAGGTCGATGCGGGAGAGCGCGAACCCGTCGGTGGTGGCGGCCACCGCCTCCAGGCGCTCGCGGGCCGCGCTCTCCTCCGCGGCCTCGCTCACCAGCAGGCAGAGACCCGGCGCGGCGCCCCGTCCGACCCGGCCGCGCAGCTGGTGCAGCTGGGAGACGCCGAAGCGGTCCGCGTCCATGATCACCATGACCGTGGCGTTCGGCACGTTCACCCCGACCTCGATCACGGTGGTGGCCACCAGCACGTCCACCTCGCCCGCGGCGAAGCGGCGCATCACGTCGTCCTTGACATCCGGGGCGAGGCGGCCGTGCAGGACCTCGGTGCGCAGGCCCGCGAGCGGCCCCGTGGCCAGTTCCTCGGCCACGTCCAGGACGGCCAGCGGCGGGCGGCGCTCCTCCCCCTCGGGACCCTCGCCCTCTCCCCCCGCCCGTCTCTTTTAAACATCTCCGCGCCCCCGAGACTAAAGCGGATATCGTATGCCGTCTTCTTCTTTGAAAAAAAAAAAACAC
>NZ_LAVK01000430.1 GCF_001083795.1 Streptomyces sp. SBT349
GGGGTGGTGGCGGGGGAGCCACCGGGGCATGCCGGACCGGCGGCGGCGCGTCGTTCCGGCCGGATCTGCCGGGTCCGGACGTCGGCACGGACGGCCTTCCGGGGGTGCGGTGCCTGTCCGTCCTGACCGGCAGGGGCGGCCGGTCGGCCGGGACCGGCCTCACCGGCAGGCGCCCGTTCCCGCTCCCGTTCCCTTCGCTTCCTGTTCCTGGGATCCCTGACATGTCGTCGCTTCACTTCTTACGTGGTGTGCGGCCGTGAACTCGGAACATCCTGCCCGAGGTGGTGCGTGAGGTCTGTGTGAGGCGTGTGCCTCTTCCTACTAACTGGGGGGAACGAGAGTTCCCGTGAAGTCGTGCCGTATCCGGTCGGCCGGGATGCCGCTGGAGACCAGCGCGTCCATGCTCTTGCGGATCATCTGCGGCGGGCCCGAGAGATAGCCGTCGAACTCCTGCCACGGCCCGAACCGCTTGACCGCTTCCGGCAGTTGACCGGCGAATCCGCGGGTCGCGAATTGCGCGACGACCGGCCGCACCGAGAGCCAGGGCAGGCGCCGTTCCAGGTCGAGGAACGAGTCGAGGTCGTACAGGTCGGCGTCGCGGTTGGCGCCGAAGAACACCTCGACCGGGCGGCGCCTGCCGTGCTGCGCGACATCCTCGACCAGGGCCTTGATCGGCGCGATCCCGGTGCTGCCGCCCACGCAGATCAGCCCGCGCCCCGAGGCGTGGTCCACGGTCATCGACCCGTTGGGCGGCCCGAGTCTGATCACGTCCCCGCGGCGCGCGCGGTGGACCAGCGCGCGCGAGACCCACCCGGCGGGCACGGCCTTCACATGCAACGACAGCAGCCCGTCCGTCCGCGGGCTCGACGCGAACGAGTAGTGCCGCCACACCCGCGGCCACCACGGCGTCTCCAGGGCGGCGTACTGCCCGGCGCGGTACGGGTACGGCTGGTCGGGGCGGACGGTCACCACGGCGACGTCGCTGGTGCGGCGCTCGTGACCGACGATCTCCGCGTCCCACCACGGCGGCGCGCGCATCTCGTCGTCGGCCGCGGCGTCGATCATGGTCTGCGAGATGGCGGTGTAGGCGCGGACCCAGGCCGCCTCGGCCTCGGGACCCCAGCTGCGCGGGGCGTAACGTTCCAGCGCGTACATCAGCGCCTCGCCCACCGCCGGGTAGTGCGCGGGCTGCGTGCCGTACTTGCGGTGGCCGCGGCCGAGGTGGGACAGGTAGTCCGTCAGCGTCACGGTGTCGTCGATGTGCTCCGCCGCCGTCAGGAGCGCGCCGAAGATGCGGTCGCGCTGGGCGTCCATCGCCGGGGGGAACATCTCGCGCACGCCGGGGTTCTGCACGAAGAGCAGGGCGTAGAAGTAGGACGTGGCCTCGTCCGCGACCGGTTCGATCTCGGCGAGCGTCCGCCTGATCACCACCGCGTCGGGCGAGGGTGTCTCACGCCTCGGCGGGCGGGCGTGGCCGCCCCCGGTGGTGGTGGCGCCGTCGTCGGCGGATATCGCGGTCATGACTCTGCCTCGCCTCGATCAACTCCCGGTGTTCAGACCGGGACCCGGCCATCGAGCCCCCCGCATCCCATGAATGGCACGGTTTCACACCGCTCGGATGCTGGACTGACCCTACCGTTACGCGGCTGAGACACAAGCCCCTTCCAGAAACGCGAGGTTCGTGCGTTTCCTGGTGTTTTCTAGACTGAGCGCCGTGAATATCATCATGCGGAAGGCAACGTCCGAGGACGTCCCCCGGATCGTCGAGCTCCTCGCCGACGACATGCTCGGCGCCCAGCGCGAGAACCCCGCGGACCTGACGCCGTACCGGGACGCGTTCGCCCGGCTCGACGCCGACCCCTACCAGCACCTCTTCGTCGCCGAGAGGCCGCGCGGGACCGGGGAAGGGGATGAGGAGGGACCCGGCCGCGTCGTCGGGACCCTTCAGCTGAGCATTCTGCACGGGCTCTCGCGGCAGGGCGCCACCCGGGGCCTCATCGAGGCGGTGCGGGTGGGCGCCGAGGAGCGCGGCTCGGGGCTGGGGACCGAGCTCGTCACCTGGGCCGTCGAGGAGGCCGGGCGGCGCGGGTGCGCGCTCGTCCAGCTCACCTCGGACGCGGCCAGGACCGACGCCCGCCGCTTCTACGAGCGCCTCGGCTTCACGGCGTCGCACATCGGCTTCAAGATGCCGCTCTAGCGGCGGGAGACGGACGGCGGACGGGGTGGCCGTTCACCGCCAGCCCTCGGGGTCGGTGCCGCCCGGCACCGGGGCGCCGGGGTCGTACGGCTCCCGTGTGAAGACGAACGTGCCCAGGTCGAGGTGCCCGACCGAGCCGTCCGCGCGGCGGCACACCCGCAGCGTCTCGCCCGCGAAGTACCCGTCGAGTCCGGTCCAGGTGCCGTCGGGCTCCGGCCTGAAGCGCGAGCCGCGGCCCGCGCCCCCGGCCGGGCGCAGCGAGAGCCGGCGCCCCTCGTGCAGCCGCAGCACGTCGAGAGAGGTGCCCCAGTACCAGTGCCCGGTCAGCGCCAGCAGCTCGGGGTCGGCGTCGGCCAGCGGGCGCCAGGGATCGGGGTCGGCGGGCTCGTGCTCGGCGAGGAGGCCGAGGAGCTCGGCCGCCAGGCCGGCCGCGTGCACGCCCGAGGTGGCGTTGGCGAGGCCGACCGCGGCCAGCCCCTCCTCCGGGCTCGTCCAGAGCCCGGCGACGAAGCCCGGCATCGACCCGGTGTGCCCGGCGAGCAGGCGCCCGTCGCGGCGCGCGAGCTGGAGGCCGAGGCCGTAGGCGGCGTCCCAGTCGGACGCCTCGGGTCCGACGGCGGCTCTGCGCATCTCCGCGATGCTGTCCGCGCTCAGCACCCGGTCGTTTCCGTTCAGAAGGAAGGCCGCGAACGCGCACAGGTCGTCCAGGGTCGACCACAGCTGACCGGCCGGCGCCATGCGGCCGGTGTCCACGGTTGGCTCCGGCTGCCGCACATCGGCGAACGGGTGCACCGCCCAGCCGCGCGCGTACGGCTCGGCGGGCAGCGCGGTGGTCCGCTCCATGCCCAGCGGCGCCAGCACCTCCCCGCGGAGCACGTCGAACCAGGGCTCGCCGCCGCGCAGCTTCTCGATCAGCGCGCCCAGGAGCGCGTAGCCGGGGTTGGAGTAGTGGAAACGGCGCCCCTCGGGGTGCTTCACCGGCTCCTCGCCGAACACGTCGGCCAGCTCGGGGCGCAACGCGCCAGGCGTGCGCTCCCACCACGGCCCGCGCGCCTCCGCCGCGAGCCCCCCGGTGTGGGAGAGGAGCTGCGCGATCGTGGCCGCGCCGCCGTGCGGTGTCGCCAGGTGCGCGCCCAGCGGATCGCCGAGGTCGATCAGCCCCTCGTCCCGCAGCCGCATGACCTGCACCGCCGTCACCGTCTTGGTCAGCGACCCGATGCGGTACTGCACGTTCCCCGCCGAGGCGGGGTCGACCTCGCCCCTGCCCCCGGACCACGCGACCCGCCCGTCGCGCACCACCGCGGCCACCACCGAGGGCGCCCTCCCCTCGGCCTGGGCGACGGCGAGCCGGTGGGCGAGCACCCTGCGGGTGGCGGGCAACGCCTCGGCGCCGTCCCGCTGTTCAGGATCAGTCATGGGGCCACACATACCCCGGGGGTCTCCCGCGCGCCACTCCGTTTCACCCGGCTCCACCGGCGCGCGCGGGCGCGTACTCGGCGGCGAGTAGCCGCGGATACTCCACCCGGCAGACGCCCCGGGCCCCGGTACGGCAGGACCGTAAGGGCATGACACCTCTCGCCCGTCCCGTTCGCCGGGGCTTCCTGGTCGCACACGTCGCCGTGTCGGTCGGCTGGCTCGGACTCACGCTGTGCCTGCTGGTCCTCGCCGTCACCGGTGCCGTCAGCGACTCGGCGGCCACGGCCGAGGCCGCCTACCGCTCCATGAAGATCTTCGGGGACTGGCTGGTCGCCCCGCTGGCGCTGACCGCCCTGGCCACGGGGCTGGTCCTCTCGCTCGGCACGCACTGGGGCCTGGTCCGCCACCGCTGGGTGCTGGTCAAGTTCGTGCTCACGCTGATCACGGCCACGGCCTCGATCTTCGCGCTACGCACCGAGATCAACCGCGTGGCCGGTGAGGTCGGCGCCGGGCGGCCGGTACCCGACGGCACCCAGCTGATCGTCCCGCCCTCCGTGGCGCTGGCCTGCTACCTCTTCATGACCGCGATCGCGGTGACCAAGCCCTGGGGCGCGACCCGCTGGGGCCGCGGGGCGCGGGAGCGCGAGCGGGCCGGGGCACGAGCCGGGGAGCGAGCGCGGGCGGAGGGCCGGGGAAAAGCGGTCGCCGCGCCCCCGGCCCGTCAGCCAGTCTGAAGCCGTGACCTCTGCCTCCGCCCGCACCGACGGCGATTCCCCCGCCGATACCGCCGCCCTGCCGCCCATCCGTCGCCTGACCCTCCACGACCTCGCCGCCTGCCTCGACCTGGCGGCCGACCGCGGCTGGACCCGGGAGAAGCACAAGTGGCGGCTGCTGCTCAGCGCCGGCCAGGGGTTCGGCATCGACGCCCCGCCCGGGGACGCGCACGGCGGGCTGATCGCCTCCGTGGTGCTGATGCCCTACACCGACACGCACCGGGCCCTCGGCATGATGCTGGTCGCCCGGCGGTGGGAGCGCCGGGGCATAGGGCGTGCGCTGATGCGGCACGCCATCGCCGAGTGCGGCACGGCGACCGCGTTCCTCAGCGCGACGGAGAACGGGAGGCCGCTGTACGAACAGCTCGGCTTCACGGCGGTCGGCGCGTTCACCACGCTCCGGGGGCACTTCACCGGCGCCCACCGCCGGGCGAGCGCCCACACCGTGCGCGACGCCACCGCCGCCGACATGCCCGCGCTCCTCGCCTACGACCTGCCCGTCTTCGGCGCCGACCGCACCGGGCTGCTCGCCCGGCTGCCCGCCTTCGCCGACCGCCTGCTGGTCGCCGAGGCCGGAGGCCGGCTCGCCGGCTACGCCGCCTCCTGGCCCAACGAGACCACCACCGTCCTCGGCCCCGTCCTCGCCGACGACGAGGCGACCGCGCGCGACCTGATCGCCCGCCTGGCCGCCGCCTCGGACCTGCCGGTTCGGTTCGACGCCGACGACCGGCACCCCGCCCTCGCGGCCTGGCTCGAAGGCCACGGCCTGGCCAGGCGGTCCCGCTGCTCCCTGATGGTCCTCGGCGCCGCCGACCTCCCCGGCGACATCACCCGCCGCTTCGCCCCGTACTCGGTCGCCATGGGGTGACCCGGGTCCGGCCATGACCTCCGGGGTCATCGACCGCCGGGCGAGCGGCGGGCAGGGTGGTGCCCATGACCAGCACCGCCACCACCCCGGCACCCACCACCCCCGCAC
>NZ_LAVK01000431.1 GCF_001083795.1 Streptomyces sp. SBT349
GGTGTCGGGGCGCGGGGCCCGTTTCCCCGACGCGTGTCTGAGGGCGCCGGGGTGCGAGGGCGCCGGGGCGCGCCGGGCGGGGGCGCGCGCGGCGCGCGGGGGGTCACGCGGCGGCCGACAGACGCCAGGCGTAGAGGGCGAGTTGGGCGCGGAAACGATCGTCGGGGTCGCGCAGGCGCCAGCCGAGCGCCGCCTCGGCCCCGGCCAGGCGGGCGGCCACCGAGCTGTGGTGGAGGTGGAGCGCGGTGGCGGCGCGGCGCAGGGACCCGGTCTCGCAGAACGCGGCGAGCGCCGCGATGCTCAGCTCCCCGCCGTCGCGCCCCGCCAGTTCGGCCAGGGCGCGCACCCCGGGCTCGGCGCGCAGCCGCGCCACCGGCACCTCGGCCAGCAGCGAGAGCGGGCCGAGCGCGTCGTGGTCCACGACCGCCTCCGCCGGGCCGCCGTTCGCCACGGCGAAGCGCAGCGCGGCCCTGGCCTGTCCCCAGGACACGCGGGCCCGGGTCGGCGCCACGCTGCCGCCGACGCCGAGCCGGACGCCGCGTCGGCGTTCGCCGCCGGGGCCGCGCTCGTGGATCCGTTCGGCCATGGCCTGCCGCAACTCCCGGGCCGGGGAGTCGGTTCCCGCGCCCGGCTGGACGAGGACGGCGGCCAGCGCGCCCACGGCGGCGACCCGCACCGCCGCCGTCCGGGGCCCGCCGCGGGCCAGCAGCGCCACCGCCTCCACCCCGGCGTCGGTCCCCTCGCCGCCCGCCACCGCCACCACGCGGAGCGGCAGTTCGGGGTTGAGGCCCAGCAGCCGCAGCGCCCGCGCCCGGTCCTCGACGGCCTCCCGTTCGGACAGCACGGTCTCCACCAGCGCGGGGTCGGCGACCCGCGGCGATCGGGCGTCGCGGTGCGGGCCCATGCCCGCGGCGATGGCCATCCACTCCAGGACCAGGTCGTCCAACGGGCCGGGGCCGCCGTCCCGTTCGAGCCAGACGCGCCCGGTGGGGCGCAGGTCCACGGCGGCGGAGACGTGGCCGGGGACGCCGGGCAGGGCGATCCCGTCGGGGGCGAAGCGCGCGGTGCGGCCGTCCGCGAGCTCCAGGCCGGCGGGGCACTGCGCCAGTCCCGCCGTCGAGCGGGCCAGCACCACCGGCTCCAGGGAGCCGCCGCTCAGCAGCGCCTGGAAGTGGGCGATCACCCGGAGCGCGGCGGCGGCGTCCGCGTCGAGCGAGGACAGCCGCAGGAGGAGACCCTTCACCTTCGCAGTGTAGGAAGGCGGTGAAGCGCTTCACCAGACGCGCGTCACACCCCGGCGGAGCTCAGGCCAACTTAGGTTTCCCTTACCTCACCTGTAGGGTGTCGTCTCGAAGTCCAGCGTGGGAGGGGCCGGTTGCTCATGGGAGACGTCCGCCTGGTCGCGGAGGGGCTGGAGGTCGGGCACGCCGGCCGCCCGGTCCTGAGCGGTGTGGATCTCACCCTCACCTCGGGGAAGGTGACGGTGCTCGTCGGCCCCAACGGCTGTGGCAAGTCCACCCTGCTGCGCACGGTGGCGGGGCTGTTGCCGTCGCTGGGCGGCGAGGTGCGGGTCGACGGCGTGCCGCCCGGCTCGCTGACCCGCCGCGTGCTGTCCCAGCGGCTCGCGTTCCTCCCCCAGTCCTCGCTCACCCCGGCCGGGGTCACCGTGCGCGAACTCGTGCGGCACGGGCGGTACGCCCACCGCGGGGTCTTCGGCCGCCACACCGCGGAGGACGCGGAGGCGGTGGCCTGGGCGCTGGAGGTCACGGACGCGGCGCCCCTGGCGGACCGGCGGCTCGACGAGCTGTCCGGCGGCGAGCGCCAGCGCGCCTGGCTGGCCACCGTGCTGGCCCAGCGGGCGGGCGTGCTGCTGCTGGACGAGCCGACGACCTATCTGGACCTGCGCCACCAGTTCGAGATCCTGGACACCGTCAGGCGGCTGGCGCGGGAGCACGGCATCGCCTGCGGGGTGGTGCTGCACGACCTGACGCAGGCGGCGGCCTACGGCGACGAGGTGCTGGTCGCGGCGGGGGGCGGCGTCGTGGCCGCCGGGGCGCCGCGGGAGGTGCTGACCCCCGAGGTGATCGACTCGGCCTTCGGCCTGAAGGTCAGCGTCGTCCGCGACCCGGAGACGGGCTATCTGGCGTGCTTCCCCCGGCGGCCCGACCTCGCCGCCACCTGACCGCCCACCGGGGCCCGGCGACCGCCGGTGCCCCCATCCCCGGCCGGAACCGGCCATTCCCCCTATGGAAGGAAGAGTCCCTTGCGGAGACTTCTGCGGGCCGTCGCGGCGGCGAGTGCCGCCGGTGCCCTTCTCGCCGCCCTCGCCGGCTGCGGGTCGGGGAGCGTGGGTGAGAGCTCGGGCGAAGGCGAGGGCGGCTCCGGGGCCGGCGGCATCACGGTGAGCACCGCCCGCGGCGATGTGACGCTGGACGACCCGGCGCTGAAGGTGGTGTCGCTGGAGTGGGTGTACACGGAGGAGCTGCTGGCCCTCGGCGTCACCCCGGTGGGGAACGCGGACAACGCGGGCTACGCGGAGTGGCTCACCGCCGAGGGGGCCCGGCTTCCCGAGGACACCACGGACGTGGGCCTGCGCAACGAGCCCAGCATCGAGCGCATCCGCGTCCTGGAGCCGGACCTCATCGTGGGCGACGAGGAGCGGCTGGCCGCCGGCTACGAGCAGCTGGAGGAGATCGCGCCGGTGCTGTCGTTCGCGTACACGACGGCGCCTCAACTGGAGACGATGGAGCGGAACTTCACCGAGCTGGCCAGAGCGGTCGGCGAGGAGGAGAAGGCCGCCGAGGTGCTGGGGCGGCTCGACGCCGCGGCCGGGGACCTCACCACGCGCCTGGCGGAGGCGGGCGCGGAGGGCGCGACCTACGCCCTGGCCCAGGGCTTCACGCTGGAGGGCAACGCGTCGGTCCGGATGCTCACCGAGGACGCGTTCTCCGCCCAGGTCCTCGGGCTCGCCGGTCTCACGAACGGCTGGCACGGGGAGCCCGACGCCTGGGGCATGACCACCGTGGGCGTCGAGGGCCTGACCACCGTCGATCCGGAGGCGTCGTTCCTGTATGTCGCCAGCAGCGAGGACGACCCCTTCACGGGCGCGTTCGCCGGGAACCCGGTGTGGGAGGGGCTTTCCTTCGTCGAGGAGGACCGGGTCTTCGCGCTCGACCCCGGGCAGTGGCTGTTCGGCGGCCCGCTCTCGGCGATCCAGTTGCTGGACGAGGCGGGGAAGGCCCTGAACGTCTGATGACCGTCGCGGCCACCGCGGCCGTGCGCCGCCCGCGGGCCTGGCTGGTGGGCGGCGTCCTGCCGCTCTGCCTGGGCCTCGTCGCCGTCCTCCACCTCAGCCTGGGGGCCTCCGGGGTCGGCTTCACCGACCTGCTGGCCCTGCTCGGCGGCGAGGCCGATCCCCGCGTCCGGGACGTCCTGGTCGGGGCGCGGCTGCCGCGCACCCTGACCGGGCTGGTCGTCGGCGTCGCCCTCGGCGTGTCGGGGGCGCTGATCCAGGGCGCGACCCGCAACCCGCTGGCGGCGCCCGACACGCTCGGCGTCAACGCGGGGGCCTACCTCTTCGTGGTCCTGGTGGCGTACACCGGGATCAGCCTGGGCCCGGTGCCGGCCGGGGGTGCGGCGTTCATCGGCGGGGTGCTGGCCATCGGGGTGGTCTACCTGCTCAGCAGCGGCGGCGTCCTCACCCCGGGGCGGATGCTGCTGGCCGGGGCGACCGTGGCGATGGCGGGCACCGCCGCCGCGGAGTTCCTCCAGATCCTCGACGAGCACGCGACCCAGGGGCTGTTCTTCTGGGGCAACGGGACGCTGATGCAGTCCGGGCTCGAACGCCCCGCCGTGCTGGGCCTCGTGGTCGCCGCGGTCCTGCTGGCCTGCCCGCTGCTGGCGCGACCGCTCGACCTGCTCTCCCTGGGCGACGAGACGGCCCGGGCAATGGGCGTCGGCGTGGCCCGGATGCGCGGCGCCGCGCTCCTGCTCGCGGTCCTGCTGGCCGCGCTGGCGGTGACGCTGGCGGGGCCCATCGGCTTCGTGGGGCTCGTGGCGCCCGTCATGGTCCGGGCGCTCGGGGTGCGCCGGCACGCGCCGCTGATCCCGGCGGCGGGGCTGCTGGCCGCGGTGATCGTGCTGGGCTCGGACGCGGCGGCCCAGCTGGCGTTCCCGCCGTCCGCCGGGTACGGGGAGCTGCCGGTGGGCGTGGTGACCGCGCTGCTGGGCGGCCCGGTGTTCATCGTGCTCGCCCGCCGGGTCTCCACCGGCGACGCCGAGACCGGGGCGGCGGTCACCGTCTCCGGGCGGCGCCGCGCCCACGGCTACGCGCTGGCGCTCGGCGGGGCGGCGCTGGCGCTCGTTCTCACGGTCGTGGGGGCACTGCGGGTCGGCGATGTCCCCGTCGGCTGGGGGGAGATCCTCTCCTCGCTGCTCGGCTCGGGCGGCCGGCTGCCGGAGGCCGTGGTCTCCTACCGGCTCCCGCGCGTCCTGGTCGCGGCCCTGGCCGGGGCGTGTCTGGCCGTGGCGGGTGTCGCGGTCCAGGCCGTGGTGCGCAACCCGCTCGCGGAGCCGGGCCTCATCGGTGTCACGGCGGGCTCGTCCGCGGGTGCCGTGCTGGTCATCCTCGTGCTCCCCTCGGCCCCGGCCGCCGCGCTGCCCGTGGCCGCCGGGCTGGGCGGGGTCCTGGCCCTGGCCGTGGTGCTGCTCCTGGCGGCGGGTGGGCAACGGGAGGGGCGCGCGGGGCTGGACCCGACCCGCGTCGTCCTGGTCGGCCTCGGCACGGCGGCGACGACCATGGGGCTGGTCCATGTGATGGTCGTCGGCGCCCAGATGAACATCTCCTCCGCGCTGACGTGGATGGCGGGCAGCACCTATGGCCGGGACTACGACGCGCTGGGCTGGCTGGTGGTGCCGGGGCTGGCGGCGATCGCGCTGGTCCTGGCCGCCAGACCGGTGAACCTGCTGGCCCTCGGTGACGACGTGCCCAGGGCGCTGGGCCTCGACCTCGGCCGCTCCCGGCTGCTGGTGCTCGGCGCCGGTGCCGTGCTGGCCTCGGGAACGGCCGCGGCGGTCGGCGCGGTCGGCTTCGTCGGGCTGGTGGCGCCGCACCTGGCGCGCCGGCTGGTCGGCGGCAGCGTCGCCAGGACCGTTCCGATGGCCGCGCTGCTGGGGGCGGTGCTGGTGGTCGCCGCGGACGCCCTGGGCCGCTGGCTGCTCGCGCCGACGGAGATACCCGTGGGCATGATGACGGCCGTGCTCGGCGCCCCCTATCTGGTGTGGCTGCTGCGCCGTTCCCCCGACCGGCCCTGACCGGTCCCCGAGCCGGGGTGAGCGGCTCGGAGGGGGGCTGAGG
>NZ_LAVK01000432.1 GCF_001083795.1 Streptomyces sp. SBT349
GACCTGAAGCCCGCCGGGGACCCGGACAAGGCCCCGCGCTCCCCGGGCTGGCGTGCCAGAGCTTGCGCGGGGCCTTGTCCGGGTCCCCGGCGGGCTTCAGGTCGGCCCAGGGGTGCAGGGAGTAGCCGGTGGACAGCTCGATCCTGCGATCCACGGTCCCGCCACCGTTCCCGTCCTCGCCGCCGCCGCCCGCGAGCCGCTCCGCCACCGCGTCGAGGCCGCCGGTGCGACGGAGCTCGGCCAGCTCGGCGAGGTCCCAGGCGGTGTGGCCGACCACGCTCAGCGTCCGCGGCCCGCGCCGCTGGACCACGCCGCGCACCAGCAGCAGCCAGGAGTGGAAGACGGTGTGGGCGCAGGCGGCGTGGCTGTCCTCGAAGAAGGCCAGGTCGACCAGGCCCGTGGTGTCGTCCAGGGTGACGAAGATCACGCGCTTGCCCGACCTGATCGGCGGTGTCTGGGTGGCGGCCTTGGCCCCGGCGACCAGGACGGTCTCGCCGTGCCCGGCCTCGCGCAGGGCGCGGGCGGAGAGCGCGCCGAGCTCGTCGAGGAAGGAGCGCTGGTCGGCCAGGAGATGACGGGAGGTCTCCATGCCGAGCACGCCGAGCTCGGCGCCGAGCCGTTCGTCCGTGTCGAGGTCGGGCAGCCCGGCGGGCGGCGCCCCCTCGCCGTCGCCGAGCGGCAGCTGCGGACCGCCGCCGGGCCGCCCGGCGCCGCGCCGCTGACGGTGCTGCTCGGCGATGTGGAGCAGCAGGTCACGGCGGTTGGGGCCGAACGCGTCCAGCGCGCCGACCTGCGCGAGCCGTTCGGCGACGGGGCGGGAGGGGGCGGCGCGGGCCATCAGGTCGGCGAGAGAGACGAACGGCCGCCCCGCGGCGATCCTGGCCGCCTCGTCCTCGGTGATGCCCTGCACCTCGCCGAGGGCGAGCCGCACCCCCAAGAGGCCGGATTCAGACTCCAGTTCGATTCTATAGGTGGCGTCCGACCGGTTCACGTCGAGTGGGAGCACCGGCACCCCGCGCCTCCTGGCGTCGGCGAGCAGCAGCCGCTTGGGGTACATGCCGGGGTCGTGCGCGAGCAGCCCGGCGTAGAACGCGGCCGGGTGGTGCGCCTTGAGCCAGGCGGACTGGTACGTCGGCACGGCGAAGGCGACGGCGTGCGCCTTGCAGAAGCCGAAGCTGCCGAACGCCTCCAGGATCTCCCAGGCACGGGCGATCACCTCGGGCTCGTATCCGCGCCGGGCGCACTCGGTGGTGAACCACTCGTGCACGCGCCCCCGGCGCTCGCCGTCGGACAGCGCGCGCCTCGCCTCGTCGGCCAGCGCCCGGTCGCAGCCGGTCAGCCGGGACAGCATGCCGATGACCTGCTCGTGGAAGATCACCACGCCATGGGTCTCGCTCAGCACCGGCTCCAGGTCGGCGTGCGGATAGCTCGGGGCCCGCCTTCCCCGCCTGGCGTCGATGAAGGGCCGCACCATGTCGGCGCCGACCGGGCCGGGACGGAACAGGGATATGTCGACAACGAGGTCGTGGAACGTGCTCGGCTGGAGCCGCCCGATGAGGTCGCGCTGGCCCGGCGACTCGATCTGGAAGCAGCCCAGCGTCTCCGTCGAGCGGATCAGCTCGAAGGTCTCCGGGTCGCCCGGGGGCACATGCGCCGGATCGTCGAGGTCGATCCGTTCCCCGGTGGCCCGTTCGACCTCGCTCACCGCGTGCGCCATGGCGGACTGCATCCGCACCCCCAGCACGTCGAGCTTGAGCAGGCCGAGGTCCTCCACGTCCTCCTTGTCGAACTGCGACATGGCGAACCCCTCGCCGCTGCTGGGCACCACCGGCGTGCGCGCCAGCAGGGTCGCGTCGGAGAGCAGCACCCCGCACGGGTGCATGGCGACCCCGCGGGGCAGCCCGTCCAGCGCCTCGACCAGGTCCCACATCCTCGGCCCGTGCTCCCCCGGGTCGATGCCGCGCAGCTCGGGCAGCTCCGCCAGCGCGGCGCGGGCGTCCCTGGCCCTGATGTGCGGGAACGCCTTGGCCAGCCGGCCGATCTCGTCCGGATCGAGGCCGAGCGCGAGCCCGACGTCCCGCACGGCGTGCCGCACCCGGTAGGTCTCGGGCATGGCGACGGTGGCCACCCGTTCCTCGCCGAACCGCTCGAAGACGGCCCGGTAGACGTCCAGGCGGCGGGCGGACTCCACGTCGATGTCGATGTCGGGCAGCGCGCCGCGGCGCGGCGAGAGGAAGCGCTCCATCAGCAGGCCGTGCTCGACGGGGTCGGCCTGGGCGATGCCGAGCAGGTGGTTCACCAGCGCGCCCGCCCCCGAGCCGCGCGCCGCGACCCGGACGCCGAGGCCGCGGATGTCCTCGACGACCTGGGCGACGGTCAGGAAGTACGAGGCGAAGCCGAGCCGTTCGATGATGCCCAGCTCCTCCTCCAGCCGCGCCCAGCGCACGCCGTCGCGCTCGTAACGGCGCGCGACCATGCCCGCGGCGCACCGGGAGCGCAGCACGCGGTCGGCCGTGCGCCGGCCCGCGCCGACCAGCCCCGGCTCGGGGAAGTGGACGCCGCCGATGCCCAGATCGCCCGCGGGGTCCACCCGGCAGGCCGCCGCCGTCCGCTCGGTGAGTTCGACCAGCCGACGCGCGGTGGACCGCCCGTACCCGGCCGCCTCCGCGATGCGGAGCGCGGCGCCCGCCATCTCCCCGGGGCCCTTGAGCCAGCGCTCGCCGCCGTCGAGGCCGCCGCGCCGGTCGATGGGAACGAGGCGCCTGGCCGCGTCCAGCACGTCCGCGACCTGGCCCTGACCGGGATCGGCGTACCGCACCGCGTTGGTGAGCACGGGGGCGACGCCCTGCTCGGCGGCCAGACCCACGGCGCGGGCGGCGATGCGCAGCGGCCCCGCGGCGTCGACCTCGACGCGCAGCGCGTCGCCGAAGCGCTCCCGCCAGGGGGCGAGCAGCCGGGCCGCGAGGTCGGGACGCCCGGCGGCCAGCGCGCGCCCCGGCTCCGAGGCGGGGCCGAGCAGCACGATCAGGCCCTCTCCCCCGGTCTCGGCCCACGGCAGCGCGGGGCGTTCCCCGCCGCTCGCGTGGGCCGCGGTGACCAGCCGGCACAGCCGCGCCCACCCGGCCGCGCCGCCGGCGGCCAGGAAGACCACCCGCGGCGCGGACTCGTCGGCGAAGGCGCCGCCGCGCACCGGCGTCTTCCGGCGCTTCCGGCCCGCGCCGGGGCCCGGGGAGCCGGCGTCCGGGCCCAGGGGCTCCACCGCCAGGTCGGCCCCGTACACCGGGCGCACCCCGGCCCGCACGCACGCCTTGCTGAACCGCACGGCCCCGGCGAGGGTGTCGCGATCGGTCAGCGCCACGGCGTCCATCCCCCGCTCACCCGCGCGCTCGGCCAGCCGCTCGGGGTGCGAGGCTCCGTAGCGCGCGGAGAATCCGGACGCCACATGCAGGTGCGTGAAGCCCGGCATCCGCACCTCCTGTCACGCCCGGCCCCCCTGCCTCACCGCTGTCCGCCTCCACCATAAACCAGCCATCGAACATGCGTACGAATCTGACGAACGAGCAGGTCACACTCGGTGGGAACGATCTCGCCCTGGCCGAAAACGAACGGGCGAACACCCCTGCCGCCACTGGGATCCGGCCGTATGAACGCACCCCGGCAGCCCGTGATCCGACCGGCCGCGCGCGGCGGCACGGCGCCGGTACCACGGCGGATTCGGCGGCCACCGGGAGCGGCTACCGCTCGTCGCGGACGCCGGGGGCCGGAGCTACGGCCCGGCCACGGCGGCCTGCGAGTCGCCCGCTCACCCCTCCAGCCGCAGCGCCCCCGTTCCCACGGCCTTCCGCACGGCGTCCGCGGAGTCGGCCGGGGTGTGGTCCGTGGTGTCCAGGGCGTGGCCCTCATAGGGACCGAGGTCGGCGAACTGCGCGTACATCAGCCGGATCGGCCCCGGGTCGGTGAGGGGGTGGCTCTCCCGGGTCGTGCCCCGGGCGAGCGTGGTCTCCTCGTCCGGCCGCAGCACCGCGTAGTGCAGCGGCACCCCGGCCTCCGCCGCCACGTCGGCGAAGACACCCACGAACCACGGCCCGACCACGCTGTCCACCACCACCCGGTAGCCGCCCGCCGCGTAACCGGCCGCGGCCCGCGCGAGCACGCCGATCACCGTCTCGTTCTGCCGCTGGGCCTCCGGCAGGTACGGCGGAATGACCCCGCGCCGGATGAACGCCCAGAAGTCATCGGTGTGCAGGTGAACGCCGGGCCCCGGATCGTCGTCCGCCAGCAGTCGCGCCACCGTGCTCTTGCCCGCACCGGGCGGGCCGGCCAGCACGATGACCTCTCCGGTTCTCGTCATCCGGACAGGTTAGGCTGCCCGGGTGGCACCTCCGAGCGAACCCAGTGACCCCAGCGGCCCCTTCGACCTGATCATCTTCGACTGCGACGGCGTGCTGGTGGACAGCGAGCCCCTCGCGCTGCGCATCTGTGTGGAGCTCGGCGCGGAACTGGGCTGGCCGCTGACCGAGGAGGAGATCATCGACCGGTTCCTCGGCCGCTCCGAGCGTGCGGTCCGTGCGCAGATCGCCGAACGGCTCGGCGAGGAGGCGGCGGGCCGGTGGGGCGAGTGGTACCGCGAACGGCTCGACCTCGCGATCGACACGGAGCTGACGGCGGTCGACGGCATCACGGAGGTGCTGGACGCGATCACCGTTCCGCACTGCATCGCCTCCAGCGGCAGGCACGCCAAGATGCGGCGGACCCTGGGCCGCACCGGCCTCTACGAGCGCTTCGCGGGCCGGATATTCAGCGCGAGCGAGGTGGCGCGCGGCAAGCCGGAGCCGGACCTGTTCCTGTACGCGGCCTCCAGGATGGGCGTCGAGCCGGGCCGCTGCGCCGTGATCGAGGACAGCCAGTACGGAGTCCGTGCGGCCCGCGCGGCGGGCATGCGCTCCTTCGGCTACGCGGGCGGCCTGACCCCGGCCGCGTGGCTGGCGGGGGACAACACGGTCGTCTTCGACGACATGCGCAAACTCCCCACCCTCCTGACCACCTGATCCCCGCCTCGGGGGGTGGCTGGGGCGGTTTCCGATGCTTTAGGCAGCCCCGTTGGGGCGAGCCTCCAAGATCGGGGGCCCGATCGGGGAAAACGCGGTGGGGCCCAGGGGCCCGATCCGCCGGCCAGCGTAAGGGCCCCCGATCTCTCGCCCCAACGCAGCTCCCGCCCAAAGCCTCTCCAACCGCGTGAGGAGTTCGATCCCTGCGGGCCGTGGGGGGCGACGCCCTCCCGGCCCGGGGGGTCGGGCCCCCTTTTGGTTGTTCAGCGCACTTGGTGCTGGTGGAGCGCGCGGACCAGTCACGCG
>NZ_LAVK01000433.1 GCF_001083795.1 Streptomyces sp. SBT349
GACCCCCGCCCGAGCGAGGACGCCGAGCAGCAGCAGACCGCCCGGGCCGCCCCCGCCGCCACGGTCGCGTCCGGGTCCGCTCACTGCCCGCCGACTCCCTGGCCGGTTACCGGGACAACTCGCCTTCCCTCGTCGTGGATACCCTTCTCGACCCGTGGATCGCCCGGCACAACCGGTTCGCGCTCGATTCCGCGCCCCCTTCAGATCACCGTCACCTTCGACGATCCCGTGCCTGTCCGTCAGAACACGGCCGGCCGTGTTCTGCGCTCCGTTAGGTTCTCGTCGGCATCGCCGGCGCCTCCCACCGAGACGACCTCTTTCTCGTTTGCCGCCGGCCAGCCCGGTCGGATAGGAAGCGTGCATGCTAAAGGGCAGCAAGGTCGGGCTCAGGGCCCGGCACGAGGACGACATCCCGATCCTGAAGCCCGAGCTCTACGACGACGTGGTCAACGCCTCGCGGGCCGAAGGCGGGCCGTGGCGGCCGATCACGCCCGGCTCGAAGGACTCGCCGCTCGTGGTGGACGACAAGGAGCAGCGGCACGTCCCGTTCTCCGTGGTGGAACTGGAGGGCGGCACGCTGGTCGGCACCGCGTCGCTGTGGGACATCGACAACCACAACCGGTCCGCGCACATCGGGCTGGGGTTGCGGCCGTCCTTCCGAGGCAAGGGCTACGGCACCGACGTGGTCGCGGTGCTGTGCCTCTACGGCTTCGTCGTGCGCGGCCTGCAGCGGCTGCAGATCGAGACGCTGTCGGACAACGCCGCGATGCTGGGCGCCGCCGAGCGCAACGGCTTCATCCGCGAGGGCGTACTGCGCTCCTCGGCCTGGGTGATGGGCCAGTTCCTGGACGAGGTGCTGCTCGGGCTCCTCGTCCACGACTGGAAGCCTGCCCCGCAAGCCGAAGACCGCAAAGACACCTCCACCCAACCCGGCGACACGTGACATGACCCCGGATCCGCCGGTGTCATCATTCCCGAGCGTCTGCGACGTCAGCACGCCCCCGCGGACGCGCAGCAGGGCCAGGCTCTCCCCGCTGCACGGCCCGAGGCGGGCGACGGCTACCCTACGATCCGGCTATGACGACACCGCACTTCCCGGCTGGCTGGTCCTGCTGCCCCGCCGCCACGTCACGGCGATCCATGAACTCACCGACGCCGAGGCGACAACGCAGGGAACGTGGCAGGTGCGGTTGTCCCGGGCGCTCCACGCTGTGACGGGCTGCATCAAGACCTTGGCGCATGTGCACTTCCACGTGATGCCTCGCATGGCGGACCTGACACGCCTCGGATCGACATCAAGACGGTTGCTGAGGGTCACCTCCGACGCTCAGGCCACCGCCGGCACGACCTCGGCCAGACGGCGGCGTCTCCCGTACGCGACGGTCAGCATGGCCAGCAGCGGGCCCCACAGGATCAGCGGCGCGTAGCAGAGGTAGAACCAGGCGGCCTCCCAGCCACCGGCCTGGCTGGGGAAGGTATCGGGCAGATCGTCACCTCGCAGCGTGACGTCCATGATCTGGGTGGCGGGGAAGAGCACCGTCCACAGGAGCGTGAGGACCGCGGCGCCGATGGCGGCCAGGACGACCGCCGACCTCGCCGGGACCCGGCGGCCGCGCAGGAACGGTACCCAGCACGGGAACACCTCGCCCCAGCGGGCGACCAGGCCGATCGCGGTGAACGCGAGGATCTCGGACAGGACCGACAGGAAGACGACGTACGCCCGCTCGCCGAGCCCGATCTCGTCGTCGAACGCGACCGCGAGCCGCCAGATGCCGGCGGGCAGGACGGTGAACGGCACAGCGTAGGCGGCCAGGCGCGTCCGCCGAGACACTCCCGCGACAGGCTCGTGGGCCGCCCGCCACGCGGCGCGAACCCGCCCGGGTCGAGCGGCGGCGGGTGCTTCGGCGTGCAGAAGCGACTGCATGTGCGGTCCTCAGTCTCAGTGGGCTCACGGTCGGCCCGTTCCTCATAAAGATCGCAGTCAGGGGGGCGCCGAGGATCGCTCTGCGGGCCGACCCCTCTCCCCCCTCCGGCCGATGAAGCGGTACGCCCAACGGTTGATCCGCCTCGGCCTTACCTCAATTCGGGCCTCATCGGCGTGCGCCCGCGTCTCCCGAACTGCCAGAGAAACGCTGCTCCTGCGACAACAGCATCCACGCCTCCTCCTACCGCTCCCCTCTCGCCGCCGCCCCGCAAGGAACTGCGCAACACCGCCGCCACCTACGCCAACCACCCCGATGCGCTCCCGCGGGGACAGGCCCGGCAGTGCCCGGCGGCGGCATCGAGCTGTCACCCGACGAGATCAAAGCCCTCCACACCAGGTGGTCATCCTGTTGGACTCCGAGCGAGGTCGCGCAGCAGTTGGCCGGGATCGGCACGCCCTGGTATGTAGCCGCAGGCTGGGCGCTGGATCTGTTCCGCGGCAGGCAGACACGCATTCATGGGGACATCGATCCGCACCTGCTCGCCCAGCCTCGCGCCCTATGGACGAACGCGGATGATGGTCTTGCCCTTGATCCGCTCTGTCGGGTTGAAGGCGGCAACGGCGTCGTCGAGGGTCGCGACGTGGCCGATGTTTGTCCGTACTCGTCCGTCCCGCACTCGCTGGACGACCTCGCCCAGCTGCGCGCGGTCGGCCTCGACGACGAAGTCGATCGCCAGGCCGTCCGTCGGCCGTGCCTCGGGCGGGCCGGCGATCGTCACCAGCGTTCCCCCGGCTCGAACCAGACCCGCAGAATCCTTCCCGATGTCGCCGCCGATAACGTCGAAAACCAGGTCCACTCCGCCGATGTCCTTCAGGGCGTCGTTGTCGAGGTCGACGAACTCCTGCGCGCCGAAGTCGAGTGCGGTCTGCCGGTCGGCGGCACGTCCGGTGCCGATGACGTAGGCGCCGGCCTCTTTGGCGAGCTGGGTCACCATCGAACCGACTCCACCGGCCGCACCATGCACGAGAACGCTCTGCCCCACCTGGAAGCGGCCGTGCACGAACAGTCCCTGCCACGCGGTCAGGCCCGAGATCGGCAGGCTCGCCCCCACCGTGAAATCCACATCGCCTGGCAGCGGCGCGACGTTACGCGCCTCGATAGCCACGTACTCCGCCAGGGTGCCGTCGCGAGTCCAGTCCGCGAGGCCGAACACCCGCTGTCCCACCGACAGCCCTCTCGTGCCATAGCCGAGCGCGCTGACCACGCCAGCCACCTCGTGGCCGGGGATCGACGGCGTGCGGTCCCGCCCAAGGCGATCGGTCCAGGTCCCGGGCCATGTCAGCTCGCCGGGGGTGAATCCCGACGCATGTACCTCGACGAGGACATCGTTCCCGGTCGCCTCCGGCTCCGGCCGCTCCGCCAGCGTCATCCCAGCCGTTCCTGCGGCCTCGTCCGTCACCACAATCGCTTTCATCGGGCACCTCCCTGTGCCTAGTCTTCGCCTCCCACCACGCTATTAGCGTCGCCAGAGCTCGGCGTTTCACGACAGCAGATGAGCTGGCATCAAGAATGCGGCTATAGCGCTGCAAATGACCATATACCGCGTACGGCGCAATCGACGTACTCGGAAGTCCCCGTAACGGAGTGTCCTGACCGTTCCTCCCCTGCGATCTCTTGGTTTGGGGTCGGTGGTGGTGAGAGTCGGTAGGTGGTGTTCTGCTCGGAGGTATAACGGTGCTGGTCAGGGGCCTTTATAGGGGGTTGGTCGCTGTCTTGAGGTGTGAGGTTGGCTGTCGACCCGGTATGTGCGTGCGGTGGCTGAGATGGAGGGTGTCTCGGGGCCCGCGGTGTGGCGCTGGTCGGAGCGGGGTGTCGGACTGTGGTGCGGGCGCTGCTGGGCGAAGTGGGCGGGGACGTCACTGGGTTGAGGCGTCGGCTGGTCGCTGCCGATGGCGGGGCCTGGGTGCCGTCGGACGGGGCGGGCGTTGCTGACCGGGCGGGAGCTTGAGGCGGCCGAGCCGTGCCGGCCGGATCCGCTCAGCGAGCTGGGCCTGAACGTCGTGGCCGAGAAGGGCGGCGGCGGGCAGGTGTTTCTGCGGAAGCAGAAGCATCTGGCGCAGGTCCCGGTCCTGGTACCGGGCGCCCAGGTGGTCCACACACCTGCAGTGTCCTTGGGGCGCTGCGCGGTCTACGGTTCGCCGGCTGCTTGCCTCGCACGGGGAAGAAACGCTGAGCCTGCGTCATGTTCGTCCGGGCTTTGGAGGTGGTTGGCCGCGGCCGAGCGTGATGAGTCCGCAGCCGCCTGGCCTGGTTCGCGAGTCCAGCGCGGTGAGCGGTTCATCGTCACTCCGCAGGTCCGCCGCCTGCTGGCAGTGGGGAAGGGGAACGTCGTGGCGGTCCACCGTGAGCTGACCACCCGTGCACCGCGCGATCCGACGCGATCTGGCACCGGGTGCTCGGGTTTGGGGGAGGGGCGCGGTCCCCTGCATGAGTTGCTGGTTTTGGTGGGTGGGGGTGCTGTGCGCGGTGTGGGTGGGGCGTGGCCGGGAGGATCTGGTAGCAGAGTTCTTCAGGTAGGTGCAGTGGGCCAGCGTGGCGGGGCCTGTGGGCTGGTTTCGCTCGTGGGTCAGGAACGCGGTTCGTCGGTTGTCATCTCTCGCCGTCTGTTCCGCTCGCCGGTGTGCCCGGTGTGCCTGGTGGCGCACTGTGGGTTGAGTACCGGTGTGGGTTTCGGTGCCTGCGGGTTTGTGTGCGGGATGGTGACCGGGGGGTGGCGGTGTGTGCCAGGGGGACCGCGGCCTGGCGTGGCCGCGCGCCGTAGACCAGTATTAGTGGTTCGAGACCGCCTTCATGGACAGCCCACTGAGCCACACCGCGCTTCACGCTCAGGCCGCACCACGAATCACGTGCCGCCGTCGGCCCCGGGTGACGGTGCAGCAGGTGGTCTGGCCGTTTCATCCCGCTCGTCGTGGGGGACCTGGACGAGTTCATCCCCCGGTGGGCCGAGTGGCTCGCCCAGGCGGCGCACGGCCGGCTCACCGACTCACCCACCCCGGACGCATGCCCGAACGCGACCCCGGGGCTCCTGGAGGCTATGACCGCATGGTCCGTCCACCGTTCCCCCCAATCCGAGCGCGGGGTGAACGGCCCCGTCCCGGCGGCCGGGTCCTTTACGCGACCCAGTCGAGCCCCAGGTCGGCGAGCTGCTGGAGCTGGCCGGGGGTGAGCTCGGCACACCTGCTGTTGGGCAGCCACACCGCGAGTCTGACCTCGACGCCGTCCTCCAGCGTCTCCACATGGGCCCTGGGGGCCACCACAGAGCCCGTCCGCGCCTTGTGCTGGGCCCCTGCCGCAATGCCCCGCTCGCAGGCGCGGAGCGGTGTGATGCCGAGCTTCTCCAGGCGCTCGCGC
>NZ_LAVK01000434.1 GCF_001083795.1 Streptomyces sp. SBT349
CCGCCTGGTCGAAGTGACCCTCGACTCGCCCGCGTTGGGCGCCGAACAGGCCGTCGCGCTCCTCACCCCGCGAGGCTGGCACCGGCGGCGGCCGGGCGACACCTGGCCGGTGCTCTACCTCCTCCCCGGCGGCGACGGCGACCACCGGATCTGGGTGGACCAGCACGGGGTCGCCGAGATCGAGGAACTGCGCGACACCCTCGTCGTCATGCCGGGCATGCCGCTCTTCGGCTTCCACACCGACTGGTGGAACCACGGCGCGGGCGGCCCGCCCGCCGTGGAGACCTTCACCCTGCGCGAGGTGCTGCCGCTGATGGAACGGGAGTACGGCGCCTCCACCCGGCGGGCGATCGGGGGAGACTCGCAGGGCGGGTTCGGCGCCCTCTCCCACGCCGCGCGCAACCCCGGCATGTTCCGCGCCGTCGCCTCCTACAGCGGCGCGGTCCACCCGCTGGCGCACGCCGGATTCTGGCTCTCCGGGGCACGGTACGTCGGCGTCGACGGCACGGCGATCTTCGGCGACCCGGTCGCCCAGCGGGACAACTGGGAGGCCCGCGACCCCTTTCACCTGGCCGAGCGCTTCGGCGAGACCCCCGTCCACCTCTCCGCCGGGGACGGCACCGCCGGGCTCCTCGACGGGCCGGACCCCGAGCCCGACCCGTTCATCCCCGGCACCGAGGAGTGGGTGGCCGGGATGCCGGACGACGTCATCTCTCCCACCGAGGCCATCGCCGGGCGCGAGGCCCGTGCCCTCGCCGACCGGCTGATCACCCTCGGCACGCCCGTCACCGCGCACTTCTACCCGGGCACCCACGGCGGAACATACGGGAGGCGCGAACTGCGCGCCTCCCTGCCGCTGCTGCTGGGCGCCCTCCACCCGTGACACCTGTCCCGACCCCGATCACTTAGGCTAGCCTCACCTAAGCCGTGGGTGGGAAGCGGCGTGCCGCGAGCGGGTCGCCGCCCGCGGGAGGTCGTCGCGACGGGGTTCGGAGGAGCGGTGCGAGAGGGCAGGCCGACGGGGCGCAGCGTGCTCAGGGACTCCATAGCCGGTCAGTGGCGCCGACTCGCGGTCGGCGCCGTCCTGGGGGCCGGGCACCAGGCGGGCGAGGCGCTGGTGCCCGTGCTCATCGGCGTCGTCATCGACCGCGCCGTCGACGGCGGCGACGGCCGGGCGCTGTTGCGCTGGCTGGCCCTGCTGGCCGTCGTCTACGTGGCGCTCTCCTACAGCTTCCGCTGGGGCGCGAGGGCCAGGGAGGACGCCTCCCTCGACGCGGGCCACGCGCTGCGCCTTCACCTCGTCGGCCGCGTTCTCCACCCCCACGGCGGCGCCGAACGCGGCCGTCTGCCCGGCGCCCTCACCTCCGTCGCCACCGAGGACACCCGCCGCGTCGGCACGGTCGGCAGCGCCCTGGTGCTCGGCTTCTCCGTGCTCACCGGCCTCCTCGTCGGCGCGGTCGCGCTGCTGCGGATCTCCCTGACGCTCGGGCTGCTCGTCCTCCTCGGCACGCCCCTGCTCCTCTGGCTCGGGCACCTGCTGAGCAAGCCGCTGGAACGCCACAGCGCCGCCGAACAGGAACGCGCCGCGCACGCCTCGGGCGTCGCCGCCGACCTCGTGGCCGGGCTGCGGGTCCTCAAGGGCATCGGCGCCGTGCCCGCGGCCGTCGCCCGCTACCGGCGCGGCAGCCGCGACGCACTGACCGCCACCCTGCGCTCCACGCGTGCCGAGGCGTGGCAGACCGGCATGACCACCGGCCTCACCGGCGTGTTCATCGCCGCCGTCGCGCTCATCGGCGGACGGCTCGGCGTCCAAGGGGACATCACACTCGGCGAGTTGGTCTCCGCCGTGGGGCTCGCGCTGTTCCTGCTCGGCCCGTTGGGCGGACTCGCCTGGGTCAACGCCGAACTCGCCCAGGGCCGCGCCTCGGCCGCCCGCGTCGCCGCCGTCCTCGCCGCCCCCACGGCCACCCACTCCGCCGGGGACGCCGCCCCCGACGGAGCCGTCCCCGGCGTCCTGCGCCTGCGCGGCGTCGCCGGAGAAGGGCTGCGCCACATCGACCTGGAGGCCGCGCCCGGCGAACTGCTGGGCGTCGCCGTCACCGACCCCGCCCACGCCATCGCCCTGATGCGTTGCCTCGGCCGCGACACCGACCCCACCGCCGGAGTCGCCGAGCTCGACGGCACCCCGCTCACCCGCCTCGACCCGGCCGCGCTCCGCGCCACCGTGCTCGTCGCCGCCCACGACGCCGACCTCTTCAGCGGCACCGTCGCCGGGAACGTGGCCGCGGGCGCCCCCGAGGGCGCCGACCTCGCTCCCGCCCTGGCCGCCGCAGGCGCCGACGACATGGTCCGCTCCCTGCCCGCGGGCCTCGACACAGCCGTCAGCGAACGCGGCCGGTCCCTCTCCGGCGGCCAGCGCCAACGCGTCGCCCTCGCCCGCGCGTTGGCCGCCGATCCACCGATCCTCGTCCTCCACGACCCCACCACCGCCATCGACGCCGTCACCGAGGCCCGCATCGCCGCCGGGCTGCGCCACCTGAGGACCGCGCGCGGCGACCGCACCACCGTTCTGATCACCACCAGCCCCGCGCTGCTCGCCGTCAGCGACCGCGTGGTCCTCGTCGACGGAGGCCGCACCGTGGACACCGCCCCCCACCACGTCCTCGCGGGCCGCCACCCCGCCTACCGAACGGCGGTGCTGTCATGACCGGTGAGGAACGAGAGCTGCTGCCCGTCGCCACCGCCCCCCGCACCCGCGCCGCCGTCCGCGAACTCCTCCGGCCCCACCGCGGGTTGGCCCTGGCCGCCGCCGCCACCATGGCCGGCGCCACCGCCGTCGGGCTGCTCACCCAGCCCCTTCTCGGCCACATCGTCGACCTCGTCGCCGACCGCCGCGCCGCCACGGCGCTCACCGTTCCCGTCCTGCTGCTCGCCGTCGTCGCCCTCGTCCAGGGCACCGGCACCGCCCTCGGCCTCTCCCTCTTCTCCCGCCTGGGCGAGACCGCGCTCGCCGGACTCCGCGAACGCTTCCTCGAACGCGCCCTGCGCCTCCCGCTGGACCAGGTCGAGAAGGCGGGCTCGGGCGACCTCACCTCCCGCGTCACCGCCGATGTCACCACCGTCGCCCAAGCCGTCCGCAACGCCCTTCCCGAGCTGGCCCGTTCACTCCTCACCATCGTCCTGACCCTCGGCGCCCTCGCACTCCTCGACTGGCGATTCCTGCTCGCCGCACTCGTCGCCGTGCCCGTCCAGGCGCACACCGCCCGCTGGTACGTCCGCCGCGCCGTCCCCCTCTACGCCGAGCAGCGCATCGTCACCGGCACGCAGCAGCAGCAACTCCTCGACACCATCGGCGGCGCCGCCACCGTCCGCGCCTTCCGCCTCGAAGAACGTCACCAGGCCGAGGTCGCACGCCGCTCCGGCGCCGCCGTCGGCGTGACCAAGCGCGGCGTGCGCCTGCTCCTCAGCTTCTACGCCCGCCTGCACATCGCCGAGTACGCCGGGCTCGCCGCCGTGCTGGGCGCGGGCTTCCTGCTCGTCCGCCACGGATCCGTCTCCATCGGCACCGCCACGGCCGCCGCCCTGTACTTCCACAGCCTGTTCAACCCGGTCAACGCCGCCCTCGTCCTCATGGACGACGCGCAGTCCGCCCTCGCCGGGCTGGCCCGTCTCGTCGGCGTCGCGGACCTGGCACCCGCGCCGGGGGACGCGCCGGGCGATCCGGCGGGCGCAGAGGAACGGGCTCCCCTCCCGGCCTCGCCCGCAGCCGTCCGGGTCACCGGCGTCACCTACGCCTACGACCCGGGCAACCCCGTCCTCCACGGCCTCGACCTCGTCCTCCACCCGGGCGAACGCGTCGCGCTCGTCGGCGCCAGCGGCGCGGGCAAGACCACGCTCGCCAAGCTGATCGCCGGAATCCACCCGCCCACCGGCGGCACTGTCACCACCGGGGGCGCGGTCGGCCTGGTCACCCAGGAGGTGCACGTCTTCGCCGGGCCGCTCGCCGAGGACCTGCTGCTCGCGCGGCCGGGCGCGCCCGAGTCCGCACTGCGCGCGGCGCTCGCGAGGGTCGGCGCCCTGGACTGGGCCGAGGCGCTGCCCGAGGGCCTGGCGACCGTCGTCGGCGAGGGCGGCCACCGCCTCACCGCGACCCAGGCCCAGCAACTCGCCCTGGCCCGCCTGGTGCTGGCCGATCCACCGGTCGCCGTGCTGGACGAGGCCACCGCCGAGGCGGGCAGCACCGGCGCCCGCGCCCTGGAACGCTCGGCGGACCGCGCCCTCGAAGGTCGCACGGCACTGATCGTCGCGCACCGGCTCAGCCAGGCCCGTTCCGCCGACCGCATCGTGGTCATGGACGGCGGGCACGTCGTCGAGACCGGCACCCACGAGGAACTCTCCCGGGCGGGCGGGGTCTACGCCGAGCTGTGGGACGCCTGGTCCAGCTCGCGTGCCGTTGCTCGGGCAGGTTGGTGACACGTGTGGTGGGTGGGGCGGCTTCTACGCCTGGCTTAGGTGGCGCGGGCTTGGCCGGGTGTCTGTTTCGTGCGGATGCACGAAAAGAGGCACCTACGGGGGGAGGGTTCGTGGGTGTTCGCCGTCCCGGTGACCGGCCGGTTTGTCGGGTGGAAGAGGTGGGTGTCCGAACGGGCGCAGCGGATGACGGCCGTTGGGGGTCGGTCTGTTCGCTGTGGCTGGGGTGGCGCGCAGCTGCTGCCGCCTCTGTGTGCCCTTGTTGGTCATCCCCGGGGCCGGTGGGGGTCGTTGCCCAACCGGGCCGTGGTGGCGGTGCGCGGTCGTCTGCCCTATTGGGCATCTGGAGGTGGGGACTGTTCTGAAACGCGAAACACTTCGTTTTAAACAGAGTGTTGAAAACAAAGCGTGCGCCGTTTGAAAACAGTCCCCACCCTCCGATGCCCGATAGGGCAACGAACCCACCGGCCCGCTACATAAGCCCAGGCGGCGCGCGGGCAACGACGAATACGTGCGGCCAGAGCAGGCCCGAAGGGTGCGCGCCACCCCAGCCACAGCGAACAGACCGGCCCAAGACCAGAGTCATCCGCTGCGCCCGTCCGGACACCCACCTCATCCAAGAGACCACTGGCCGGTCACCGGGACGACCCCGACCCACGAACCCTCCCCCCGTAGGTGCCTCTTTTCGTGCATCCGCACGAACCCGACACCCGGCCAAGCCCGCGCCACCTAATACTGCAACCGCATCTGGGGGTTGTGGCCTCGGCGTTTGTAGTGGGAGGTGCGGGCTCGGGCCTGGCTGCGTCTGCGGAAGCGTGACCAGTGGAGATGGTGCTCGTTGGTGTGGTGGCGGGGTGT
>NZ_LAVK01000435.1 GCF_001083795.1 Streptomyces sp. SBT349
GTCCCACCCACCGCACGTCAGCGCGTCAACGCGTCAACGCGACCGCGGCACGCGCATCAGCCCCTCCTGTATCACCGACACCGCCAGCCGCCCGTCCCTGGTGAACATCCGCCCCCGTGCGAGCCCGCGCCCCGACTGCGACGTCGGCGAGTCCGTGTCGTACAGCAGCCACTCGTCGGCGCGGAACGGCCGGTGGAACCACATGGCGTGGTCCAGGCTCGCCCCCACCGTGTCCCCGGTCATCCAGCCGCCGCGCCCGTGGGCGAGCAGCACCGAGTCGAGCAGCGTCATGTCCGAGACATAGGTCCCCAGGCACAGATGCGCCACGCTGGTGTCCTCGTCCCCCGACAGCTTCCCGTTGACCCGGAACCACACCTGCGACCGCGGCTCCCGCGGGCGGCCGGCCGTCCCGAACGGTGGCTCGTTGACGTACCGCAGGTCGATCGCCTGCCGTGCCTGGAGCAGCAGTTCCAGCACGGCCTGGTCCCTGAAGAGGCCCGCGTAGCGCGGCAGCAGCTCGTCCGCGGGCGGCAGCGACTCGGGGTCGGGCGCCTCCGGCATCGTCTCCTGGTGTTCGAGCCCCTCCTCCGCCATCGCGAACGACGCGGAGAGGGTGAAGATCGCCTGCCCGTGCTGCACCGCCACCACCCGCCGGGTGGCGAACGACCGGCCGTCGCGGATGCGGTCGACCGTGTAGACGATGGGCGCCCCCGGGTCGCCCGGACGCAGGAAGTAGGAGTGCAACGAGTGCGGGAGCCGGTCCTCGGGAACGGTGCGGCAGGCCGCGACCAGCGCCTGAGCGGCCACCTGCCCGCCGAACACCCGGGGGACGACGGAGTCGTGGCTCTCGCCGCGGAAGATGTCCCGCTCGATCGGCTCCAGGTCGAGCAGCCGCAGCAGGTACTGGAGGGTAGGGTCCATGGGCCCGATTCTCCATGGCGGGCGCGGGAGTTCATCACGAAGGGCCGGATCCGATCGGATCCGGCCCTTCGTTTACAGTAGCGGGGACAGGATTTGAACCTGCGACCTCTGGGTTATGAGCCCAGCGAGCTACCGAGCTGCTCCACCCCGCGGTGTGTGTCTTTACTCTAACCCCCCGCGCACGGCGCGTGCAAATCAAGCCCCTGGGGCACAGTCGGGACAGCGGCCGTAGTAGGTCACGTTGACCTCCGAGACGGTGAAGCCGAACCGCTCGGCGTCGGGGAGCGCGGCCAGCGGATCCCCGCTGAGCCGCACGTCACGCATGGTGCCGCAGCCCGAGCAGACCAGGTGCTGGTGCGGGTGGTGGGCGTTCGGGTCGTAACGCTTCGCACGCCCGTCCGTCGTCACCTCGATCACCTCGCCCAGCGCGACAAGCTCACCCAGGGTGTTGTAGACAGAGGCGCGGGAGATCTCCGGGAGCCGCGCGACGGCCCTGGCGTGCACCTCGTCGGCCGTGAAGTGAACATGCTCGCCGTCCAGCACCTCGGCGATGACGCGCCGCTGCGCGGTCAGCCGCCAGCCGCGGTCGCGGAGTCGCTGAAGCAGGTCACTCATGCCATCCACCTTAACGTCGCGGCCACTCTTGAGCCGACGGGGTATAGATTCCGCATCTGTCTTGACTTGGACTTAGTCCAATATAGGATCTGGTTAAGCGATGGCCAATGGCCGGAGCGGCACCACGGAACAGAGCAGCCGAAGGACGTGACAGGTAAATGACCGATCAGATCACCGCGGGACCACTCACCACCGAGGCGGGCGCGCCGGTCGCGGACAACCAGAACAGCCAGTCCGCCGGCATCGGCGGACCCGTGCTGATCCAGGACCAGCACCTCATCGAGAAGCTGGCCCACTTCAACAGGGAACGGATCCCCGAGCGCATCGTGCACGCCCGCGGCGCGGGTGCGTACGGGACGTTCACGGTCACGGCGGACCTGACTCCGTACACCCGGGCGGCGTTCCTGTCCCGGATCGGGAAGGAGACCGAGACCTTCCTCCGGTTCTCCACCGTCGCGGGGAACCTGGGCTCGGCCGACGCGGTGCGCGACCCGCGTGGCTTCGCGCTCAAGTTCTACACCGAAGAGGGCAACTACGACCTGGTCGGCAACAACACTCCGGTCTTCTTCATCAAGGACGCGATCAAGTTCCCGGACTTCATCCACACCCAGAAGCGCGACCCGTACACGGGCTCGCAGGAGGCGGACAACGTCTGGGACTTCTGGGGCCTCTCGCCCGAGTCGACCCACCAGGTGACCTGGCTGTTCGGCGACCGCGGCATCCCGGCCTCCTACCGCCACATGAACGGGTACGGCTCGCACACGTACCAGTGGACGAACGAGGCGGGCGAGTCGTTCTGGGTGAAGTACCACTTCAAGACGGACCAGGGCATCAAGAACCTGACCGCCGACGAGGCCGCGAGCATCGCGGGGCTCGACCCGGACAGCCACCAGCGGGACCTCCGCACGGCGATCGAGAACGGTGACTTCCCGAGCTGGACCGTTCAGGTCCAGATCATGCCCGTCGCCGAAGCGGCCACCTACCGGTTCAATCCGTTCGACCTGACCAAGGTCTGGCCGCACGCGGACTACCCGCCGATCGAGATCGGCAAGCTGGAGCTCAACCGCAACCCGGAGAACATCTTCGCGGAGGTCGAGCAGTCGATCTTCTCCCCGCAGCACTTCGTGCCGGGCATCGGGCCCTCGCCCGACAAGATGCTCCAGGGGCGGCTGTTCGCCTACGGCGACGCCCACCGGTACCGCGTCGGCATCAACGCCGACCACCTGCCGGTCAACCGTCCGCACGCCACCGAGGCCCGCACCCACGGCCGCGACGGCCTCGCCTACGACGGCCGCCACGGGGGCACGAAGAACTACGAGCCGAACAGCTTCGGCGGCCCGGCCCAGACCGACCGGCCGCTGTGGGAGCCCGTGGCCGTCACCGGCCACACCGGTGACCACGAGGCCCCCCGGCACGCCGAGGACAACGACTTCGTCCAGGCCGGGAACCTCTACCGGCTGATGTCGGAGGCCGAGAAGGAGCGCCTGGTCGAGAACCTGGCCGGCTTCATCGCGCAGGTCTCCCGCGAGGACATCGCCGAGCGCGCGATCGAGAACTTCCGCAAGGCGGACGACGACTACGGCAAGCGGCTCCAGGTCGCGGTCCAGGCCCTCCGCGGCTAATCCCGCTATAGCCGCTTGCCGTACACACCGGAGCGGCCGGAAGCCCCGTACTTCCGGCCGCTCCGGCCTATGCGACGGACGCCGCGCCGACAACCGGCGTCCAGCAGTTGATGATGTCGCGGACCGAGACGATGCCGACCGGCTCGTGCTCGTCCTCGTCGAGCACGACGAGGTGCCGGAAGCCGCCCTGCGCCATCGCGGTGGCGGCGTCGGCGAGCGTCCACTGGGGCGCGGCGTAGACCACGTCCGTCGTGGTGTGCGCCCCGGCCCGTTCGCGGTCGGGGTCCTGGCCGAGTCCGACCGAGGCCAGCACGTCCCGTTCGGTGAGAATGCCGACGCCCGAGGTGTCCGGGTCCAGGACGACCGCGGCGCCCACCCGGCGGGTGGACATCAGGCGGGCGGCCTGCCGGAGCGTGTGGTCGGGGCCGATGGTGAGAACGATGGAGCTCATCGCGTCGCGTACCAACATGGGATCAGCCACCTCCTGCGGGGGGAAGGGGTGCTTGAGAGGTGATTCACAAAGTCACAAGCGCGAGCGTCCTCATCCTCACACGCGCTGTGGCCCGCAACAAGGGTCCTGGCACGGCCAATCCGCGGGGACGTCAGCCCCCGACGTAGCTCAACAGCTCGGCGTGCAGCAGCCCGTTGGACGCCGCCGCGTCCTGGCCGTGGGGTCCGTCGCGCCCGTCGAGGCCGGTGAACCGGCCGCCCGCCTCCTGCACGACGATCGCGGGGGCCGCCATGTCCCAGAGCGACAACTCCGGCTCTGCGCACATGTCGACCGAGCCCTCGGCGACCATCATGTACGACCAGAAGTCCCCGTAGGCCCGCGTCCGCCAGCAGTCCCGCGAGAGCTGGAGCAGCCCGGCGAGCCGGTCGCGTTCCTCCCAGCCGGTCAGCGACGAGTACGAGAACGAGGCGTCCTCCAGCCGCTCGACCCCGGACACCCGCAGCCGGGTCGCCGAGGTCAGGCTCCGCCCGGTGTACGCCCCGGCCCCCAGCGCCGCCCACCAGCGCCGGTTGAGCGCCGGCGCCGACACCACGCCGACCACCGGCCGGTCGCCGGCGGGGCCGCGTTCGACCAGGGCGAGCAGCGTGGCCCACACCGGCACCCCGCGCACGTAGTTCTTGGTGCCGTCGATCGGGTCGATCACCCAGCGCCGCGGCCCCTGCCCCTGGGAGCCGAACTCCTCGCCCAGCACGGCGTCCCGGGGTCTGGCCCGCTGGAGCACCGAGCGGATCACCTCCTCCGCGGCGCGGTCCGCCTCGGTCACCGGCGTCATGTCGGGCTTGGTCTCGACCTTCAGGTCGAGGGCCTTGAAGCGCCCCGTCGTCGCGGCGTCCGCGGCGTCGGCGAGTACATGCGCGAGGCGGAGGTCGTCGTGGTAATCCGGCATGCCCTCAGTATCCGGCACGCCACCACCGGTCGGTGCGGGGCATCTTGACACCCCGGCGGACCGCGTCAATCCTGTGCCGCACACCAGGGCCCCAGCCGCCCCTGGAGGCGAGGAGGCAACGATGCCCACCGCGCGTGATTCCCTTCTGCGAGCCGCCGGGGAAGCCGTCGAGCGACGCTCCTGGCAGGTGGTCAGAATGGTCGAGGTCGCCGCCGCTGCCGGCGTGTCCCGGCAGACGCTCTACAACGAGTTCGGCGACAAGGCCGGGCTCGGCGCCGCCCTGGCCGCCCACCGGACCGGCGCCCTCCTCGACGGCTTCGCCGCGTTCTGCCTCGCGCGCCGGCATCTGCCCGCCGCCGAGGCGCTGGCCGGGGCCACGGCGTGGATCGTCCAGGCGGCAGGCCGCGACCGCGTCGTCCACGCCTCCCTCACCGGCTGCCGCTGCGCGGGCCTGCCCCCCATGGCCGCCGAGCCGGGCCACCTGGTCTCGGAGCTCACCGACCGCGCGCGCGGCGCCCTGCCCGCCGCCGACCCGGCCCGCTGCGAGACCGCGGTGCGCGTGGCCGTCTCCCATCTGGTCGCCCCCGCCCCCGCCCCCACGGCCGCCAGCGGCCCGGTCCCCGGCCCCGGTTCGAGGCCGAGACCGGTGTAGTGCTCGATCGTCGCGCCCGCGGGCGCGGGCCCCTGCCCGCACAACACCCGCACGGGCCCGCCCGCCGGCGCCAGGATCAGGGGAACGTCGCCCCCCGGACCG
>NZ_LAVK01000436.1 GCF_001083795.1 Streptomyces sp. SBT349
ACGGGCGGAGGCGCGGCGGCCGGGGCGGCGTCCTCGACGCGCTCGGGCTCGGGGGCTGGACCCGGCTCCGGGGCGGGATCCGGCTCGGGATCCGCCTCCGACCGGCCGGCCGCCCTGCGCACGGCCGCGGGTGAGATCTGCATCGTGTCGCCGCTCACCACATCCCCGGGGGCCGCGTCCTCCGGCTGATCCGGGGAGGCCGCCGCCTCGGGACCCGCCCCGCCCGAATACCAGGCGGGCGGTGTGTAGTCGACGGTGAACTGCCCGGTGTTCTCCGACTCCTCCTCTGTGAGGAGTCCGTCATCGGAGCGTTCGTCACCGGCGGTCTCCCCCGCGGTGCGAACCCCATCCCGATCGCTGTTCACGACGCCTCCCGCTCGTGATATTGCTTCCTGATCCGCGTCTTTGGGCCGCATGGCGGATGACGGGTGAGATCCCCCGGGCGGTTCCCCCGAAGCGGGCTCAGGTCCTTGCCCCTGCTGGTCTACGGCGCTTCTGCCGTGCCCACCCTCACCCTAATCGCCACCGCACGACTCCCCTAGCCCTCCCCGCCCCCGGGGCCGGGCGATACCTCTCCAAGCGGGACAAACGGGTCCGCCGACCGGTGCCGCCCGCGTTCCGCGTATTTCGGTTGGTGCGCGGCGGGGGCGCGTGCTTGGCTCGGGACATGAACACCTCATGGATGCCGGACGAACTGGTCCACGCGGGCCCTGAGCACCTGGACCCCGGCTTCGTGGCGGGGTTCGACCGCAAGCAAGGCTATCCGGACCCCTCGGACGACATCGCCGAACTCACGGCCCACGGCCTGGGGAAGGACGCGACGGTGGTGGATCTGGGCGCGGGCACCGGGCGGTTCGCCCTGGCCGCCGCCCGGACGTTCGGCCGGGTCGTGGCCGTGGACGTCTCCCCCGCCATGGTGGCGTCGATCGAGGAGCGGGCCGCCGAGGCCGGGCTCGCCCGGGTCGAGACGGTCCAGGCCGGTTTCCTCACCTACGGCCACACCGGGCCGCCCGCCGACGCGGTCCATACCCGCCATGCCCTGCACCAGCTGCCGGACTTCTGGAAGACGGTCGCCCTGCACCGCATCGCCGAGCTGCTGCGGCCCGGCGGCGTGCTGCGACTGCGGGACCTGGTCTATGACTTCCCGCCGTCCCGCGCGGCCGAGGTCTTCGAGGAGTGGATGAGCGGGGCCGCCGACGACCCGGCGCTCGGCTACACCGCCGCCGACTACGCCGAGCACATCCGCACCGAGCACAGCACCTACCGCTGGCTGCTGGAACCGATGCTGGACCGTGCCGGGTTCGACATCGTCCGCGCCGACTTCGCGAGCGGCCTCTACGGCGCCTACACCTGCGTCCGGCGCTGAGCGGGAGCGGCGGGAGCGGGAGCGGGGAACGGATGCCGGAGCCGCGAGCGCCGCGGCTCCGTGCCCGCGCCCCCGACGCCCCTCATCGCCCGGTGGCGAGCCCGTGCTCCTCCGGGTCGATGTCGAACTCGCCGTCGCGCGCGCCCAGGACGAACGCCTCCCACTCGGCCGGGGTGAACCGCAGCACGGTGTCGGGGTCCTTCGAGTTCCGCATGCCGACGCCGCCGCCCGGGAGATAGGCGATCTCCACCTTCTCGTCCTCGGGGCCACCGGGCGCGCTCAGCCACTCCACACCCGAAATGTCCAGCGCGTACAGCTCGTTCTTCTCGCGCTCCTTGCGTGCGGCCAGCTCTTCTGGGGTCTCGGTCGCCGCCATCGTCGCGTGCTCCCTTCGGTCCGCGGCACAACGCATGCCTGACCGCGATCGTAACGCAGCGCACCGACACGAGTACGCCGGGACCGCCGCCCCTCCCGGGGGAGGGCTCAGCGGGTCCGGAGCCACCATTCGGCGCCGAGGAGCAGGACGAAGCCGGTGACCAGGACGGCCATTCCGAGCCGGGTCCTGCCGCGCCGGCTCATCTCGATGACCGCGCCGGAGAGGATGAACGCCGCCCCGTAGAGTCCGACGGACCGCAGGGACGAGCCGTCGCCGAGCTGGATGACGAGGACGACGGCCATGACCGCCATCGCCACGCCGGCGATGCCCATCCGCAGTCGCCTGGCCTGGCGCGGGGTGAGTCCCCCCTGAGTCGAAGTCACGACAGCAGCATAAGCGTTCGCACGTCGGGGGGATCAGGGAACGGTGCGGTGGACGTCTCCTCCCCCCGGGGGCCCCGGGGTGGCGTCGGCGATCCAGGGGCCCTCGGTGGACGGGTCCACGATGCCCTCCTCCAGCCAGGCGTAGTCGGAGGCCAGGACGCCGCGGGCCACGGAGCGGTCGGTGGTGTCCGTGTTGTGCCAGAGCCGGGGGAAGAGGTCCTCGACGCGTGCCCTCGCCTGCCGGCAGAAGGCGTCGGCCAGTTGGTACGCCTCGTGCCCGTGCTCGGCGTGCGTGCGCAGGCGTTCGGCGTGCACGCAGGCGGCGGACATGGCGAAGAGCTCGGCGCCGATGTCGACCACCCGGCCGAGGAAGCTCTGTCTGGCCTCCATGCGGCCCTGCCAGCGGGACATGCCGTAGAAGGTGGCACGGGCCAGCTTCCTGGCGGAGCGCTCGGCGTAGCGCAGGTGGGCGGCGAGGTTGGGGTGGCGGGAGACGTGGAAGTCGCCGTAGGCGAGCGGGAGCTGACCGCGGCCGGTGGCGAGGCTGGGGAGCCAGCGGACGTAGAAGGCGCCGGCCGCGGTGGCCGCCTTGCGCTTCTTGGTGAGGGAGGCGTCGGGGTCGATGAGGCCGCCCGCCACCTTCAGATGGGCGTCCACCGCCTCCCGGGCGATGAGCAGCCGCATGATCTCGGAACTGCCCTCGAAGATCCGGTTGATCCGCAGGTCGCGGAGCATCTGCTCGGCGGGGACGCCGCGTTCGCCGCGGGCGGCCAGCGAGTCGCGGGTCTCGAAGCCGCGCCCGCCGCGGATCTGGACCAGCTCGTCGGCCATCAGGCAGGCCATCTCGCTGCTGTAGAGCTTGGCGAGGGCGGCCTCGATGCGGATGTCGTGCCGCTCCTCGTCGGCCAGCTCGCCGGTGAGGTCGACGAGGGCCTCCAGCGCGAAGGTGGTCGCGGCGATGAAGGAGATCTTGGCGCCGATCGCCTCGTGCTCGCCGATGGGCTTGCCCCACTGGACGCGCGCCTCCGACCACTCGCGGGCGATCTTCAGGCACCACTTGCCCGCCCCGACGCAGAGCGCGGGCAGGGACAGGCGGCCGGTGTTGAGGGTGGTCAGGGCGATCTTGAGCCCCGCGCCCTCGGCGCCGATGCGGTGGGCGACCGGGACGCGCACCCCGTGGAAGCGGGTCACGCCGTTCTCGATGCCGCGCAGGCCCATGAACGCGTTGCGGTGCTCGACGGTGATGCCCGGGGTGTCGGCCTCGACGACGAACGCCGTGATGCCGCGTTCGGGCACCTGGGCCATGACGACCAGGAGTTCGGCGATCACGCCGTTGGTGGTCCAGAGCTTGACGCCGTCGAGGACATAGGTGTCGCCGTCGCGGACGGCCGTGGTCGCCATCCGGGCCGGGTCGGAACCGACGTCCGGCTCGGTCAGCAGGAACGCGGAGATCGCGCCGCGGGCGCAGCGGGGCAGGAACGCCTCGCGCTGTTCCTCGGTGCCGAAGAGCGTGACGGGCTGCGGCACGCCGATCGACTGGTGGGCGGAGAGCAGGGCTCCTATGGCGGGACTGGCCGAACCGACCAGGGCCAGCGCGCGGTTGTAGTGGACGTGGCCGAGGCCCAGGCCGCCGTATTCGGGGGCGATCTTCATGCCGAACGCGCCGAGCCGCCGCAGCCCGGCGACGACCTCGTCGGGGATGCGGGCCTCGCGTTCGATCAGCGCCCCGTCGATCCCGGTGGCGCAGAACGCGCGCAGCCGGTCGAGGAACTCCTCGCCGTGGCGCGCCGCCTCCGGGTCCGGCTCCGGCCGCGGGTGGATGAGGTCGAGCCGCAGGCGGCCGAGGAACAGCTGCTTGGCGAAGCTCGGTTTGTGCCAGTCCTGCTCCCGGGCGGCTTCCGCGACCCGGCGGGCGTCCCGTTCGGAGACGGTCATCTTCACACCTCGCCCCATGGAAGGCTACTGGTGCGTATGTACCCGCTTTTCCGGGTGGTGACGCGCCGGGTCAGGCCGTGTTGAAGCGCTTCGATTCTTCTCTGGACAGAGGTCGTTGCGCGGTCTAGGGTCAACGCGATCGCCGAGACGATCCCTGTCGAAGCGCTTCACACATCCGTTTCCGTCACGACGGGAGAGCCGATGGTCACCCTCGCCGAGGTCGCCCGGCACGCGGGAGTCTCAGCCAGCACGGTGAGCTACGTCCTCAGCGGGAAGCGGACCATCTCCTCCCGGACCAGGGAGCGGGTCGAGAAGAGCATCAGGGAGCTCGGCTACCACCCCAACGCGGGGGCCCGCGCGCTGGCGAGCAGCAGGTCCAACATCATCGCGCTCATGATGCCGCTGCGCATCGAGATGTATGTGCCGGTGATGATGGAGATCGCGATCGCGGTGGCCACCACGGCGCGCGAGCGGGGGCACGACGTGCTGCTGCTGACCGGGCACGAGGGGCCCGAGGCCGTGCGGCGGGTGGTCGGCAGCGGCCTGGCCGACGCGATGATCCTGATGGACGTGGAGCTGGAGGACCGCCGCCTGCCGCTGGTGCGCGAGGCGCCGCGGCCCGCCGTGCTGATAGGGCTGCCCGCCGACACGGGCGAACTCACCTGCGTTGACCTGGACTTCGCCGCGACGGGACGGCTCTGCGTGGACCATCTGGCGGAGCTCGGGCACCGGGACGTGGCCGTGGTCGGCGAGGCGGCGGCCGTGTACGAGCGGCGCACCGGGTTCGCCGAGCGCACCCTCGCGGGCGTGCGCGAACGCGCGGGCGAGGTGGGGGTGCGGGTCCTGCACCGGCCGTGCGAGGGCAGCTGGGAGTCGGTGGCCGGGACGCTGGCGCGCGTCTTCGACGAACGGCCCGCCACCAGCGCGGTCATCGTGCAGAACGAGGCGGCCGTCGGCCCGATGCTCAGCCTGCTGCGCCAGCAGGGCCGGGCCGTTCCCGAGGACATCTCGGTGGTGGCCGTCTGCCCCGAGCAGGTCGCCACCTCGCAGTCCGTGGCGCTGACCTCCGTCGCCATACCGGCCCACGAGATGGGCCGGCGCGCCGTCGAGCTGGTCATGGCCAAGGCGGACACCCCGGCGGACGCGGTCCCGCCCACCGTCGAGCTGCTGCGCCCGCGGCTGACGGTCAGGGCCAGTACGGGGCCCGCCCCCTCACCGGCGGGAACGCCCTGAACCCCTCGCC
>NZ_LAVK01000437.1 GCF_001083795.1 Streptomyces sp. SBT349
GGCGGGAAGGCGCCTCCTCCAGCACGACGTGGGCGTTGGTGCCGCCGACGCCGAGGGCGCTGACGCCCGCCCGGCGCGGCACGCCGTCCGCGGTCGTCCATCCCCGCAGCTCGGTGCCCAGCACGAACGGGCTGGTGTCCAGGCGCAGCGCCGGGTTGGGGCGGTCGAGGTGCAGGGACGGCACGAGGGTGCGGTGCCGCAGCATCAGCACCGTCTTGATCAGCCCCGCCATGCCCGCGCAGGTGTCCAGGTGGCCGATGCTCGGCTTCACCGAGCCCAGGGTGCAGAAGCCGACGCGATCCGTTCCCTCGCCCAGGGCGCGGGACAGCGCCTCGAACTCGATGGGATCGCCGAGCGGGGTACCGGTGCCGTGTGCCTCGACGTAGGAGATGGTGTCGGCCGGGACGGCGGCCCGCCGCAGCGCCTGCCGCACGACCTCGACCTGGCCGGTCACGCCCGGGGCGCTGAAGCCGACCTTGCCGGCCCCGTCGTTGTTCACGGCCGACCCGATGATCACGGCGTGGACGGTGTCGCCGTCCGCCAGGGCCCGGTCGAGCCGCTTGAGCAGGACGGCGGCGACCCCGTTGCCCCCCACGGTGCCGTCGGCCTCCGCGTCGAACGCGCGGCAGCGCCCGGTCGGGGACAGGATGGAGCCGGGACGGTAGCCGGACTCCTGCGGGGTGTGCACGGCCGCGGCTCCGGCCAGCGCCAGGTCGGCGTCGCCGCCGACCAGCGCCTGGATCGCGAGGTGGACGGCGACGAGCGAGGTGGAGCAGGCGGTCTGGACGCCGATGGCGGGGCCGGTCAGACCCAGCCGGTAGGCGACGCGGGAGGCGAGGAAGTCCGGCTGCTCGCCGATGGTCGTCTGCATGCCGGTGGCGGGGTCACCGCCGTCCTCGGCCGGCGGTGCGGCGACGGAGCTCGCCTGATGGCCGTAGAGGTGCATGCCCGAGCCCGCGAACACGCCGATCCTCGCGCCCGTTCCGGGTGCCGCGTACCCGGCGTCCTCCAGCGCCTCGTGGCAGCACTCCAGGAACAGCCGGTGCGCGGGCCGGGTGAGTTCCGCCTCCCGGGGCGCCATGCCGAAGAACGCCGCGTCGAACCCCTCGACGTCGTGGAGCGTCCCGGCCGCGCGCACCCGGTCCGGGGCGTCGCCCTCCTCCGCCGGGAGCCCGGCGCGCGCGGCCTCCTCGGCGGTAAAGACGCGCACGCTGTCCACGCCGTCGCGGAGGTTGGCCCAGAACTCGGCGATCGAGCGGGCACCGGGGAAGCGCGCGGACATGCCGATGACCGCGATCCGGTCGTCCTCCGCCCGGGGGGTCTCCCGGGCGGGGGTCGCCGGTCTCGCGGCGCGTTCCGGCGTCCCCCCGGCCAGGTGCGCGGCGAGCGCGGCGGTCGTGGGGTGCTCGAAGGGCGCCGTCCGCGGCAGGGCCCGGCCGAGCCGTTCCTCCAGACGGCCGCGGAGGCGCGCGAGCGCGAGGGAGTCCATGCCCAGCTCGTAGAACGGGGTGTGCGGGTCCACGGTGCGCCCGAGCAGCGCCTCGACGTCCTCCCGCACCGCCCGCGGCCAATCGGTCACCGCGACGGGAGGGCCGTCGAAGTCCCCGGCCACCAGCCGGTCCCGCAGCTCCGCCCTGCGCACCTTCCCCGCCGGGGTCCTCGGGAACGCGGTGGCGGCGACCGGCACCACGCGCGCGACGGTGAGCCGGAGCCTGGCGAACACGGCCGCCCTGATCCCCCGGGCGACCCGGGCGTCTTCCCCGGGGTCACCGTGGGCGGCGAAGAACAGCACGAGCGATTCGGTCGCGGTGTCGGGGTCGGGTATCCCGCACGCGGCGAGACCGCCCGCGCGGATGCCCGGCACCGCCATGGCCGCCTCCTCGACCTCGTGGCAGTACACGTTGTGCCCGTTGAGGATGATCACGTCCTTGCGCCTGCCGGTGACCACCACCTGTCCCTCGGCGAGGAAGGCCAGATCGCCGGTGTCGAGCCAGTCGGGCCCGTCGGGGAAGGCGGCCAGGTCGGCCTCGGGGTTGTCGACGTACCCGGGGGTGACACGGCCCGACCGCACCTGGAGCCTGCCGACGCGCTCCTCGGGCAGGAGTTCCCCACGGTCGTCCACGATCCGCACGCTCGCCCGGTGCGCCGGGGCCCCGACGGCGACGAACGTCACGCGTTCCTCTTCGGGGGTGGCCTCGTCGGCGCGGACCAGGTCACCGCCGAGGCTGTCCTTGCGCACATGGAGAACGGAACCGGGGTCGCCGAGCCTGCCGTACGTGATGGCCGTGACCGTCTCCGCCATCCCCCAGACGGGCACGATGTGGTCCCGCCGCACGCCGAACGGCGCCGTGGCCGCCACGAACCGGTCCATCACCGACAGCGGGATCTGCTCGCCGCCGCACACCAGGGTCCGCAGCCGGCTCAGGTCCCAGCGGCCTTGGGGGAACCCGCCGGCCGACGCGGCGACGAGCTGGAACGCGAAGGCCGGGGCCCAGCCGTGGGCCGCCCTGTGCTCGCTGAGCAGGTCCAGCCAGCGGGTGGGCTCGGCCAGCACCCGCTCGGTCGGCGCGTGGACATTGGTGCAGCCCGCGAACACCGCCAGCAGGTGATAGATCAGGAAGGCTCCGCTGTGGTCCACCGGAAGCCAGTTCACGGTCGTGTCGTCGGGGCGGACATCCAGGATCCGTCGCGTGCTCGCGGCGAACTCCGCCAGGCCCCCGTGCGTGAGCCGGGCCGCCTTGGGCACGCCCGTGCTGCCCGAGGAGAGCATCAGCAGCGCCACGTCGGAGTCCCGGGGCTCCACGTGGTCCGGCGCGGGCGGGTGGCCCAGACAGTCCTCGGCCACCACGATCCGCAGGGAGGGGACCGCACCGGCCGGGCCGGCGGCCCCGGCGCGGTCGGTGACCACCAGCGGGCCGTCGAGCAGCGCGCAGGCGTGCAGGAGGCGCTGGTACGTGGGCGAGCCGGTCTCCGCGCGCTCCGCGATGGCGACCGGCCGGGCACCGCCCAGCAGGCAGGCCCAGAACATGGGGAAGAACTCCGCCAGGGGCAGTCCGCACAGCACGACGTCCGTGCCGGCGCGCAGGCCGTGTTCCCGCAGCCCGGCGAGCCGGAGGCGGGCATGGGCCAGCAGCTCCGGGTACCTCCGGCCGGTGCTCCGCCCGTCGGCTCCGACCGTGATCACCGACGCGTCGGGGTGCCGTTCCGCCGCGCGGAGGAGGGCGCTCACGGCGTGCGGCGGATCGTCGGCGGTCAGGTCGAGTTCGGGCCCTCGGGCGAGGGCGTCCGGCCGTACACGGGTCATGGGATGGGGCTCCTTGACGTCTCGATGGCTGGTGGTGCGGCCGCCCGCCCGTCCGGCGCCCGGCGGGCGAGATGGGTCAGCAGGGCCAGCGCGCCGCAGAAGGCGATTCCGTGGAAGAGGCCGACGACCGCGATCGCGGGCCACAGTTCGAGCGCCGCCGCGGCGGTGACCGTCCCGAGGGCGAACCCGGAGGTCTCCGCCATGGAGGAGAGCGCGAACAGGCGGCCTCGCTCGGCGTCTGGGGCGGCCTGGAGCCGCGACGTGTGGGCGATCTCCGTGGCCCCGTCGGCGAACCCGGCCAGGGCGGCGATCAGCATGAACGCCACGGGGGGTGGGCCGGTGAAGGCCAGCACGAAGAACAGCGACATCGCGCAGGTCCCCACCGCGTAGACCACGGCCCCCCTGCGCCCCTCCCACCACGACGCGGGACGGCGCTTGAGCGCCTGGTGGGCCAGCAGGGTGCCCACGGCCCAGGCCGCCCAGAACCGCGCCATGAACGCCGCCGGGTTCTCCGGCGATTCGAGCCCGGCCACGACCGGGAGGGCGACGTTGTGCGAGGAGGAGGCCAGCGCGTCGGCGCCCCGCAGCAGGATGACCCCCAGCAGCAGGGCCGGCAGCGTGGTCCAGCCGCGCGGGAGACCCCGGGCCTTCGGCGTCGACCCCGACTCCGGCTCCGGCCCCGGCTCCGGGGGCGGAGCGGGAGCGTCCTCCTCCGTCCGGGGGCGGAGCACCAGCAGGGTCGCCGCGGACAGCAGGAAGCTGGCCGCGTTGACGGCGAACGCGGCGCCGTGGCCCGCGATCCCGATGAGAGGGCCGGCCGAGGCGAAGCCGGCCACCATGGCCAGCGAACGCCCGGTCATCAGCTGCCCGTTGGCGCGGCCCCGCGCCTCCTGCCCCACCATCACGGGTATCGCGCTGCGCAGCGCGACGGTGAAGAAGACGTTCCCCGCGCCGAGCACCACGACGACGGCGGCGAGGAGTCCGACGGACGCCGTCCGCGTGGCCAGGGCGATCACCGCCATGGCCACCGCCTGGGCGAGGTCCGCGCCGATCATCACGCGCCTGCGGCCGACCCGGGCGGTCAGCGCCGCGGCGCCGAGCCCGGCCAGCAGGCCGGAGAAGAGGCGCAGGGCCATGAGCAGGCCGATGCCGAGCGCGTTCCCCGTGAGCTGGTAGGAGAACAGGCTGAGCGCGACGAGGTTGAGGTAGTTGCCGTATGCGGACACCGCGTGTGCGGCGACGACACCGCGGAATCGCCCGTTCAGCCGGTCCACACCGATCTCCAAGTCTGCGGGAGCGCCAACAGGACGCAGCGGCGCGCGCCAGGGTCCCGGCCCGCGTGACCGCCGCCTGCCGCCCCCGGCGGATCGAACGCGATCAGCGCAACTCGGAGGGGCACGACCGCCCTTCGCGGTCCCGCGGCCATGTCCTCGTCGACGTCGGGCGGCATCTGGCCGATCGTATAAGGGAGGCTCCGCTCCCCGAACCGCCCGGCTTCCCCACCATGCGTGCGTCGAACGGGCGCATGCCTCGGTGCCGCAGCGCTTCCGTGGCGTGCGCCGGGGTAGCTTCGCCCCTATGACGCAGCAGACGCCACGGCCGCGCCTCGGGCGGCCCACCCCCGTGCTCGACTCCCTCGCCGCGCGCGAGCTGGCCGGTTTCTACCTCCGCCTTCTGGACTGGGAGGTCATCCAGGACGAGAAGGACTGGGTGCAGCTCGCCGAGCCGGGCGGCCCGGGACGGCTGTCGTTCCAAACGGAGAGCTCCTACGAGCCGCCGCTGTGGCCGGGCAGGCCGGGACGGCAGCAGATGTCGCTCCACCTGGACTTCGAGGTGGACCACCTGGAGCACAGCCTCACCCACGCCCTGGCGGCCGGGGCCACGCTCGCCCCGTTCCAGCCGCAGGACGACGTCCGGGTCTGCCTCGACCCGGCGGGCCACCCGTTCTGCCTCTGGGTGCGGACCTAGCCTTTCGGGCGGGGGGTGGTGGG
>NZ_LAVK01000438.1 GCF_001083795.1 Streptomyces sp. SBT349
GCTCCCGCCCACCCCAAGCCTCCTGTCTCGGCCCCGGGGAACCACGTGGCTCCCCCACTCCCTGCGAACGACCGCGGCGGCGCCTGGGTGCCGGGGTGCCGGGCGGGTTCGGGACGCCCCGTCTCCCGCGGATGCCGCCCGGTGCCGTCAGCCCCGCGTGAAGCGGTACGTCATGCTGTCCGTCAGGACGCAGAAGCCCGGTGACATGACGATCACGCGCAGGGTACCGGTGCGGCGGTCGTAGTCGATCCCCTGCGCCTCGAAGGTGCCGGAGCAGCCGCTGCGCAGCGGGAGCGGGCGCAGCGCCGTGACGTGTCCCGACACGTCCGCCGTGCCGTTCGGTTCGCCGGAGAGGTCGATCCGGAGCAGCGGCCTGGTGATGCCGAACAGGGCTCCCTCGGGGTCGTCGGAGGAGCACAGCAACGTGGTCGGGCCGGAGAAGTCGCAGCCCTGGACGTCGCGCACGGGGTGGTCGAGGGTGACGGTGGAGGACTGCGGGAGGTCGGCCGACGGCGAGGTGCCCGGGTTGACGCCCGGGGTCGGGAAGACCAGCAGCCGGCTCATCGTCCCGTACTCGCCCGCCAGCATCCACTGGCCGTTCGGCGAGATGGCGACCCAGGAGTTGTTCGGCGCCTCGCCGGGGCCGAGGGTGTGGACGTACTCCGACCAGGCGCCGCCCGGCGCCTGCACCCGGAACATCTTGGCGCCGCCCGAGTCCCGCTGGTACGGCTCGATGTAGTGGCCGTCGTAGGAGGCGTCGGGGTCGCCGACGTGATTCCAGCCGCGGGCGCCGACCTCGGCGGGGATGGTGCCGATGCCGGTGTAGCGGTTGGCGCTGTTCGCGGGGACCTCGACCGAGGTCAGTCCCTGGCTCTCGGTCAGCGGATCGGCGCGGTCCGAGCCGACCTCGGTCCAGGTGTCCGCGGCCGCGGCGGGCGGGGCGGTGGACAGGACGGCGGCGGTGACGAGGGCGAGAAGGCCGGTCATGACCGGGTGACAACGGTGCCGGGTGCGCAGGCGCATGGGAGGTCCGCTCCTCGGTGGGGGTGGGGGACGCACTCGGCGGACAGTACGGCGGAGCATGCGGTCATGTACAGACCAACGAGACGCGGGCCGGCGGGACGGGCCCCGGTCAGGCCGCCGGGGCCTCCTGCTCGGCCTCCACCGCGGCGTTCCACTCGGACTTGGACGACTGCCAGCCGTCCTCGTCGTGGCCGAGCCGCCAGTAGCCGGAGACGGACAGCCGCTCCCGCGGCACCGCCCGTTCCAGGCGGAGATGGCGGCGCAGCTCCCTGACCATCCCGGCCTCGCCGTGCGCGAAGACCTGAAGGTCCCCGGAGGGGAGGTCCAGTCCGCGCACCGCGTCCAGCAGCGCCTCGCCCACCGGGCGGTCGCCGCGGTGCAGCCAGGTGATCCCGGCGCCCTCGGGGGAGCTGATCTTCTGCTCCTCCCACGGCCCGGCGATCTCGACGAAGGCCCGCGGCTCGGCGCCCGCGGGCATCCGCTCCATCGCCGCCGCGATGGCGGGCAGGGCGCTCTCGTCCCCGGCCAGCAGGTGCCGGCCGACGGCCGGGTCGGGCGCGTAGGCCCCGCCGGGCCCGACGAACCGGAGCACGTCGCCGCGTTCGGCGGTCGCCGCCCAGGGCCCGGCGAGCCCGCGGTCGCCGTGCACCACGAAGTCGATGGTCAGCTCCCGCGCCCGCGGGTCCCAGTCCCGGACCGAGAAGGTGCGCATGACGGGCCACCGCTCGCGCGGGAACTCGGCGCGGATGCGCGCCAGATCGAACGGCTCCGGGTAGCGCGCGCCGGGCGCGGGGAAGAGCAGCTTCACATAGTGGTCCGTGTACTCCCCGGCGGAGAACGCGGCCAGCCCCTCGCCGCCGAGCCGCACCCGGTGCATCCCCGGCGTCAGCCGCTCCGTCCAGATGACCTCTCCGGTATGGACCTGAGGTGCCCTGCGAGCCGGTCGCTCAGCCACGGTGACGCTCCCTGTGTCGAGGTTAGGTATACCTAACCTAACAGGGCGACCGGCGGACCGGAGCCGCCGTGCGACGGCACACTGTCCGTGGAGGGGGGCGCTCGTGAACCGCAGTGACATGCTCCGTCGTGAACTGACCCGCCTGGAGCGGCGCGCCACCGACATCAGCGCCGCGCTCACCCGAGCCCGACGCCTCGCCCAGCCCACCGACGACGACGCCCGCCGGGTGACTGCGCTCGGCCGGCGGCTCGCGGACCTCAACGCCTCGATGGCCGGCGTCCGCACCAGCCTCGACGAGGCCCTCGCCGTCGAACGGACCGTCCCGGCCCAGGCGTTCACCCCGCGGCGCGAGTCCGAGGAGGCGCACGCCCGCGCGCTCGCCCACCTGTCGCACCTGCCCGAGGTACGGGACGTGCCCGTCGCCCCGCCCCGCGAGGAGGGGCTCCGGGTGCTGTACTGCACGGCGAACCCGCGCCCCGAACTGACCCGGATCCAGCACCCGGACGGCAGGGTCGAGACGCGCGGCGGTGCCCTGCGGACGGAGGTCGAGGTGCGCAAGGTGCGGCAGGCGGTGGAAGCCCGCGGCGGCGGCGCCGCGATCGCGCTGCACCACCTCCCGGCGGCCACCCTCCCGGACCTGGTGGACGGCCTGGCCGCGCACGCGCCGCACATCCTGCACTTCTCCGGCCACGGGTCCGCGCGGGGCCTCCTGCTGGAGGACGACGAGGGCAGCCTGGAGGGCGCGGAGGTGGACTTCACCCTGCTCGCCCGGGTGCTGGGCGCGCCGGACACCCCGCCGGGGCTCGTGGTCCTCAACGCCTGCGAGAGCCTGGCGGGCGCGGACGACCTGCTCCGTACGGTGCCGGCCGTCGTGGGCATGCCGGAGGCGGTCACCCAGAAACGCGCCGAGGTCTTCGCCATCCGCTTCTACACCGCCATCGCCGAGGGCACGTCCGTGGCCAGGGCCGTCGAGAGGGCCAGTGAGGCCATGCGCGCCGTGGGGAAGGGCGAGACACCGGTCCCGGAGTTGCGGACGCGGCAGGGGGTCGATCCGGAGGAGCTTGTCCTGGTACGGCCCCGGGCATGACGGCCGCCCACCCTCCGGCACACACCACTCCCCCCCATTTCACACCAGAACATCACACAGTCGGATGATGTGATCTTGCGGTGGGTACATCTGTCGACACCATGTGACACCTCTTCCAGCGCCAGAGGAGATGATCGATGGCATCGGAGCTCCTCACCGAGATGTTGCGCACCGCGGACCCGGCCCTCCTCGCCGTCTTCGCCGAGCACCCGGGCGGCGACGCGGACGGCACGGACGGCGACGGCACGGCGGCACCCGCGGACGGCGACGCCCACCACCACGGCATCGGCGAGGCCGGCGCCCTGCTGTCCCTGGGACTCTCCGCCCGGGAGGGCTGGAAACGCGGCCGCCGGTACCTGGCGAAGCGCCAGGAGCGGGCCCGGCCGAAGCCGGAATCCACCAACGGCACCACAACTCCGGCAGCATCGGCGACACCGATAGCGTCGGCAGCGCCGACGAACGCGCTCCCCCCACCGGCGAGTTCGGCCGAGTCCTCGGCCGCCGAGTTCGAGGAACTCCATCACGACGCCGTCCTGGAATACGGCCGCCAGCAGACGGCCCGGCACTTCAAGGTCCCCGCGGAGCGACTCGACGCCGTCTATTACGAGTTCGCCGTGGAGGAACCCGCCTGGCGGATCGACTTCCGCGACACGGCGCCGGTGATCTATCACGTCGCGATCAAGTCCAACGGCTCCATCATGCGCGCGGTCACCTTCCTCAGGACCCGTCTGTAGCGAGGGAACGAGGGAACGACGACCGGGCCTCCTCAGCAGATCCGACACAGGGAAAAGGGGGCGCTCCCATGAGCGAACTGCACACGGGGATTCTCGTCGCACACGAACGGCATCTCGTGAACACGAGGCTGGCGGACGGGCGGGCGGTCACGATGCTCGTCGAGGACGTGACGTACCTCTCCGCACCCCACCAGCGCATCATCCGCAGCAAGAACCCGATCATCCGGCACCTCTTCGTGGTGCGGGAGGACGACCGACTCGAACTCCACTACAACCCCGGCGCCGCCGCCCACGCCGTCCACGGCCTGGAGAACCTGGCGCTCGCGGCGAGCAGGCTCATCCTGCTGGCGAGCACCGCCGACCATATCCGGCAGCAGCACCGGCGGGCCAACCAGCCGCCGGTCTTCGACCAGCAGCGCCTGGTGGAGCTGCCCGGCTTCTCCTACCACCCCTTCAGCCAGGTCCTCGACGGGCTGGCCGCCGCCCGCTACGGCGCCCAGGCGATCACCTACGGCCAGCGGGGCCTCACCGACTCCACCAACGCGGTCGACGACCTCGCCCGGTGGTTGCTGGGCCAGCCCGTGCAGGGCTACTACGTCGTCGAGAACGGCCGCCTCGGCACCGCGCCCGTGATCACGGACCCCATCCACTTCCACGACCTCCGCGCCGCCTGACCGCGGAACCTCGCGGTGCAGACACCCTCCACCATCGAGCAACTCGTCCTCCTCATCCTCCTCGTGCTGCCCGGCATGACCTACCAGTACCTGCGAGAACGGTGGCGGGGGCCCGTCGCCGGCGAGCGCCAACTCGCCGACCGCGTGCTGCGGGCCATCACCGCGAGCGTGGCACTGGACGCCGTCTACGCCGTCACGGTCGGCCCCCATCTCGTGGCCCGCTTCGACGACCCCGGCACCCCCCTCGCCCGGCAACTCCTCGCGGAGCCACGCGCGGTGGGGCTGTGGGCGCTGGGCCTGTTCATCGGCGTGCCGGCGGCCCTGGCCGCCGCCGTCTCCTGGCGCCTGCGCCGGGGCGCCGCGACGACGTACCGGGCCGTCCCCACCGCCTGGGACTACGCCTTCGGCAACCGGCGGGACAGCAGACCTTGTTTCCTGCGGGCCCGGCTGAAGGACGGTACCTGGGTGGGCGGCTGGCTCGGGCCCCGCTCCTACGTCTCCGGGTACCCCGAGAGCCCCGACGTGTTCCTCCAGTGGGCCTACGAGATGGGCCCCGACGGGTCGTTCGGCCCCCCGGTGACGGGAACGGCGGGGCTCTACCTCCGCATCGAGAACACCGACCTGCTCGAACTCGTCGACCCTCCACCCGACCCCGCGAGGAGACCTCACGATGACTGACGGCACCCCCCTCGACCTCGACGACCTCTCCCCCGAGGAACGCGCCTGGTTCCGCGGCGACGAGGCCGAACGCGGCTATGAACTGACCGGCGGGACGGGCCCGGCCCCGGAGCCGTCCTTTTTAACAATCTCCCCGGCC
>NZ_LAVK01000439.1 GCF_001083795.1 Streptomyces sp. SBT349
CCCGTTCCCCCCGGCCCTCCCGTTCCCGCGGGATAAGGGGCTGCGGCTCCGGGCCGCCGTCTGCTACCACGGTCCCCATGCGCATCACACCACCGGCGGACCACGTCGCCCTCGTGACCGGAGCCAACCAGGGGATCGGGGCCGCGGTCGCGCGGACCCTCGCGGCGCGCGGCACCGCCGTGCTCTGCGCCTACCTGCGGCTGAACGGGCCCGGCCCCGAGGACGACTCCGAGGACGGCTCCGAGCGGTACCACGACGTGAGGGCCGTCTCGGGCGAGGCGGTGGCCGAGGAGATCCGGGCGGCGGGCGGCCGGGCCGAGGCCGTGGAGGCGGACCTCGCCGACCCGGACGCGCCCGCGGCGCTCTTCGACGCGGCCGAGGCCCGCCTCGGCCCGGTGGACATCCTGGTCAACAACGCGTCCGGCTGGGTCCAGGACACCTTCACGCCCGACCCCGCCGACCGGTTCGGGCGCCCGCTGCGTCCCGTCACGGCCGAGACCTTCGGCCGGCAGTTCGCCGTGGACGCACGGGCCCCGGCGCTGTTGATCGCCGAGCTGGCCCGCCGCCACCGGGCGCGCGGCGCGAGGTGGGGGCGGATCGTCGGCCTGACCTCGGGCGGCGCGCTCGGCTTCCCCGGGGAGGTCTCCTACGGCGCGGCCAAGGCGGCGCAGACCGACTACACGCTCTCGGCCGCCGCGGAGCTGGCCGGGCTGGGGATCACCGCCAACGTGGTGCACCCCCCGGTGACCGACACCGGGTGGGTCACCGACGAGGTGCGGGAGTTCGTCGCCTCCAGCGACACCCTCTTCCACGTCGCGGAACCGGCCGAGGTCGCCGAGACCATCGCGTTCCTGGTGTCGGAGGAGGCCACGCTGGTCACGGGGAACGTCATCACGCTGCGGTGAGGGGGCAGCCGAGGGCGGGCGCCGACCGGTTGGGGGAGCAGCCGATGACGTCCAGGGTCAGGAAGCCGGTGCCGCGCAGATACCAGCCGCCGTGGACGTCGTCGCCCGCCGCCAGCCGTTCCCCGGCGGCCGTCGCCCGGTGCCGCGCCGTCTCGCGGTCGTGCTCGACGGCGAAGGCGGGGGAGGCGCTCTCCAGCTCGTGGGTGAACCACGCCGCCGCCTCGGACGCGACGGGGAGGGTGCGGGTGATCGAGGTGGCGGGGCGCAGCAGCCAGTCGCTCAGGCGCATGGGCGTGCAGCGGTTGGTGAGGAATTCCGGCGTCCCGGGGCGTCGCGCCGTCTCCTGGTCGAACACGCGCCGCTCTCCCTGCCAGTGGTAGGCGTGGAAGTGGGCGGGCCTCATGGTTGAGGGTTCGTCGCCCGCCGCCCGCGCCTGAACGGCCACCCCAGTGATTCGCGCCGGCGGGGGCGGCGCCGCGCGTACGGTGGACCCGGGCGTCGGACCGCGACCTCCCCCGCACCACCCCGGGGACCACCACGACACGAGGAGAACCGCGATGGACGTGCTGTACACCGCCGTGGCCACCGCCAACGGGCGCGACGGACGGGCCGTCACCCCCGACGGACAGCTCGACCTGAACCTGGCGCCGCCGCCCGCGCTCGGCGGCGACGGCAACGGCACCAACCCGGAGCAGCTGTTCGCGGCGGGCTACGCGGCCTGCTTCGCCAGCGCCCTCGCGGGCGTCGGCAGGCGCGAGAAGGTGGACACCGGCGAGATCTCGATCACCGCGGAGGTCGGCCTGGGCAAGGAGGAGAGCGGCGGCTTCGCCCTCCAGGTGACGCTCCGCGCGGAGCTTCCCGACGCGCTCGCGGGCGAGGCCGGGCAGGCGCTGCTGGAGAAGGCGCACCAGCAGTGCCCGTACTCCAAGGCCACCCGGGGGAACATCGCGGTCACCCTCGTCGTGGAGTGACCCCGGCCCGTTCGGCCGGCGGCTCGGAAGAGGGAGACCGCCGTCTCGGAACAGGCCGCCTCGGAACAGGCCGCCTCAGAACAGGGAGAGCGACGCGTTGATCCGGCGGGGCGCGTCCAGCACGCGGCTCACGCCCCGCACCAGCGGCGGCGGTTGGGCGGTGTGGCCGGAATCGGCCGACAGGACGTACCAGATCTGCTCGACCGAGGGCGGGCCCACGGCCAGCGTGCGCAGGACGGCCTGGCCCGCGTCCGCCTGCCCCGTCCGCACCAGATAGGCGGAGCTCATCGAGCCGGTGCGCCCGACGCCCGCGCCGCAGTGCACGTAGACCGGCCCCCGCGCCGCGTCCACCGTCGTGAGGAACGCCCCGACCTGCTCCTCCGTCGGGGTCTGCCCGTCCCGGACGGGCATCCGCACCAGGTCGAGCCCGGCCCGGCCCGGCAGGGAGAGCTGACGCTCGGACAGGTCCTCGGCCCGCAGGTCGACCACGGTGCGGATGCCGCGCTCCGCGAGCTCGCGGTAGCCGTCGGGGCTCGGCGCCCCACCGCGCCAGAGCCGGTCGTCCACCTGCTGGAAGTTGCTGACGCCGGAGATCCTCTCGCCGCCGGGGTAGTGCTGCTTCGCCCACAGCGACATGCCCAGCGTGCCGAGGACCGCGGTCAGCCAGAGCGCGAGATAGCCGATGGCGCAGGCGGCCAGCGCCTTGCCCGTCCGGCGCGCCGCCACGCGCAGCGGAGAGCGCGCCGCCTCGCGCGGGGGAGAAAAGGGCCGATCGGGCACGAGATCACCACCGCGGGAGGGAAGGGGACGAACGGGTGCGCTGACGCGGCAGCTCAGCACGGCGTCCCTTCCCCTGTCCAGTCGCACAGGTCAGCGGCGCCCGGCCGACCGCCCGCCGGCCGTTCCGTGTCCGTGTGTCCGTGCGTCCGTGCGCCCGCCGTTCGCGCCACGCGCCCCGCGCGCCACCGCGAGCGGCGTTCGAGTGATCGTCGGGTTGGGCATGCGGAGGGTGGAGGTGACGCGATGAGGGGACGCCTGACGGCTGTCGCGCTCGGCGCCGTGCTGCTGGTGGCGGGCTGCGGCCTGGAGGAGGAGGCGGAGGAGGCGGCGCCGGAGGAGACCGCCGGGGAGTCGGCACAGCCGGGGCCGGACGACGGCGCGCCCGGCGCCGGGGACACGACGCTCCCCGGGCTGCCCACGGCCGGGGAGGCGCGCGATCAGCTCGCGGGGCTCACGGTCGCCGAGCCCCGTCCGATGACCGGGTACTCGCGCGACCGCTTCCCGCACTGGGCCACGCAGGAGGGCTGCACGGTGCGGCAGCTGGTGCTGCGCCGCGACGGGGAGGACGTCCAGGTGGACGACGACTGCCAGCCGACGTCCGGGAGCTGGCACAGCCCGTACGAGGACGAGGTCTACACGGAGCCGGGTGACGTCGACATCGACCACATGGTGCCGCTGGCCAACGCCTGGCGCTCCGGGGCGGACACGTGGACGGACGAGGAGCGGGAGACGTTCGCCAACGACCTCGACCACCCGCAGCTCATCGCCGTCGGCGACACGACCAACAGCGAGAAGGGCGACCAGTCGCCCGACCAATGGCTGCCGCCCGCCGAGGAGTTCGGCTGCACGTACGGGCTGGCGTGGACGTCGGTCAAGCACACCTACGAGCTGACCGTCACGGAGGAGGAGCGGGCCGAGCTCGTGGCACTGCTCGACAGCTGCGGGTGACATCATCGCGGCGTGGACGATTTCGACATGGGCCGGCGGATGACCTTCGAGGCGCGCCACAACGGGGAGCGCGGCTGGTACGTCGTGGACCCGGTGGGCAGTCTGGTGCACGCCGCCGGCCCCGACGGTCACCCCAGGGCGGCCTTCTTCGGCGAGGACCGGGCGGCGGCCGAGGCCCTGGCGGCCCATCTGAACGCCGAGCCGGACCACCGCGCGTAGCCGCGCCGGGCGGACAGCAGCACGCCCCGGCGCGCGCCACCGCCCGCCCGCCCCCGGGCGGGGGAGGACGGACGGACGGCGGAGGGCCCGTGACCCCCGCGGCTAGCGGGCGAATGTGCTGTCGCAGTCCATGCACTGCCACCTGCGTGGCATTCCGGTGCTGGTCACATTGATGCTGCCGCAGCTCGGGCACTTCATGGCGCTATCTCCGTTCGCTCACGACTCGGTCACAACAGGCCGCCGATGCTGCGCCGGTTGGCCTGGCGGACCTTCTCGCGAAGCAGGTCGCTCGCGGCCACGGGGCGCAGGTGCTCGGGGCTCACGTCCCACACCACCCCTCCCCTGACCGGTCTGAGCTGGTAGTTGGTGCCCTCATGGCCCACGACGACACCCACCCGCCCGAGTTCGGTGTCCTGCGCGAGCGTGCCCGGTTCGACCTGGTCACGCTCGGGAGCTTGTGGTTCCTGACTGCTGGCCGTCATGGAAGGCTGACTCTCTCCTGCGCTCTCTGTGATGAGACGCTCACTAGCATTCCCCCTCCTTCCGGGTCTGACCAGAGTGGATCGTCGGCCATTCCCAAGAGTTGACCCGGCGCACCGCCGTCCGAATGGTGGCCATTCAGGGGGCGAATGACGGCGGCGCCGCCGGGGGTGGCTGTGCTGGCATGGCACCCGGCCCGGCGCACCGACCGGGATGAGCGGACCGGGAGGCGATCACTGGTGACAGCCAGGCGGCGCGTCGTCGTCATCGGAGGAACCAGCGGGATCGGCGCGGCGGTCGCCGAGCGGTTCGCGGGCGAGGGCGACGAGGTGACGGTCGCGGGGCTCGGCGCCGAGCCGCCGGGCGTGGAACTCGACGTCACCCACGCCGCCGGGGTGGGCGAGTTCTTCGCCGGGCTCGGCTCGCTCGACGTGCTGGTCAACGCGGCGGGCGTGCTGCGGCGCGACGAGGAACACCGGCCCGAGGTGTTCGAGGGCGTGCTCGCGGTCAACCTCACGGGCACCATGCGCACCTGCGCCGCCGCCCACCGGCTGCTGTCCGCCTCGGGCGGCTGCGTCGTCAACATCGCCTCGATGCTCAGCTTCTTCGGCGGCCCCCGCGTTCCCGCCTACTCCGCCAGCAAGGGCGGCGTCGTGCAGCTGACCAAGGCGCTCGCGGTGGCGTGGGCCACCGACGGGGTGCGGGTCAACGCGGTGGCGCCCGGATGGATCAGGACCGGCATGACCGCCGAGCTGCGGCGCCGGCCGGAAGCGGACCGGCGGATCATCGACCGCACGCCCATGCGCCGCTGGGGCGAGGCGGCCGATGTCGCGGGCGCCGTGGCGTTCCTCGCCGGACCCGACGCGCACTTCATCACCGGCGCGGTGCTCCCGGTCGACGGCGGCTACCTCGCCATGTGACCCCACCTCCCCACCCCCGGCCTCTTATCTACACTTG
>NZ_LAVK01000043.1 GCF_001083795.1 Streptomyces sp. SBT349
CGCGGTGGGCTCCGGATCCCGCCCCCCGGCCTGACGGACCCGGTCACGCAGCCGGTCGTGCAGTTCCTGGATCCATCCCTTGTCGCGCCAGCGCCGCCAGAACGCGTAGACGCGGTCCCACACGGGGAAGTCCGCGGGCATCGCCCGCCACGTGATGCCGCCCGCGACCAGGTATCGGACCGCGTCGACCATCTGCCGGTGGCAGTAACCCTCCGGCTGCCCGCCCCTGCCCTCCAACCACCCCGGCACCGGCAGCAGGTCCCGCACCGCGGTCCACTCGGCGTCCGTCATGTCCGACGGATACCGGGGCTGCCGATCCGGACGACCGCCCGCATTCCCGAACCGGTGCGCGAGGCAGTCACACGAAGGAGAAGCCGCATTGGACCAGGCCGACGCAGCAGCGTAAAACTGTGACAACAGGGCCTCTTGGGCGCGCTCCTGGCTTCAACAACCCCGAGCTGCACCAGAGGCCCTGTCTTCATACACGCACCGACGCAAGACCACCCGACCAGGCATCCCCACTCGAACCCATGCCCACCATGATCGATAGAGCAACGGCTTCTTAGGCAACTCAAACATGAGATGACAATGCGTCAGATTCTTCAGTGTCATCCCAGCACGGGAACAGGCCAGAGGGCCGACTCGGAAGAGTCAGACCCTCTTGACCTGCGCGTTTGACAATGGCGACGTGGTGGAAATGCGGCTAAACCTTGAAGCGGAACTCCACCACATCGCTGCTACCGACCTTCCGGCCACGTTCCCAGGGCGGCTGGGCGCGCGTCCAAGCGGCCTCCTCAGTCAGCAGCGGCAGCAGATGGGTCATCTGCGTCATGATCAATGCTTCCGCACTGGTCAGTGGGCTGGTTGCACAATCAGCCCCTGGCGTTGGCCACACCCACGGCTTGAACACAACGGTCCACCACTTCGCCAGCAGGCAACTTGGATTGGCAACCCTTGGCCGCTGACCTGCGGGTTGGCCATTCCCATATTATGGGGTATATCGCCGGGGGCCCGAACCTGCGCATCCGCCACGGGACAGGCCCCAGTAAGCGGCGGATTCAGCGGGCTGCCGACAGTTGCAGCACCGTCGTCAGCGGGTGGATGCGTGGGGTATCGGTTGTGGTCGCCCCTCGGACACCGACCCTGGGTGATGCCCGGAGTGGGAGCGCGGCTGAACACGCGTGTATCGGCTGGTGCTCACCCACGCGACGGCGGGTAGGGCGCTCCCCGCCGGGCCAGGGGACGTTGTCGTTCAGGGCGAGGATCGCGGAGTGTGGATCGCGGGGCAGGTGGCTGGGTGGAACCGGCTCGACCAACTTCCAGGCTCGGCACCGCGGTTCGACCCGCGTGAACCGGCCTGCGATCCGGCTCATCAGGCCCTCGAAGCGCCTCCCGCCAGCGGGCTGGGTACAATGTGGCCTGGGGCCACCGCTTGATCGTTTGTCTTCACACACCGATGATCAACGGTGGCCGCACCCGTCTCCACAGTGCGTCAGGGTCGCGCAGGTTCGCCTGCCGTCCCGTGTCAGGAGGACATGTGCAACGTGGCGAAGTCTGGTGGGTGGGGGGCGACGAGCGGCGACTGTTCGTACTGCTGTCGGGAGACGACGCGTCCGGGATCCGGGCGATGCAGGTCGTCGCGCCGGCGGGCGTCGACATGAGCGGTTTGGGCGTCGAAGTGCGAGTTGGCGCCATGGAAGGGCTGCCCTTCGAGGGCGTGCTGCGGTTCGCCTTCAGGCGTCCAGGCTTTATCCCTTGCACGTGGCTGACCACTGTGTCACGGGATGGCCTGATCGAGCGGGCGGCCGTCCTGTCCTCGGCGAAGCTCAGCGAGATCGACGATGCCCTCCGACTCGCTGAACAACCACAGGAGCAGACCCCGGCGACGACCGCGAAGCTCAGCGAGATGAGGGACGCGCTCCGTCGCGGTGAACTCGGGTAGAAGGAGAAGGAGCCGACGGCGTGGGCGATCTCGGCCAGATGGTCGGCGTTGTCCGGCTGTTGCCTCGGCGCCCCTCACCATCGAGATCACGAACTACGGCTGGAGTACAGGCGGGCCCGCAGGTCGTCCACCAGCGCCGCCGCTGCCCCCAGGCCTGAGGCCGCCCCATACACGTGGTAGTCCGGACGGATCAATACCGCGTCGGCCCCGTGGCGAGCCAGGAAAGTGCGGTAGACGCCGCCCACGTCGGCCATCGACATGTTCTGCGGCGTCCCGTCCTCGGGGAGCAGCGTCACCACGTGCGTACCCAGTTCCGTGAGGAATGCCGACTGTTCCGCGTCGAGGTCGGCGTCCGCGCCCTCTGCCAGCATCAGAACGAAGCCGCGGCCGACCACATCATCGAAAAGGCCCGTGCCTCCAAGGCCGCGTATCCGGCCCTGGGGGACCACCTCGCCCGCCGGGGATATGGGCGACCCGTCCACTCTCCGGTGAAGGAGCCCCTCTGTGAGAGGCAACGCCGGGTCCGGGACCGCCGGACCGCGGCCGCGGCGGCCCGCCAGGATCGTGGAATCGCGCTCGGCCGCGGCCACGGGGTCCGTCACGCAGATCACCCGGCCCAGCTGGACCGAGGACAGAATCGACTTGTGTACCTGCGCGCGGCGTTCCTCTGTGTAGGTGTCGAGAAGCGACTCCGGGGCGAGGCCGCCCACTACCAGGTCCAGCTTCCACGCCAGGTTGACGACGTCGCGGATGCCCGAGCACATGCCCTGCCCGGCGAACGGCGGCATCAGATGGGCCGCGTCCCCGGCCAGCAGTACCCGGCCGACCCGCCACTGCTCGGCCCAGCGGGACTGGAAGATGTACGTGGTGCTGCGCAGCAGCGTCGCCCTGTCGGGGGTCACCCCGTAGGGAGCGAGAAGCCGCCAGGCGGTTTCCTCCCGGTTCAGGTCCGCGGCACGCTCGCCGGGCAGCCGCATGAACTCCCAGCGCCGATGCCCCGGACCGCTGCCGACCAGGGTAGTAGGCCTGGCGGGGTCACAGATCTGGACGTTGGTGGGGACGAACTTGCCCGGCTCGTGCAGCTGCACATCGCACAGCAGCCACTCGTAGGAAAAGCCGAGATCGGTGACCGGCACATCCAGATGGTCCCGGACGAAGCTGTTGGAACCGTCGCAGCCCACCACCCACCTCGCGGTGTATGTCTGGACTGCGCCGTCCTCGTCCTCGGCCGTCACCACGACCCGGTCGTCCTGCTCCTCGATCCCCACCACCTGGCGGCCCTGTACCACAGTCACTCCGGGCAGCCCGGCTGCCCGCGAGGCCAGCAGTTCCTCGAGGGCGGGCTGGTGCATGGTATTGGCGTCAGGCCACCCGTACGGGCCTTCTGTGCGAAAGACGATGTCGAGGAGGACCTCACCGTCGGCGGAATGCCACTGGTAACCGGTGGCGGGCTCGGTGATCCGGCCGAGGCTCGGGCCCGCCCCGCAGCAGGAGAGCAGCCGTGCCGTCTCGCCGTCGAAGCTGGTCGCCCTGGGCAGGGTGTAGGGGCGCCGGCGCCGTTCCAGGACGATGGCCCGTCGGCCGCGCTGTGCCAGCAGGATCCCGAGAGTGGCCCCGACTGGGCCATTGCCGACGACAATCACGTCCGCATCTGTCTCGGGGCTCGCGCCGGCGGACTGCTTGTGCGGTGACGTCTCGGGCACGGGAAACCCCTCGTCGCAGGGTGGCTGGCGCAGGCACAACTGCCGAAATCGGAACGGCGCAAGACTAACAATCCGTACCGGCGTTCGGGCCGCTCCAGGGCTTGGGACTATCAGATCTGGGGATACACGGTTCCACCTGCACGAACCTAGGCTTCCGATATGCCCTCACCAACCACGAGGAGCTCGTCCGGCATGCATCAAGCAACGGCGCAGTTCAAGAAATGGGTGAGCGTCTCGCACCCCGCGCCGCAGAGCAAGGTGCGGCTTGCGTGCTTTCCGTACGCGGGCGGCTCTGCACGCTTCTCCTTCCCGGTGTCCAAGGCGCTGCACCCATCCGCCGCGCTGCGGCACCTGGACGACAAGCCACTGGCCCCGTTCGGCCACAGCATGCGCGCTGTCCTCGCGTGATGCGTCCGTCTTCGCGCTGTTCCTTGGCGTGGCGATGTGTGTGAGCCCCCTTCCGGTGATCGCCAAGACCTTGCTCGACATGAAACCGCTGCACCGCGACATCGGGCAACTGAGCCTCTCGGCCGGGGTGGTGGACGACCTGGCGGGCTGTTTTCTGCTGTCCGTCGTCTCAGCGATGGCCACCGTCGGGCTGACCGCCGGTGTCATCGCCACCTCTATCCTCGACCCGGTGGGCGTGGTGCTCTTCGCGGCGGTGATCGGCCGCCCGCTGGTACGGACCGTACTGCGGTGGGCCGACCGTTCCGAGAGCGCCATTCCCACGGTCGCCGCAGCCGTCGCCCTGGTTCTGTTCAGCTCGGCGGCCACCCAGGCGATGGGACGTGAAGCCATCTTCGGCGCCTTCGTCTGCGGCGTGGTGATCGCCATCAGCGGCGTGGTGGACCCGGCGAAGCTGGAACCTCTGCGGACCATGGTCCTCGCCGTCCTTGCACCGATCTTCTTCAGCCACCGCCGGCCTGCGCATGGACCTCACCGCTCTGGCCCGGCCGACCGTCCTGGCCCATCCTGCGGTACGCGATGGCCCACGTCGAGGAGACTGCCGGGCCCATGCTCGGAATGGACACCCTGACAGCCGCCCCCGATGGGGCCCTGGACCACGGACCGGATGCGGTTCGGACCTTTGAACGGCGAGGTGACGAATGAGCACGATGCTCCTGCTGAACGGTCCCAACCTCGGCATCCTGGGCCGCCGCGAGCCCGAGATCTACGGCACCGACACCCTGGCCGACATCGAGCAGGCGGTCGCCAACGAGGTGAGCGGGCAGGGCTGTAGGGTCCTATCCCTCCAACGGGAGTCGGAGGGCGATCCGGTGAGCGCTGTCCACGAGCACGGGCCCGACAGCGTCGGCGCCGTGGTCAACCCTGGCGCCCTGATGATCGCCGGCTGGAGCCGGCGGGACGCACTCGCGAGCTACGAGCACCCGTGGATCGAGGTACACCTCAGCAACGTGTGGGCGCGGGAGCAGTTCCGGCACGAATCGATCATCGCCCCGTTGGCCTCCGGTGTCGTGGTTGGCCTCGGCGTGTTCGGCTACCGCCTGGCGGCCCGAGCCCTACTGTACGTAACCGGCGCGGTCCGATGACCAAGCCGACGCCGGACCGGCGCGCCGCCGGCGCGGACATCGCTGGGCCGTGCCGCGTGGTCTCTTTCGCTCAAGACCTGGTCGCCCCGCCCGTATATGGCCGCGAGCTCGCCGACACGATCCCCGGCGCCACGTTCGAGGTCGTCGACGACGCGCGGCACTCCGGGTACCTGGGAGCCCGCGATGAGCGCGCCGCCCCTCGACGCCCGTGGACGGCAGCAGATGGGTCCTGTACGCGAGGTGAGGGCCGAGCCCGACACAGAAAACCCGATCGTTTCACCAGCCTCACATGGCTTGACGAGGAGCCCGATGATGTCACTCTCCGATGCAGTACGTGCCGGTGCCGGCCCGCAGGAACTGGCCGCCGCGGAAGTACCGGCGGAGTTCCTCGCCGCGCACCTGCGGATCGAGGACGAGAAGACCTTCGAGGGGATCGAAGGCGACCGCGACGTGCGCAAGACCCTCCACGTGGGCCCGGTGCCGATGCCGGAACTCGCGCCCGACGAGGTGCTGATAGCCGTCATGGCCAGCGCCATCAACTACAACACGGTCTGGTCTGCGACCTTCGAACCGTTGTCGACCTTCGGCTTCCTCCAGGCCTACGGGCGCCAGGGCGGCTGGGCGAAGCGGCATGACCAGCCCTTCCATGTCCTCGGCTCGGACGGCGCCGGAGTGATCGTCCGCGCCGGTTCCGGCGTGCGGCGCTGGCGGGTTGGTGACCACGCGCTGGTCAACGCGGCCTGTGTCGAGGACCAGGAGGCGTCCGTCCAGGCCGACGGGATGCTCAGCGAGAACCAGCTCGCCTGGGGCTTCGAGACCAACTACGGCGGCCTCGCCCACTACACCATCGCCCGGGCCAGCCAGTTGATCCCGAAGCCGGCACACCTGACCTGGGAGGAGGCCGCCTCGGTCCCGGCCTGTGCCGGAACCGCGTACCGGATGCTGGTCAGCGACCGCGGCGCACGGATGAAGCAGGGGGACGTGGTCTTGATCTGGGGCGCGTCCGGCGGACTGGGAGCCTACGCCGTTCAGTTGGTGAAGAACGGCGGCGGCATCGCTGTCGGAGTCGTCGGCTCCGAGGAGAAGGCGCGAGTGGCGCGCGCCCTCGGCTGTGACCTGGTGATCAACCGTGAGGAGTACGGCTTCGGCAGTGACGCCGGCGACGAGCCGGCGGTCGCGGTGGCCCAGGGAAAGCGGCTGGGCCGGCTCATCCGTGACGGCGTGGGCGAGGATCCGCACATCGTCTTCGACCACGTGGGCCAATCCACCTTCGGTATCTCGGTGTTCCTCGCGCGGCGCGGAGGCACCGTGGTGACCTGCGGTTCGAGCACCGGCTACCAGCACCGGTTCGACAACCGCTATCTGTGGATGCGGCTCAAGCGCATCATCGGCAGCCACGTGGCGAACCTCCAGGAACAGGTCGACACCGCACGACTGTTCGACCAGGGATCGCTGGTGCCCGCACTGACCTCGCTGTTCCCGCTGGAGGAGGCCGGCGTGGCGACCCGGCTGGTGCAGCTCAACCAGCACATCGGCAAGGTGGGCGTGCTCTGCCTGGCCGACCGTCCGGGCCTGGGTGTGACCGACCCCGAGCGGCGCGCCCGGATCGGCGAGGACCGACTGACCCTGATGCGCGCGTACGCGCACGACAGCGTGCGGGCGGCGTGACCATGGAAAGGGAACAGGGGTACGTCACATCCGTGCTGGGGACCGGCTCCTACCTGCCCGAACGGGTGGTGACCAACGAGGAGATCGAGGCCCGGGTACCCGGTGCCTCCGCCGAGTGGATCGCCGACCGGACCGCCATCGTCGAACGGCGGTACGCGGCACCGGACGAGGCAGCGTCCGACCTCGCCGTCCACGCCGCGCGCGCCGCCTTGGACCAGGCCGGACTGGACGCGGACGGCATCGACTTCATCATCGTCGCCACGACGACCGGTGACGCCCCGATCCCCTCCACCGCGTCACTGGTCCAACTGGCCCTCGGCGCCCACCGGGCCGCCTGTTTCGACGTCAACATCGCCTGCACCGGGTTCGTCACCGCGCTGTCCATCGCCCGGGCGTACGTGGCGCTGGACCCGACGACGAAGGTCCTGGTCATCGGCACCGACGTGTGGACCCGGTTCATCGACTTCGGCAACCGGGCGACCAGTGTTCTGTTCGGGGACGGAGCCGGGGCCGCGGTCATCGGCTCCGCCCCGCATGCGCCCGGCGATCCGGAACGCGGCCTGCTCAAGGTCGAGTTGATGAGCCGGGCCGAGGCCCACGAGCTGATCAGCATGTCGGCCGGGGGCAGCCGCCGTCCCGCCTCCGTCGAGACGGTCGCGGACGGTGGCCACCTGCTGAGCATGCAAGGCCGGGGGGTGCGCGACTTCGTCCTGGACAACGTCCCCGGCCTCATCGCCGGGCTGCTCAAGCGCTCCGGCTACGAACCGGCCGACGTGCAGCACTTCGTGCCGCACCAGGCCAATGGCCGGCTGGTGGCGGAACTGGCCGAGGTCAGTGGTCTGGAGCGGGCAGACACCCATCTGCCGTTGCGTCACAGCGGCAACCTCGGTTCCGCGTCGGTGCCGGTCGCACTTGACGCGGCCAACCGTTCCGGCGTGCTACGGGACGGCGATCTGGTGCTCCTGGCGGGCTTCGGCGCGGGTATGGCGGCCGGTGCCGCCCTGCTGCGCTGGACCGTGACCGAGGGCGGGACTCGATGAGGACGACGGTGGAACGACTGGGCGTGATCGGTTGCGGGACGATGGGCGCCGGCATTGCCGAGGTGAGCCTGCGCGCCGGGGTGGAGGTGACGGTCCTGGTCTCCGCCCCGCACCGGATCGAGGACGCGGTCGGACGGCTGACGGCCTCGTTCGCCCGCGCGGTGGCCAAGGGCCGGATGACGGTGCCGGAACAGGCGGTGGCCATGGCCCGGTTGCGGGTCACCGCCGATGTCGAGAACCTCGCGGACCGGCAGTTCGTCGTGGAGGCCGTGACCGAGAGACTCGAGGTGAAACGACGGGTGTTCAAGGCGGTGGACGGGGTGCTGGCCGACCCTGCGGCCGTCCTGGCCTCGACGACCTCCAGCCTGCTGGTCGGCGATCTGGCGGAGGCCACCGGTAGGGCCGGGTCCGTGGTGGGAATGCACTTCTTCAATCCCGTACCGCTGATGCCCCTGGTCGAGGTGGTGGTGACGGACCGCACTTCGCAACAGTGCGCCGCGTCGGCCGAGTCCTTCGCCAGGGACACCCTCGGCAAGGAGGTGATCCGCGCCGCGGACCGAAGCGGGTTCGTGGTCAACGCCCTGCTCGTGCCGTATCTGATGGCGGCGGTCAGGATGTACGACCAGGGCATCGCCGACGCTGACGACATCGACAGGGGAATGGTGCTGGGCTGCGGACATCCCATGGGTCCGCTCGCGCTGCTCGATCTGATCGGGATCGACACGATCACCGACGTGGCCCGCTCGATGGCGGAGAACTCCGACGACCTGGTCCCCGAGCTGCCCCCTTTGCTCACCCGGATGGTCCGGGAGGGAAGACTGGGCCGCAAGACGGGCCACGGCTTCCACCGGTACGACGAGTCCTCCGAATCCTGACCCGACGACCGACCCGATCACGGTCCGGCCGGGCACGACCTGACCGACTGCCACTAGCCTCCCTGTTTCGCTTCGGGTGGCTGAGCTGGAGTTATGGCTGTGGCAGGGCCGCTAGGCGGGCGAATGCGCTGGTCAGCGCGTTTCGCCAGGGTCAGATCGCGGCGATCCGCAGGTGCGTGCGGCGTCCGCCGCGGGTGATGCGGGCAGCTGCGTGTAACAGCCGGTAGCGGAGCTTCTTCGGCTCGGCGGCTGCGAGTTCGCCCTCCAGCAGGAGGCGAGTCCAGGCGAGCAGGTCGAGGGCGGTCAGGGATAGCTGCAGCCACGCTTGGTTCGGGATTGGACGCGACGGGGCCGAAGACCTCGGCCTGGTCCCGCAGCAGGGCCAGGTCGGCGATTGCCTCCCCGCCGTCGGCCGGCATCACAGCCAGGTCCACCGCGATCCGGCCGGGGGCGTGACCGGTGCCGCGCGGAAGGATCTCAAGCCCGTCTACACCGCTCCCGGTGAGGCCGCCGCGACCGAACGCTTCTTGGAGTTCTCCGACCTGGGCCGAGATGGTGCCCTTCTTGTCCTTCGACGTCGAAATCCGCAAGGTCATCTGCAGCACGAACGCGATTGAGAGTGTGAACGCACGGATCCGCAAGGCGGTTCGGGCCCGCGGCCACGTCCCCTCAGAGGCCGCCGCGTTGAAGTGCGTCTACATGGCGCTGATGAGCCTGGACCCAACGGGCAGGGGCCGGCGCCGCTGGACGATGCACCGGAAGGCACCCCCGAACGCCTTCCAGATCGCCTTCGATGGCCGCCTGACCCCCACCGACCAGCGATGACAGCCGTTGAGTCGACGCACCCGCGCAGCACTTCTAGCGTAGCCAGGGAAGGTCGGCACCCGCTTTGTCCGTCTGGAGTCCATCGGTGACGATCTGCATGATCGCGCCGAGGGACTCCTGCTGCTGGGGGGTGAGCCGGTCGAACAGGGCATGCTGCACGACTGTCGCATAGCCCGGAGCGGCCCGTCTGAGGGCCTCCAGGCCCTCCTCTGTGAGCACCGTGAACTTGCCGCGCTTGCCGGAGGGAGCTTCCTCGCGCCGTACCAAGCCGTTCTCCTCCAAACGTGCGACGGCGTGCGAGAGCCGGGGCCGGGTGATCTTCGCGTGCATCGCCAACTCCGTCATCTGCAGCCGCTGGTGGGGGGACTCTGCGAGGTTCACCAGGAGCCTGTAATAGCTATGAGGCATATTCACAATACGCTGCAGTTGGCGGCACATGTGGTCCTCGAGGAGCGTGGTCGCGTGGACATAGGAGCGCCAGATGCGTTCCTGCTCATCGGTGAGCCATCGGAGCTCTGCGGTGGATGAGTATGCCTTCCTCGTATCCTTCACTTTATGCCCAGACTCCTTGAATCTTTAATGAATTCATACACCTTTCCCCCATGTCGTTTCAGTCCCCTATGCGCCTCGGCGGTCCATTGGGGCAGAGTTCAGTCGGTACGGCTCCGCCGGTGACGGCTCGGGCAAGGAGGACCGCGCCTGGAGGGAGGAAAGGCCGCCCAGGACCAGGCCGCCGCCGATGCAGGTACCGACGCCGACGTAGAGCAGATCGGCGCAGTCGGCCGCTGCGGCCTCGGCGAGGGCGGCCACGTCGCCGTCGTCCGCCCATGCGACGGCCGCTCCGGGCACGAGGGCGCGTAACGCGGGCCCCAGGGCGAGGCCGGTCCATGACGGTCGGCTGGGCCAGGAGGTGACCTGCTCGTCCGGTCCGTCTTCGTGGTGCGGCCAGGAGAACGTGTGCTCCTCGGTACGGCCGACCGCTGACTCGGCGCGCAGGGCGACCTTGGTGCCCCCTATGTCGATGCCCAGATGCCACGACGGCGGTGAGGCTGTCATTCCGTCTCAGTGGCCGGGGACGGCCGGGCAGAGGGCGAGCAGGTCGGCGGGCCGTCGCAGGACGATGTCAGGGCCGGCGGCGAGCAGTCCGATCTCGTCGTGGCAGCCCCACAGTGCGGCTGCGGCGGTGACGTCGGCGCCCTGGGCGCTGGCCAGGTCGGTGGGGGCGTCGCCGATCATGACGGCCCGGTCCGCGGGAACGTCGAGGAGTTCGAGCGCGCGTCTGACGATGTCGGGGGCGGGCTTGGGCCGGGGCACCTCGTCGGAGCCGATGACGTGGGCGAAGTACGGAAGCAGGCCGAGGACGTCGAGCAGGGACCGGGCTCGCTCGCCTGCCTTGCCGGTGGCGACGGCCAGACGGAGGCCGCGCTCGTTCAGCATCCTCAGCACATCGACAACACCGTCGTACACCTGGACGTGGTGGGCGAGCCGGTAGCTCTCACGGACGAAGGGCTCCTCCATCTCCAGCGGAAGGCCCATGATCCGCATGATGTCGGGAAAGTAGCGGCCCTGATGGCGCTGGTACTCCTCGAAGGGCGCCTCGCCTCGGCCGACGACCTCGGCGTAGGCGAGGGAGAAGGCCTCGCCCATCACCGCGAAGCTGTCGACGACGACTCCGTCGAGATCGAAGATGACTGCTTGTCCGGAGACGGGGAAGTGCTGTTCGGAGGTCGTTGCCGCATGGTGTTCCAACCCTGTGGTCATGCGGTCCTCACCTCCTTGTGGGGGGTGAATCGGGGCGCGTGGTCCGCAGGTCGAGCGGCGCGGGCCGATGCGTAGAAGCTTTCGACCAGCTGGACGGTGTCACGGGCCTGGGCGACGGCCGCGCCGCGTCGGCCCGGGTCGGCCAGGAGCCCGGCGAGGCCGTCGAGCTGGCGTCCGTACTCGGTGCCGATCGGCTCGGCGGGCAGCGGGATCTGCTGGGTGACGCCTTCCCGGGTGAGGGTCAGCACCGGTTCGGGGGCCCGGTTGGGACTGAAGCCGAAGGTGCAGTGCAGCCGTGCCGTTCCATCGCTGCCCTCGATGGTGATGACGGAGGCGTCCAGCGCCTCGTGCGAAGCCCAGCTGGCTTGCAGCGAGACCGAGATGCCGTCCTCGCGGAGCAGGAAGCCTCGGGCGGTGTCCTCGACGTTGCCGGCCGGGACGTCGGTGGGCTGGTCCTCGCGCCAGGTAGCGGACCAGGCACCGCTGCTGACGAAGTCGTCGGAGACCGAGCCGATCACTTGGGTGACGGGAGCGGGGCCGAGGAGGTAGGTGAGGACGTCGAGCAAGTGCCAGCCGAGGTCGACGAGTACACCGCCACCGGACTTGCTGCGCTGGGTGAACCAGCCGCCGGGCTGTGGCACGCCGCGCGCCCTGACCCAGGCCAGGGTGACATGGCGGATCCGGCCAAGCTGGGGCAGCAGCCCGGCAAGCTTCTGGACGTCGCCGCGGTGGGCGGTGGCGCTGCCGGCGAGCAGTATCCCGCCGTTCTGTTCGGCCGCGGCGAGGGCGTCGGCCTCGGCGGTGGTCAGGCAGACCGGCTTCTCCAGGAAGACGGAGATCCCGCGGCGGAGCAGGGCGGCCGCTACCTCGGCGTGCAGATGGTTGGGTACCGCGACGACGGCGATGTCGACCGTGCGGGGGGCGAGGGCGTCGATGGTGGTGTGGGCGGGCAGGCCCATCGCCACGGCGGCTGCCCGGGAGTCCGGGTCGGGGTCGACGACGGCGACCACCTCGAAGTCCTCGTGCTCGCTCAGCAGTCTGAGCCACAGCTCGCGGCCTGCCCAGCCGAGCCCGACGACGGCAGCGCGAAGCTTCATCGTGCGGCCACCGCGTCGGCGATGATCTCGGCCGTGGTGTGGAGGGCTTCCTCGGAGGCGAGCAGCACCCGGTGGTGCAGCCAGATGCAGTCGGTGCTGATCGCCTCCGTGTTCGGGCAGCATGCGGCGAGCCTGTCGACGGTGGTGTCGGGCGCGGCCGTCTCCCAGAACGCGTCGGTGCGGTAGATCGCCCGGAAGGCGGCGAAGGCGGGCAGCCCGGCCCCGAGGAGCGTGTCGACGAGGGCGTTGCGGCCCTCCTCGGAGATGCCGGGGATCCGGAACATGGCCATGTAGTGAGAGTTCCGGTCGGCGCGCGCATCGCCCCCCTGGGGTACGACGCCGTCGATCTCGCCGAGCAGCCGGGACAGCAGTGTCCAGCGCTGATCGCGCAGCGTGAGCTGGGCGTCGAGGCGGCTCAGCTGGGCGCGGAGCACGGACGCAGAGAATTCGTTGAGCCGCATGTTGGTGCCGGCAGTCTGGTGCATGTAGCCGCGGTCGGTGCGCGGCCGGCCACAGCTGTGCCGCAGGAAGGCGGCCTCGTACGTCTCCTCGTCGGGGAAAAGCAGTGCACCACCCTCGCCGGCGGTCATCAGCTTGCCGTTCTGGAAGCTGAACGTGGCGACCGTACCCAACTCGCCCACCCGCTTGCCCTGCCAGCGGGCACCGTGCGCGTGGGCAGCGTCCTGCAGCAGGGGCACGCCGGTGTCCGCGGAGAGCTTGTCGAGCGCGTCCATGTCAGCGATGAGCCCCGCCATGTGCACGGGCATGATCACCCTGGTGCGAGGGGTGACGGCGGACGCCGCGGCAGCCACGTCGATGTTGTACGTGTCGAGATCGACGTCGACGGGGACGGCGACCGCGCCGAGCCGCTGAGCGGCCTGGGACGAGGAGATGAAAGTGAAGGCCGGCACGATGACCTCCGTGCCCGGACCGACGCCCAGACACTGCAGCGCCAGCTCCAGGGCATGGGTGCCGTTGGTGACGGCCAAAGCATGCGGGGCACCGTGGAAGTCGGCGAACTCACTCTCGAAGGAGTCCACCTCCGACCCGCCCATGCGCCACCACTGACCCTGCTCCAGGGCCCGGATCAGGCCGGTGCGCTCGCCGTCGCCGTACTGCGGCCAGGAGGGAAACTCTGGTGCCGGTCGCGCGTTCATGTATCTCCAAATCTCCACTTCGGACATTTCTCGGCCGATGGCCGACGCACGGCATAGAGCGGCGGGGCACGCGGCCGACCGCGGGTTCCACCTCGAGGATCAGACCCAAGAGTGCGACTTTCACGGTAGGGACCGCGCTCACCACCCGGCATCCCCCGGTCTGGTAGCCGTCTGTCGGGGTGTGGGTCGGCTGGGTGTGGGATCGTGGCGGGTGTGTGCTTCAGCCGGTCCTGGGTGCGCTCAGGCCGAAGAATTCGCAGTAGGACTCCACTTGACCGGTCAGCATGTGGCGGTGTTGGTCACCGCGGGCTCAGGGGGCCGGCAGAGGTGACCTGCTGGGCAGCCGGCCGGATGGCCTCTGCGAGCAAATCGGCGACGGTGAAAGCCAGTTCCATGGACTGTTCCTCATTCAGGCGAGGGTCGCAGGCGGTAGGTAGCGCGCTGACAGGTCAGCCTCACCGAGGCCGCGGGCCCCGCCCAGGCACTCGGTGACGTCCTCGCCGGTCGCCTCCAAGTGGAGGCCGCCGGGGTGAGTGCCGAGGGTGCGGTGGACGTCGAAGAAGCCGTTGATCTCCGCGACGATGTCGTCGAAGTGGCGGGTCTTGCGACCATCCCGCGTCGTGGGGAGTTGCCGTGCATCGCGTCGCACTGCCATACCACCTGGTGGCCGGTGGAGGTGACCTTCTCCACGATCGGCGGCAGCACCTCGCGGACCTGGGAGTGGCCCATCCTGCTGATGAACGTCAGCCGCCCGGGCGTGGCATGGGGGTCGAGCCTGCGGACGTACTCGACGGCTTCTTCCGGGGTCGTGCCGGGGCCGATCTTCACCCTGATGGGGTTGGCGAGCAGTGGTTCCGGACCGGTGGTGAACCCGGCGGGGTGGAGCGGGGCGCATTCGTAGTCGAGCAAGAGCATCTCGTGGCCCACATAGATCTGTTCGCTACTCGGGCCCGGATCGCGGCCGATCTCTTCGGCGGTGCGGACGAAGCGGCCGCCGCCGGGGGTGCCTTGCAGGTATGAGGGGAGGCCGGTGTGCGGGTTCGCCGGCTCCTGTGCGTACGCCCGGCGGGCGAGCGTCATCGCGCGAGCCGCGTGCCCGTGGGCGCGCAGCATCCTGTCCGGGTCACCAGTGCGTGCGGCAAGGGTGCGTTCGGCGGAGTTGACCATGTCACCCCGGTAGACCGGCAAGCCGTCCGCATCGACGGACTGTGAGCGCGGCTTCGCGTACTGTCCGGCCATACGGGCGAGGGGAACCACCGGCAGCCCGGCGGCGTGGGCAAGGAGCAGCGACATACGCTTCAGGAGACCGAGGTTGGCTCGCAGGTGCGATTCGGTGGTCTCGGCGAAGGTTTCCGCGCAGTCCCCGCTCTGCAACAGGAATGCCTGGCCGCGGGCGACCGCCGCGAGCTGCTCGGAGAGCTGTGCTGTCTCGGACTCGGCCACGATCGGGGGCGCGGTGCGCAGCAGTTCCACCACTGTCCGGGCCTGAGCCGGGTCCGGCCACTCGGGCTGCTGCGCCGCGGGTCTGTCCAGGGCCGCGGCGAGGCGGTCCGCGAGCCTCGGCTCCCGCGTGTTCCTGCTCCGGACCTCGCCGTGCGCTGCCTCTGATGTGCGCGTCATGCCGGCGGGGCTCCCCTTCCGTGGGAGCCTGCCGGCTCGATGAGTTGCCCGAGTGGCTGCCGTGGCATGCGCTCCAGGACCTCGGCGACGACCTGTTCGGACACGTCGTGGACCAGCTCCGCTCCCCCGGGCCCGTCGAGGACGAAGGCGAGGCCCGTGAGCGCCTTCTTGTCCCGGCGCATCAGGCGGATCAGCTCGGCCGTCTCGATCCCCTCGGGCAGCGCGGTGGGCAGGCCGTAGAACTCGACGACCTCCCGGTGCTCCGCCACCCGCTCGGGACCGATCCGGTCCAGGGCCCCGGCGAGCAGGCCCGCGAAGATCGTGCCGATCGCGACGGCCTCGCCGTGCCGGAGCGCAAAGCCGCCGGCCAGCTCCAGGGCGTGGCCCAGGGTATGGCCGTAGTTGAGGATGTGTCGCAGGCCGGTGTCCCGCTCGTCGGCCGAGACGACGCCGGCCTTCAGCCTCACACTGGCCGCGATGCGCTCCGCGAGGCCGAGCCCGCGCAGGTCACCGGCGCCGATGAAGTGGCAGCGGGCGATCTCACCCAGGCCGTTGAGCATCTCACGCCGGGGCAGGGTGGACAGGTAGTCGGTGTCGCACAGTACGGCGGCGGGCTGCCAGTAGGCGCCCACCAGGTTCTTACCGGAGGGCAGGTTGACCGCCGTCTTGCCGCCCACACTCGCGTCGACCTGGGCCAGCAGCGTGGTCGGCAGATGTACCACTGGCACGCCCCGGTGGTACAGGGCGGCGGCCAGGCCGACGACGTCGGTGGTGGTTCCGCCCCCGCAGGAGACGACCGCGTCGTTGCGTGTGAGGCCGAAGCGTACGAATTCCGCGCACAGGGCCTCGACGGTGGCGAGGGTCTTGTCCGGCTCACCGTCCCGGGCGGGCAGCAGCACGGTCTCCACTCCCGTGTCAGGCACCCATTCCGCGGGCCGGGCCGACACGACGGCGACCCGCCGGGCGCCGAGGCCCTGGATCACTTCGGCCAGCGTGGAACGCACCCCGGGGCCGATCAGCACATCGTAGGATCGTTCGCCGATGTGGACCGGTATCTGTTCTCTCACTCCGCCTCACTCTGTCCTGCGGAAGCCGGTGATACGTCGGGGCGGCCACTTCAGCCGAAGCCTTCCCGAGCATCTGCGGCCTTTCCTCAAGCGGTCGTGGTGGTTCGTCCGCTCAGCTCCAGTAGGTGCTGACGATCTTTTCGAGCTCGTTCTCGTCCCGGATGAGACGAAGCCGCTCCACGCCGTCCTCAACGGATAGGAAGAGGTTCGCGGTGAGCGTGACCTGCCCGTTGTCGATGACCCGTCGGCGGCGCCGCGGGTGCGCCACCATCTCCTCCAGCGGCAGGGCGTCGCGCCAGCGGGCCCAGTCCGCGGTGGTACGCGTCACCGGCAGGAAGCGGTAACTGTCGCGCCAGTCCTTGGCGCGGGTCTTGTACTCGAGGAAGTAGTGCTCCTCCCGACGGGTCAACCGGAACTCGATGCCGTCCTGGACCACGGTCTCTCCGGAGAACGGCAGCGGCTCCACGATGGAGATGCCCGCGTGCCCGGCGTCGGCGAGCCAGTCCTCGCCGTCGATGGTGACGCGCATGACCATGTGCTCGATGTCAGGGCCCCACACTCCCCCCGGCAGGAGGGTGGCTGCGGCCAGCACCTGCGGGTCGAAGCCCAATTCGACGAGGAGCCGATGGAACATGAAGTTCAGTTCGACGCAGATGCCGCCCCGGCCGCTGAGCACGATCGTCTCGAAGGCCGGGTCGAGGTCGAAGGACGCCTGGGCCAGGCCGAGGGCGTCACCACTGCTGTTCAGGTCCAGGGCGTAACCACTGTCGTATGGGATCCGCATCTGGTGCTCGCGGTGGATCTTCCGCAGGGTCGCCAGGCTTGCGTCGGGCGTTCCCGAGAAGCCGAGGTACTCCAGATACTTGTCCTTGTCGAACATGCTTCATCTCCTTGGGTGTTCGTCGCCGGCGAGTGGCGGAGGGGGTAGGTCGGGTTCACGGTGGGCCAGTCCCGTCGTCCGCACGTCACGAGGGGAAGTCGAGATCACGTGCCGGAGTCGCCCTGCCCTGACGTGCCATCGAATTCCGGCGAGCCCACGTGGGATTCGAGGCGTTCCAGCAGCTCCTCGGCGGCCAGTTCCGCGGTCGGGTACTCGAAGGCGAAGGTGGCCGGGATGCGGACGCCGGTGAGCGCCGACAGCCGGTTCCTGAGTTCGATGGCGGTCAGAGAGTCGAAACCGATGTCGAAGAAGGAAAGGTCCGGTCCGATTTCGTCCGCAGACACGGAGCCGAGGATCGTGGCGACCTCGCGCTGGACCAGGTCGACCAAGATCTTTCCTCGCTGGTCCGGGGACGCCTCGGCCAGCCGATCTGCCAGCGTGTCGGCCCCGGTCGCCCCATCACGGGCGGGCCGCCGACTGACGCGGATGAGGCCGCGCAGCAGTGGGGGGACGGATGCGGAGTTGGCCTGGTCCCATAGCGCCTCGAGTTCCATCTTCGTCAGGACCTGAACAGCGTCACGGTCAAGCAGCGCGAGGTCGAACAGCTCCATGCCCTCTTGCGCCGTGAGTTCGGCGCTGTTCCAGCGGTCGAAACGCTTCAGCTCGACCTCGGCGAGTTTGTCCAGCGCGTCCGATCCCTGCCCCCACCATCCCCACACCAGTGAGGTTGCCGGCAATCCGGAAGCATGACGGCGTACAGCTAGCGCGTCGAGGTAGGAGTTCGCGGCAGCGTAGTTGCCCTGACCCGCCGAACCGAAGATCCCCGAAAGAGAGGAGTACAGGACGAAGGCCGCGAGGTCGAGATCGCGCGTGAGTTCATCCAGAATGTGTGCCGCATCGGCCTTCGGACGGAGCACCGCGTCGAGCTGTTCGGGCGTCAGGGACGTCACCACACCGTCATCCAGCGCGCCGGCTGCGTGGATCACGCCGGTAAGGGGGGTGTCCTGGGGAACCGAGGCCAGAAGCGCGACCATGGAGTCTCGGTCGGACACGTCGCACGCTACGACTCGGACAAGCGCCCCGAGCCCTTCGAGTTCGGCTTCCAACTCGGCCGCGCCCGGTGCGTCCGGTCCCCTCCGGCTGACCAGGATGAGGTTCCTGATCTTGTGCTGGGCAACCAGATGCCTGGCCGCCAGGCGACCCAGCCTACCCGTACCGCCGGTGATCAGGACCGTGCCCTCGGGGTTCAGTGGACGGCCAGGGGCATCGGCGGGGGCGGCCTTGACGAGCCTCGGCACCGACACCGCGCCTCTGCGAAGTGCCGCCTGAGGCTGCCCGGACGCGAGTACATCGGGAAGGCGCCGGGCTGACGCCTCCGTGCCGTCCGTGTCGACCAGGAGGATGCGGCCCGGGTTCTCGGACTGTGCCGAACGCAGCAAGCCGGCAGCCGTCGCAACGGCCAGATCGGGAGCCGGGTCCCCGTCCTGGACGACCGCACCGACCTGTGTGAGAGCGACGAGAGGAGTGTCCTGGAAGGCGGGTTCTGCGAGCCACGCCTGGACGACCTCCAGCACTCGCCCGGTGAGGTCCCGGACGGCGGCGAGGTCCGTACGTCCGTTCCCGGCCACATCGAGGAGGAACATGCCGGGGGGCGTCGCGGCCACGGCACGAACGTCCTCGGCGGTTGTCACGGGTACGGCGTTCAGCTCGTCATGCACGCTCCTGACGGAGATGGGCTCCCAGGCCACGCGGAACATCTGCTCCTTGGACGCGCCTGAGCCGACACGCAGCAGTTCCGGGACCACCGGTCGCAGGACCATCGAGTCGACGGCAGCCACAGGTGCGCCGAAGGCGTCGGCCAGGCGCAAGCGGATCGTGTCGCGGGCGAGCGGTGTGAGGTGAACCCGCAGCGTGGAGGTTCCGCCGGCGTGCAGTCTGACGTCGCGCCAGACAAAGGGCAGAGCCAGCTTCGGGCTCTCGCCGGCCATATCCGTGCGGAAGGCACAGGCGTGCATGGCCGCGTCCAGGAGGGCCGGGTGCAGCCCGTAGTCATCGCCCTTGCCCGCTGCCTCGGGCAGTGAGACCTCGGCGAACACCTCCTCGCCGTGCGTCCACGCCCCGCGCAGGCCCCGAAAGGCCGGACCGTAGCCGTATCCCGCCTGTGCCATGCCGTCGTAGACGTGGGCGAGTACGTCCGGGTCGACGGCGGTGGCGCCGGGCGGCGGCCACTGGGTGAGGTCGAAATCGGCCCCACCCTCCTCCGGCACCAGGCGCCCGGAGGCATGACGGGTCCAGCTCCCACGGGGACCGGTTTCCTCCCAGCGGGAGTGAATCTGGACGGTGCGGTGGCGAGATTCGTCGGGCTCACCCACCCACACACGTACCTGGACACCGCCGCTCTCGGGCAGCAGGAGGGGGCGCTCGATAACCAGTTCGCCGACCAGGCTGCACCCGATCTCGTCGCCGGCGCGGATCGCGAGTTCCACGAAGGCTGCTCCGGGCACGAGGACGACTCCGGCGGCCGCGTGGTCGGCGAGCCAGGGGTGCGTGCGCAGCGACAGCCGGGAAGTGAACAGCACGCCGTCCGAGCCGGGGATTTCGGTGACCGCGCCGAGCAGGGGATGGTCCGCCGCCTCGAGACCGAGGCCTGGTGCGTCCCCACCGGAGGCTGCCGGATCCAACCAGTAGCGCTGGCGCTGAAAGGCGTACGTGGGCAGATCTATGGGCCTCTCCGTACCGCGGCCGAGGACGGCCCCCCAGGAGACCTGAACGCCGTGGGTGTGCAGGTGGGCCAGCGAGGCGAGGAGCCTGCGCGGGCCGCCCTCGTCGCGGTGCAGCGAACCGGTGACGACAGCGGGTGCCTGGAGCTCCTCCAGCACGTCCTGAACGCTCGATGCCAGCACAGGGTGCGAGCTGACCTCGATGAACACTCCATGTCCATCACCGGCCAGGGACCGAATGGCCGGGTCGAACTGCACGGTCCGCCGCAGGTTGCGATACCAGTACTCAGCGTCCAGCTCCGTGGTGTCCTGGAGTCGCCCGGTCACCGTGGAGTACAGCGGCACGCGCGAAGGCCCGCCGGAGAACCCGGTAAGTGCCTCAAGGAAAGAGTCGCGCAGCACATCGATCTGTGAGGAGTGTCCGGCGGCGTTGGCCCTGTGAATCATGCGGGCGTGGATGCCCTCGGTCTTGCACCGGGCGAGCAGCTCTTCCAGGGCGGGCAGTTCACCGGTCACGACCACTGAGGAGGGTCCGTTGACTGCGGCGATCTCCAGGCCCGGCAACTCCTCGACCAGCACGGAGGCGGCCTTGACACCGGCAACGAGGGACGCCATGCCTCCGCGTCCCGACAACTCGGCGCGGATGGCCTTGGCCCGGTAGACCACGAGGCGGGCGGCGTCCGGAAGGGACAGCGCACCGGCAAAGCAGGCAGCGGCGATCTCGCCCTGGGAATGACCCACGACCGCATCCGGGACGACCCCGCACGCTTCCCACAGCGCGGCGAGCGACAGCATCAGTGCCCACGACACCGGCTGCACGACGTCGATGTCTTCAAGGGACCGGGCGCCCTCTGCCTGCCGCACCACATCGAGCAACGACCAGCCGGTCAGCGGGTCAAGCGCCTCGGCGCACTCGGCCATGCTCGTGGCGAACACGGGCGACGCCTCAAGCAGTTCCCTTCCCATGCCCGCCCACTGTGCACCCTGGCCAGGGAACACGAAGACGGTCCGGCCCACTACGCTCTCGGCCGTTCCCTTGACGACACCGGTCGCCGACTCGCCGTTGGCCACGGCGTCCAATGCAGTCAGCGCCTCTTCCCGGTCCTCGGCGAGCACGATCGCACGGTCGGGGAGAAGACCCCGGCTCTGCACCAGCGACCGGCCGACGTCGAGCAGGTCCAGCTCTTGACGTTGCCTCAGGAACGAATCAAGGCACCGGGCCTGACCGGCGAGACCCGCCTCGCCACGGGCCGAGAGCACCAGTGGCACAACCGAGTCGCCCAGCACGCACGCCTTCTCGTCGGACGGGTTCACGGATGTCTGCTCGGGCGCCTGCTCCAGGATGACGTGCGCGTTGGTGCCGCTGACACCGAAGCCGGAGACCCCCGCACGACGAGGACGGCCGGTCTCGGGCCACTCGTGCGCCTCGGTCAGCAACTCAACCGCTCCAGCAGACCAGTCGACCTGAGGCGTGGGCTCGTCCACGTGCAAAGTCTGCGGCAGCACACCATGCCGCATGGCCATCACCATCTTGATCACACCAGCGACGCCTGCCGCATGGCCCGCGTGTCCAAGGTTCGACTTCACTGAACCGAGCCACAGCGGCAGTCCGGGGTCACGGCTCTGACCATAGGTGGCCTGTAGGGCCTGTGCCTCGATCGGGTCGCCCAGGGGGGTTCCGGTGCCGTGCGCCTCGACGATGTCGACATCGGCGGACGACAGACCAGCGGTAGCGAGTGCCTGGCGGATCACCCGCTGCTGCGAGGGCCCGTTCGGCGCGGTGAGTCCGTTGGACGCGCCATCCTGGTTCACCGCAGTGGCCCGTACGACGCCGAGAATCTCATGTCCGTCACGGATGGCGTCGGAAACCCGCTCCAACAGCAGGACGCCCACGCCCTCGGCACTGTTCGTTCCATCTGCGGATGCCGCGAACGCCTTGCACCGGCCGTCCTTCGCAAGAGACCGCATGCGCGAAGCCAACACCAAGCCAGCGGGAGTGCACATCACGCTGGAGCCCCCGGCCAGCGCCAATGACGACTCGCCCGAACGCAGGGACTGCACTGCCATGTGCAGGGCTACCAGGGACGACGAGCAGGCCGTGTCGACCGTGACTGCGGGCCCCTCGAACCCGAAAGTGTAGGAAACCCGTCCCGACAGGACGCTCGCCAAGCCGCCGGTCATCAGGTAGCCCTCGAGCTCGTCGGGGACACTGTGGAAACCGGTGGCGTAATCGTGCCCGCCCACGCCGGCGAACACGCCGACGTTCTTGCCACGCAGAGCAGCCGGGTCTATGCCTGCCCGTTCGATCGCCTCCCACGACGTCTCCAGCATCAGACGCTGCTGCGGGTCCATGACCAGCGTCTCGCTTTGTGAGATGCCGAAGAAACCGGCGTCGAACTCGCCCACGTCGTGCAGGAACCCGCCTTGCCGTACATACGTCGTGCCGACCCGATCGAGGTCCGGGTCGTACAGGTTCTCCAGATCCCAGCCCCGGTCGGTGGGGAACGCGCCGACCGCGGAACGACCATCGGTGATCAACTCCCACAAGTCTTCAGGGGACGACACCCCACCGGGGAACCGGCACGCCATGCCCACGATGGCGATCGGTTCAGTGAAGCTGTCGCGGATCTTCTTGTTCTCGTTCTCCAGCTGCTCGTTCTCGATCAGTGAAGCCCGCAGCGCTTCGACAAGCCTTGCCTCTGAGCTGGTCATTCCCTGTCTCCCTTCGTTCCGGTCGCTCGTCCGCTACTGCTTCCGGGCTTTCCTCATCGCGCGCTCCACCAGGTCGTCAACGCCCATCTCCTCGATCAGCAGCTTGCCGTCCTGCTTCGGTTCGGCGGTGTCCGGCGCTGTGGCACTTTCACCACCGGGACTCGCCACCAGTTGCAGGAGCTTCTCCATGAGCCCGAGTTCCTGGAACCGGGACAAAGGCGTGGTGACCAGGACCCTCCGGATCTCGTCCTCCCGACCCGCCAACTCGCCAACGGCCTCGGGGCACAGTTCCGCGAGCAGACGGTGCATCAGGCTCCGGGGTGTGGGATGGTCGAAGATGATCGTGGCAGGGAGGCGGATCCCTGCGAGTCCGGTGAGTCGGTTGCGGAGTTCAACGGCCAACATCGAGTCGAAGCCGACCTCCCGGAAAGCCCGGTCGGGGTCGACCTCGCCGGGTGTCGAATGGCCCAGGACCGTAGCGACCTCGTGCCGGATCAGATCCAGCAGCATCTGCTCTCGCTGGACCGGGCGCGTGGCGGCCAGCTGTTCAGCGAGGCCGCCCGAACGAGGGGCCAGGTGCTGAGCGGTGCGACGGCCGGCACCCACGAGGCTCCGCAGCAGTACGTGTACGGGTTCGGACGCGGCTTGGGCGCGCAGCGCGGCGTAGTCCGGCCTGGCTGCCAAGAGCACCGCGTCGTCTGACCGCAGCGCCGCGTCGAACAGCTCCAGAACCTCCTGGCTGGAGTGTGCCACCAGGCCCTGCGGGGCCATCCTCCGCTGATTGGCCATGCCCAGGTTCCCGCTGGTGCCGGTCTGGTCCCACACCCCCCATGCGAGGGAGATGCCGGGCAGGCCGGAGCGGTGGCGGTGGAGGGCGAGGGCGTCCAGGGAGGCATTGGCGGCGGCGTAGTTGCCCTGGCCGGGGTTACCGAGGACTCCGGCGGCGGAGGAGAACAGGACGAACGCCGCAAGATCGGCGTCCCGGGTCAGTTCGTGCAGGTGCAGCGCGGCGTCAAGTTTCGGCCGCAGCACGGTGTCGAAACGCTCCGGAGTCAGAGCCGTGACCACACCGTCGTCGAGGACTCCGGCGGTATGAACGACCGCGGTCAGCGGATGCGCATCCGGCACGGCGGCCAGGAGCGCCGCGACAGCGTCCCGGTCGGCGATGTCACACGCGGCGACGGTGACGCTCGCGCCGAGGTCGGTCAGTTCCTCGTACAGCGCCGCCGCCCCCTCGGCATCCGGCCCGCTCCGGCTGGCCAGCAGCACATGCCGCACACCGTGCTCGGTCACCAAGTGCCGGGCGAGGAGACTGCCGAGCGTCCCCGTCCCGCCAGTGACAAGAACGGTGCCATCGAGGTCGAGCTCGCGCCGGGGACCTTCGGCCAGCAGGGCACGCTTCAGCCGAGGGACGAAGGCCACACCACCGCGCACACGGACTCGCGGCTCGCCTGTGGCCACCGCGAGCCGCACGGCCTGCACGGCGTTCACGGCCGTCGAAGGCTCCGAGGCCGTCGCACTGCCGCTGTCCTCGGCATGGTCGCTCTCGACAACGACGATGCGGCCCGGGTGCTCCGACTGCGCCGAACGCAGCAGGCCCGACACAGCGGCCACCGTGACATCGTCCTCGGCGTCGGGCACGACCACGACGAGGCGGGTGTGCGCCAGAACCGGTACTGCCAGCCACGCCTGGACAACAGCCAACACGGCCGCGACAGCCCCGCGCGGGTCGGCAGGCGCCTGCCCGACCTCATACACCAGCAGGCCCGGCACCGCAGGACCGTCCGCCGCGAGGGCAGCAACATCTTCGGCATCAACGACGACCGCCGTAGTACCGGCGTCCTCAGCCATCTCACCCGAGGGAAGCGGAAGCTCAACCCAGTCGACCAGGAACAGGCCGTCGGGAGCCGACGCATCCTCGGTCTGCGCCCGCTCGGGCGAGAACGGCTCGGCGACAACGGCATCAACGGTCAGCACCGGCCATGCGGCGGCGTCCAACAGCTCAAGACGGGTCACCCCTGCGGTGTCACGGGCTGTGCGGACCCGTACCGCCGCGGCGCCGGAGGCCAGCAAGGTCACCCCGCTCCACCGGGTCGCGATCACGTCCTCATCAGGGAACGCCGTTCGGACCGCTGCGTCGAGCAGCGCCGGGTGCAGCCCGTAGCGGTCGGCATCGCCGATCGCCTTGTCGAGAGCCACATCGGCTGCGGAGCTGCTGGTAGGCCGCGTGGCGCCGGAAGTGGGCGGGGTCACCGGGCCGGGTGCCAACGTGCCGTGCGCGTGGCGTGTCCACACCGCCTCCAGGCCGGCGTTGTCCGGGCGGGAGTACACCTCGACCGGCCGCCGCCCCCGCTCATCAGCCTCCCCGACGGTCATCTGCACGGCTCTGCCGCCCCGCAGCGGCAACACGACGGGCCGCTCCACGGTCAGCTCCTCGACCACCGGACTGCCCACCTCGTCACCGAACCGGATGGCCAGCTCGACCAACGCCGCGCTCGGCACGACAACGACATCACCGACGGTGTGATCGCCCAGCCAGGGGTGCGCGTCCACCGACCACCGCGAGGTCGTCATGAAACCGCCGGAGTCCGGCCGGCCGACGATCGCCCCGATCAGCGGATGATCAGCACCCGCCTGACCGAGCGCGACAGCATCCACGGCAGGAGTGGAACGCAGCCAATAATGCTGATGATCGAAAGCGTAAGTCGGGAGATCGATGTGTGAAGCACCGGCAACCGGCAGCATGGCCGCCCAGTCCACGACCACACCCCGGACGAACAGTTCGGCCATCGAGGTCAGCAACCGGCCCAGACCGCCCTCCTCACGGCGCAGCGAACCACCGACCACGGCCTCCGTGTCGGCCTGGTCGACGATCTCGCTGACCGGCTGCACCAGAACCGGATGGGCACTGGCCTCCACGAACACCGTATGACTGCCGGCCAGGAGGTCGGCGATAGCGGGACCGAAACGGACCTGGCCACGCAGATTGCGGTACCAGTAACCACCGTCGAGGACACCCGCCTCCCGCACCCACTCGCCGGTCACAGTCGAGTAGAAAGGAATCAGCGGGGTTTGGGCACGGATGTCGGCGAACGCCTCGCCCAGGATCTCCTCGATCGCTTCGACATGCCGGGTGTGGGAGGCGTAATCCACCGCCACCCGACGCACCCGCACACCATCCGCCTCAAGAACGTCGAGGGCTTCGTCGAGGGCTTCGGCATCACCGGCGATCACTACCGACGTGGGACTGTTGACCGCCGCCACCTCCACCCGGCCGTCCCACCGCTCGATACGCCCGGCCACCTCAGCCTCGGACAGCGCCACCGACGCCATACCACCCCGGCCCGCCAGACTGCCCGCGATGACCTGACTGCGTATCGCCACCACCCGGGCAGCGTCCTCCAGCGACAACGCACCCGCCACACACGCAGCCGCGATCTCACCCTGCGAATGACCCACCACCGCATCCGGCACCACACCCACCGACGACCAGACAGCGGCAAGGCCGATCATCACCGCAAAACTCGCAGGCTGCACCACATCCACCCGCTCCAGAAGATCGGCCGGAGCATCCCCCCGCAACACATCCACCAACGACCAATCCACCCACCGCTCCAACGCCACCGCACACTCCCCCACCCGCTCCGCGAACACCGGCGAAGAATCCAGCAATTCACGCCCCATACCAGCCCACTGCGAACCCTGACCCGGAAAGACGAGCACGACCTTTCTGGCCCCGCCCGGAGCCGACACGCTGCCAGTGACCACACCGGGATGAGACTCACCCCGCGCCAGCGCCTCCAGACCCGCCACAGCCTCACCCCGCGAGCCGGCCACCACCACCGCACGCTCGGACAACACCGCCCGCCGAGCAACCAACGCCGCAGCCACGTCCGTCAGAGGCACCTCACGCGACTCCACGAAGGACGCCAACCGCTTGGCCTGGCCCGCCAGGGACCCGGCACTCCTCGCCGACACCACCAGCGGCACCACACCCTCATCGGTCCCCGCCACCCCAGGCCCGACAGGCTCCGGCACTGCGGGCTGCTCTTGCGGGGCCTGCTCCAGGATCAGGTGCGCGTTGGTGCCGCTGACACCGAAGGACGACACACCAGCACGGCGGGGCCGGCCGGTGTCGGGCCACTCCCGGGACTCGGTCAGCAGCTCGACCGCGCCCGCGGTCCAGTCCACCTTCGCCGACGGGGCATCGACATGCAGCGTCGCCGGCATCACGCCGTGCCGCAGCGCCTGCACCATCTTGATCACACCAGCCACACCCGCCGCCGCCTGCGTGTGACCGATGTTCGACTTCAACGACCCCAGCCACACCGGCCGGTCCTCGGGCCGGTCCTGCCCGTACGTGGCGATCAGCGCCTGCGCCTCGATCGGATCACCCAGAACCGTCCCCGTCCCATGCCCCTCCACCACATCCACATCCGCCGTCGAAAGCCCCGCATTGGCAAGCGCCTTACGAATCACCCGCTGCTGCGACGGACCATTCGGCGCGGTCAACCCGTTCGAGGCACCATCCTGATTCACCGCGCTGCCACGGATCACCGCGAGCACCCGATGCCCGCGCCGCCGGGCCTCCGACAACCGCTCCAGGACCACCACCCCGACGCCCTCAGCCCAGCCAGTACCGTCCGCGGCATCCGCATACGACTTGCACCGGCCATCCGAGGACAGTCCGCCGTGGCGCGAGAACGCCTCGAACGCTCCCGGCGTCGCCATCACCTTGGCCCCGCCCGCCAGCGCCAGCGAGCACTCCCCCTGCCGCAACGCCTGCGCCGCCAGATGGATCGCGACCAGCGAGGACGAACACGCCGTGTCCACCGTCACCGCCGGACCCTCAAAACCGAACACATACGACACCCGGCCTGAGGCCACACTCGACGCCGCCCCCGTGCCGATGCCCCCCAGCTCGGAGTGCGCGTTGCCACCCGCGAAGTAGTCGGTGCCCATGACGCCGGAGAACACCGCGACCTCTTGGCCCTTCAACGTCCCCGGGTCGATCCCGGCCTGTTCCAACGCCTCCCACGAGGTCTCCAGCAACAACCGCTGCTGCGGATCCATCGTCAGCGCCTCACGCGGCGAGATCCCGAAGAAACCCGCGTCGAACTCCCCCGCGTCATACAGGAACCCGCCCCGGGGCACGTGGGGGGTGCCGGCCTGGCCCGGGGCGGAGTCGAACGAGCCCTCCACATCCCAGCCACGATCGGACGGGAAACCGGACACACCGTCCCGGCCCTCGCTGACCAGCCGCCACAGATCCTCCGGACCCGCCACACCGCCGGGCAGACGGCACCCCATACCCACAACCGCAACCGGCTCCCCGGAGGCCTCCAAGAGCTGGCGGTTCTGCTTCTTCAGCGAGCCGACCTCTTCGAGCGATGCTCGGAGCGCCTTGACGACCTTTTCATAAGGAGCACTCACTTGAAATCCCCAACCATCAGGTGCCGCAAAGTCACTTGTCGTCGCCGAGGGCCAGCTGCACAAGATCGTCGACGTTCAAGTCGGCGATCGCGGTCTCATCATCGGCGTCGTCCACCATGCCGATCGGCGTCTCGTGGTCATTGAGTTCAACCAGCCTGACCAGGGCGTCCAACAGTCCAGCCGCCCGGAACCGGGCGAGTGGCAGCGATGCGAGCCCGCGCCGCAGCCGTGCCTCGTCCACGTCCGGGCCGGCCGTGACGCCGTCGGGGAACACTTCGCGGTGGAGATAGCGGGCGAGGGCGAGCGGGTTGGGGTAGTCGAAGACGATGGTGGCGGGAAGCTTGAGGCCGGTGGCCCCACGAAGGCGGTTACGCAACTCGACCGAGGTGAGCGAGTCGAACCCGGAGTCCTTGAACGCCATCTCCGCTCCGACCTTCGCGATCCCAGCATGACCGAGGACCGTCGCCACATGACCACGGACGAAATCGAGCAGCAACGCCTCCTGCTCCTGCGAGGTGAGACCTGCAAGCCGGGCAGCAAGGCCGCTACCACCGTCCCCCGCCCCCGCCTGCCCGTCTCCCGCCCGTGCCCGCCGCCGTCCGCTCTGCACCAGACCACCCAGAAGCTCTGGGAGACCTCCGCCGGCCACCGCATCAGCACGCAGCCTCCGCAGATCCACCTTCATCGGCACCACCAGAGCTGCGGGAACCCGCAGGGCCGCGTCGAACAACCCCATACCTTCGGCGGGGGTGAGGGGCAGGATGCCGCCGCGGCTCATGCGGGCCTGGTCGATCTCGCTGAGGTGGGCGGTCAGGCCGGTGCTCTGCTGCCACAGACCCCAGGCCATCGAGACACCGGGCAGGCCGGCGGCCCGCCGGTGGGCCATGAGCGCGTCGAGGTAGGAGTTGGCGGCGGCATAGCTGCCCTGGCCGGCAGAGCCGAGCAAAGCGGCAGCGGACGAGAAAACGATGAACGAGGCCAGTTGCGGAACGAGTTCGCGAGTCAACTCGTCCAGATGGCGGACAGCAGTGACCTTAGGAGCGAAGACTCCTTCGATGCGCTCCGGCGTCAATGCGCCGATCACACCATCGTCCAAGACCCCCGCGAGGTGAACGACCCCGGTCAGCGGATGCTCGGCCGGCACGGCCGCCACAAGGGCCGCCACGGCGTCCCGATCAGCGACATCACACGCGCAGACCGTAACCACCGCGCCCGACTCGCCAAGCTCGGCAACCAGCTCAGCCGCGCCCTCCGCCTCAGGACCACGACGGCTGACCAACAACAGGTGCCGCACACCATGCTCAGCCACCAAGTGCCGGGCAACCAAGACACCCAGGGAGCCCGTGCCGCCCGTGACCAGAACGGTGCCCCCGGAAGCGAAGGCGTACCCACCCTCGGTCTCGACAGCAGCCGCGCGTACCAGACGCGGGGCGGACAGGACCGTGCCACGAACGGCGACCAACGGCTCCACGGCGGCAAGCACGCGCCCCAGAACGGGACCCGCTCCAGCGGAGCCGGCGGGGTCGAGGTCGAGCAGAATGATCCGGTCGGGGTTCTCGGCCTGGGCGGCGCGGACCAGACCCCACACGGCGGCGCCGGCCGGATCCGTGACATCAGCGTCGCCGCCCGCGGGCACCGCACCCCGGGTAACGACCACCAGCTTGCCGCTCTCGAAAGCCGGGGCTACCAGCCATGCCTGGAGCACACCCAGCGCCCTGCCCGTCAGGGCAAGCACCTCATCGGCATCCTCAGCCCCATCCCCAAAGGCCTCCAGAACAGCCACGGCCGGAGCATCGACCGCCAGAGCGGCCACATCCTCAGCAGTGGCGACCGGTACCCACGACGACACCATCTCCGAACCCAGGCCAGAAGCGGGCAGCTCGGCCCACTCCACCCGGAACAAAGAGCCATCACCGCCCGCCGCGCCCAACCGCTCGGCGGAAACCTCCCGGAACACAAGCGAGTCCATGGCCAGAACGGGTTCGCCGGTCTCGTCCGCAGCCTGCAACGACAACACATCCGGCCCGGAAGACACCAAGCGCACCCGCAACGCCGAAGCACCAGCCGCATACAACGCCACATCGTTCCAGGAAAACGGCAGCACGGTTCGCGACCCACCCGCCCCGGCAGCAGCCTCGTCCGGCCGAACAAGCCCCCTGGCATGCAGAGCAGCATCAAACAACGCAGGATGAATACCGAACCTCACAGCGTTCTCACGCTGCTCATCAGGCAGGACGACCTCCGCGAAGACCTCCTCACCCCGCCGCCACACCGCACGCAAACCCCTGAACGACGGGCCGAACGCATAGCCGCGAACACGCATTTCCTCGTAAAACCCGGCAACATCGAGCGGCACACGCTCAGCACCGGCCGGCGGCCACACCGAAACGTCAAAGCCCGCCATATCCGTACTCCCGGCCAGCGCCGGCCCCAGCCGGCCAGTGGCATGACGGGTCCACACCTCGCCGTCGTGATCCCCCACGCTGTCCTCAGACGCCGAGTACACGGTGACAGCACGGGCACCGCTCTCCTCCAGGCCACCGACCGCGACCTGGACACGCACACCACCGGTCTCCGGCACCACGAGCGGCGCCTCGATCACCAACTCCTCCACCACACCACAACCGACCTCGTCACCAGCACGAACCGCCAACTCGACCAGCCCCGTACCCGGCACGAGCACAACCCCGCTCACCGCATGATCGGCCAACCAAGGATGCGTCCGCAGAGACAACCGAGAAGTACACAAGACACCACCGGTCTCCGGCACCGCCACCACCGCACCCAACAACGGATGATCAACACCCGCCTGACCAAGCGCGACAGCATCCACAGCAGGAGCAGAACGCAGCCAATAATGCTGATGATCGAAAGCGTAAGTGGGGAGCTCGACCTGGGTGGCGGCGGCACTGGCCGGGAGGACACCCGCCCAGTCCACGACCACACCCTGGACGAACAGTTCGGCCATCGAGGTCAACAACCGGCCCAGACCGCCCTCCTCACGGCGCAACGAACCACCGACCACGGCCTCCGTGTCGGCCTGGTCGACGATCTCGCTGACCGGCTGCACCAGAACCGGGTGAGCGCTCGACTCCACGAACACCGAGTAACCCTCACCCAGCAGGTCGGCGATGGCGGGACCGAAACGGACCTGGCCACGCAGGTTCCGGTACCAGTAACCACCGTCGAGGACACCCGCCTCCTTCACCCACTCACCCGTCACAGTCGAATAGAAAGGAATCAGCGGCGCCTGCGCACGGATGTCGGCGAAGGCCTCACCCAGGATCTCCTCGATCGCCTCGACATGCCGGGTGTGGGAGGCGTAATCCACCGCCACCCGACGCACCCGCACACCCTCCACAGCAAGGACATCGAGAGCTTCATCGAGGGCTTCGGCATCACCGGCGATCACCACCGACGACGGACCGTTGACCGCCGCCACCTCCACCCGGCCGTCCCACCGCTCGATACGCCCGGCCACCTCAGCCTCGGACAACGCCACCGACGCCATACCACCCCGGCCCGCCAGACTGCCCGCAATCACCTGACTGCGCACCGCCACCACCCGGGCAGCGTCCTCCAGCGACAACGCACCCGCCACACACGCAGCCGCGATCTCACCCTGCGAATGACCCACCACCGCATCCGCCACCACAC
>NZ_LAVK01000440.1 GCF_001083795.1 Streptomyces sp. SBT349
GAACGGGGGAGGGCTGACGCCATGGTCGCGGTGCCTTTCCTGGCCGGAGGGGGGTCGTCGTCAGGAGACGTCAGGACGTCCGGGCATCAGGACATCCAACGTCCCATGTACCGTTCACGCAGTGTCTCGTCTTGCGCCGGACCTGACAAGGCTCGGGAAAGTGACGGCGCGTCAGCCGGTCGCCTGGCGCGGCAGTTCGAGTCCGCCACCGGCGGGGGAGCCGCAGAACTCCCGGACGGCGCTGGTGCGCGCCACGATCCTGCCCCGGTGGATCACCAGCCTGCTGTACGCCTGGGACAGCACGCCCGCGACCGAGTCCCCGCGCACCGCGAGCAGTTCAGCCGGGAAGCCGGCCTCCACGCGCACCTCGGGCAGCCCGAGCGCCGAGCGCGCGCGCCCGCTCACCGCGGCGTACGCCTCCAGCGGCTCGCACTCCCCGCGCGAGGCCAGCAGGAACGCCGCCTCCAGCGGGTCGCCGCGGCCCACCGGGTTCCCCGCGTCGCGCAGCGCGCCGCCGCCCGCCGCCACCGCCACGCCCGCCGCCGTCAGCATCCGGACCGGGGTGGCGCCGCGCGCCCGGTGACCGAGGCCGCAGCCGCCCTGCGGCAGGCAGACCACGGTCACGCCCGCGGCGGCGAGCCGGTCGGCGCAGCGGGCCGCGAGGGAGGCGGGCATCCTGGCCAGGCCCGTGCACGGGCCGAGCGAGACGCCCGAGCGGCAGGCTCCGGCGGCGGAGGCCAGCCGGGCCAGCCGCGCCGGCTCCTCGGCCTCCGTGTGCAGGTCGATCGGGCAGCCGTGCTCGTCGGCGGCGCCCAGCAGGATGTCCAGGTAGCCGCCCGGGTCGGGGTCCAGGTCCGGGCAGCCGCCCAGCGCGCCGGCGCCCATCTTGGCCGCGTCGCGCAGCATCGCGCGGTTGTCCGCCCCGGCGCGTCCCGTGAGCAGCCTCGGCGTGGCCACGGTGGTCAGCTCCGCGAGGCCGCGCAGCGCCCGCCCGGTGGCCAGCGCCGCCTCCAGATCGGCCAGGCCCCGGGTGTCCCCCACGCGGATGTGGGTGCGCTGCGCGGTGGCGCCGTGGCTCAGCTGGATCAGGGCTGCCTCGGTGATCCGGCGGCGCAGGTCGTCGCGGCTGTCCGGGGGAGGCCCCGGCGCCGCGCCGGTCAGCGCCGTGTCGTGGTGGGCGTGCGGCTCGGCGGGGGAGGGGAGCAGCAGATATCCGGCGAGATCCACCGGCGATCCACCGGGGCCGCCCGCACCGCGCGGCGCGAGGCTTCCCGGGGTGCCGACGGCCTCGATCCGGCCGCCGTTCAGCCGGACGTCGACGGTCCGGCCGTCGGCGAGGCGGGGTCCGCTGAGTACGAGACGCTCTGGCATCGGAAGGAGCGTAAGGGGCATGCGAGGTGGGGGCGGGGAAGAAGGGAATAGTCGTACCGGTGTGGCCGGACCGGGGGCCGGGTAGCCGGTTGCCGCCGCCCATATCGGATTTCGCCTTGGGCGCCTCAGCGTGTAATCTCTTGAGCGCTCGCCCCAATAGCTCAGTCGGCAGAGCGTCTCCATGGTAAGGAGAAGGTCAACGGTTCGATTCCGTTTTGGGGCTCTGAGGTGTGAGGTCTCCGCCGTGGTGTGGAGGTCACCCACCTCATGGCGGCGTAGCTCAGTCGGTAGAGCAAACGGCTCATAATCGTTGTGTCACCGGTTCAAGTCCGGTCGCCGCTACGCACAGTAGCCGATTGCGGGGTCGGTCCTCGAATCGGCTACTCTTTCTGTGATCGATCAGTGTTCGACCCCGTCCATCCGTCAAGGAGCACTCACGTGGCTGCCACCGACGTCCGCCCGAAGATCACGCTGGCCTGCGTTGAGTGCAAGGAGCGGAACTACATCACCAGGAAGAACCGCCGGAACGACCCGGACCGTCTGGAGATGAAGAAGTACTGCCCGCGCTGCAACAAGCACACGGCCCACCGCGAGACGCGCTGACCGCGTCGCGACGGCGTTCGTTCGACCCGTTCCACCCGTCAGGCCGCTCCCCCGTACGAGGGAGCGGCCTGCTGCATACCGTGCCCGGGATCGCGCCGAGGACGAGGCGCGCCGAGGATGAAGAGGGAAGTCGCCGATGGCCCTGGACCAGTCCTTCGCCGGGCGGAGTTACCCGCCCACGCCCCCCTACGAGGTGGGCCGCGAAAAGATCCGCGAATTCGCCGAGGCCATCGGGGACCCGCACCCGGCCTACACCGATCCGGAGGCGGCCAAGCGGCTCGGCCACCCGGACGTGATCGCGCCGCCGACGTTCGTCTTCTCGATCACCTACCGCGCGGCGGGCGAGGTCGTCCAGGACCCGGCCCTCGGACTCGACTACAGCCGGGTGGTCCACGGCGATCAGAAGTTCGTCTATACGCGTCCGGTGCGCGCCGGGGACCGGCTCTCGGTCACCTCCACCATCGACTCGGTGCGCTCCATGGCGGGGAACGAGATCATGGACATCCGCGGCGAGGTGCACGACGAGACGGGCGAGCACGTGGTGACCGCCTTCACCAAGCTCGTCGCCCGCAAGAAGGAGGACGAGGCTCCGTGACCTCGCAGATCGCCTACGCCGACGTCGAGGCGGGCACCGAGCTGCCCCCCGCCGCGTTCCCCGTCGTCCGCGAGACGCTGGTCCGCTACGCGGGCGCCTCCGGCGACTTCAACCCGATCCACTGGAACGAGCGGTTCGCCAGGGAGGTCGGGCTGCCGGACGTCATCGCGCACGGCATGTTCACCATGGCCGAGGTGGTCCGGGTGGTGACCGACTGGACCGGCGACCCGGGCGCGCTGGTCGAGTACGGGGTGCGTTTCACCAAGCCCGTCGTCGTGCCGGACGACGGCACCGGCGCGCTGATCGAGGTCACCGGCAAGGTGGCCGCCAAGCTGGACGACGAGGCTCGCACGGTCCGCGTGGACCTGACCGCGCACAGCGCCGGCCGGAAGGTCCTGGGCGTGGCCCGCGCGGTCGTCCGCCTGGCCTGAGCGCGTGGTGCGCACCGGACTTGACGTAGTTAGTGATTGAGCACTAACTTCGCTGCCATGGCCAAGGAGAGCAGCCGGATGTCGGCGGAGGAGCGGCGCGAGAGCGTTGTCCGCGCCGCCATCGCCGAGTTCGCCCGCGGGGGGTACGTGGGCACCTCGACGGCCGCCATCGCCCGCCGTGTGGGCGTCTCGCAGCCCTATCTCTTCCGGCTCTTCCCCGACAAGCGGGAGATCTTCCTCGCCGCGGCCGAGCGCTGCACCGAGGAGATCCGCCGCGTGTTCGAGGGGGCGGCGGAGGGGCTGGAGGCGGACGAGGCCCGGCATGCGATGGGTGACGCCTATCTGGAGCTCGTCGCCGACCGCGACAAGCTGATGTTCCAGCTCCAGATGTATGTCTCGGTGCAGATCGCCGAGGCGGCGGGGGACACGGACTTCGGCGACCGGATCAGGGCGGCCTGGGTCCGTCTGTGGGAGTCCACCCGTCTGATGCTGGGCACGGACGACGACGAGATGGGCAGCTTCTTCGGCAGCGGCATGCTCATCAACGTCCTGCTGGCCATGGACTTCCCGCAGGACCACCCCGTCTGGCACGCCTGTCCGGGCATGAACGACGACTGCTGACCCCTTTCCTCGCTTCCCTCGCTTCCCTCGCTTCCCTCGCTTCCCCCTTTCCGTGTCGCTCTCCGTGCCCCCTTGCGCACCCGAAAGTTATTGACCGATCACTACCTGGCTCGACTCCGTCACCGCACCTCCCGGAGGGGGACATGTCCCATACCGCACCGCCCGAGCGCCGCTCCCAGCGCGCACTCGTCGCCTGGACCCTCGTCGTCACGGGGGCCGCCACCTTCATGGCGTCGCTGGACAACCTGGTGGTCACCACCGCGCTGCCCGTCATCCGCGACGACCTGGGCGGCGACCTCGCCGACCTGGAGTGGATCGTCAACGGCTACACCCTCCCGTTCGCCTGCCTCCTGCTGCTCGGCGCGGCGCTCGGTGACCGGTTCGGGCGCCGCCGGGTCTTCGGCGCCGGCGTGGTGCTGTTCACCGTGGCCTCCGCGGGCGCGGCGCTCGCCGGCTCGACCGGCGCGCTGATCGCCGCCAGGGCGGTCCAGGGCGCGGGTGCCGCGATCCTGCTGCCGCTGAGCCTCACCCTGATCTCGGCCGCGGTCCCGCCGGAGCGGCGCGGCGCCGCGTTCGGCATCTGGGGCGCGGTCAACGGCCTCGCCGTCGCCAGCGGCCCCCTCGTGGGCGGCGCGATCACCGAACACATAGCCTGGCAGTGGATCTTCTGGCTGAACATCCCGATCGGCCTCGCCGTCCTGCCCCTGGTCCGCCTCCGCCTCACCGAGAGCCGCGGCCCCAACAACCGCCTCGACCTCGTCGGCACCGTCCTGGCCAGCACCGGCCTGTTCGGCATCGTCCTCTCGATCGTCCGCGGCCACGAGCACGGCTGGACCTCGGGACAGGTCCTCGCCGGGTTCGTCCTCGGCGCCCTGCTGCTGGTCGGGTTCGTCCGCTGGGAACTGCGCACGCCCAACCCGATGCTGCCGATGCGCTTCTTCCGGTCCAGGACGTTCACCGCGGTCAACGTGGCCAGCCTGCTCATGTACGCGGGCATGTTCGGCTCGATCTTCCTGCTGACCCAGTTCCTCCAGCTGATCCAGGGCTACTCGCCGCTGGAGGCCGGGCTGCGCATGCTGCCGTGGACCGCGATGCCGATGATCGTGGCACCGATCGCGGGCGCCATGACCGACCGCATCGGGGGGCGGCCGATCGTCGCCACGGGCATCGGGCTGATGGCGGTGGGCCTCGGCTGGCTCGCGCTGCTCGCCGACCCGGACGTGACCTACGCCAGCCAGGTCCCGGCGTTCGTGGTGGCCGGGATCGGCATGGCGATGTTCTTCGCGCCGACGGGGGCGATGGTGATGGACGCCGTGCCGGCGGCCGAGGAGGGGATCGCCTCGGGCGTGAACAACGCGCTCCGCGAGGTGGGCGGCGCCCTCGGCGTCGCGGTACTGGCCTCGGTCTTCGCCTCCCAGGGCGGCTACGAGACGCCCCAGCGATTCACGGACGGCCTGGTCCCGGCACTGTGGCTCGGCGTGACGGCCCTGGTGGCGGCGACGGCGGCGGTCCTGCTCGCGGCGGGGCGGCGCAGCCCGGCCCCCGCCCCCCGAGCAGTCCCCGCGGGCCCCCCCCGCCCGGGCCCCGCGGAGGGGGCCCCCCCCGCCCCGCCGGCGCTTCTTATTCACCACTTCCACAGGCG
>NZ_LAVK01000441.1 GCF_001083795.1 Streptomyces sp. SBT349
GGATGTGTATAAGAGACGGCCCCCGCCGTCACCCGGCGGGGGAGCACCCGGTGGGGAAGCACCCGGCGCGGGCACCGCGCACCGGTGCCGCCCCCGCGGCCGACCCGCGGCTGACCCGCAGGCAGCGCGCGGGAGTCGTCCTCACCCTCATCCTCGGCGGCCTCTCGGCGGTGCCGCCGCTGTCGATGGACATGTATCTGCCCGCCCTCCCCGAGGTGGGCCACTCCCTCGGCACCGGGGCGGCCACCGTTCAACTGACGCTCACCGCCTGCCTGCTGGGGCTCGGCCTCGGCCAGCTGATCGTCGGCCCGATGAGCGACCAGCTCGGCCGCCGCCGCCCGCTGATCGCCGGCCTGTCCTGCTACGTCGTGGCCTCCGCCGCCTGCGCGCTGGCGCCCACGGTGGAGTCGCTGACCGCCTTCCGCTTCATCCAGGGGCTCGCGGGCGCGGCCGGCGTCGTCATCTCCCGCGCCGTCGTCCGCGACCTGTTCGACGGCGTGGCGATGGCCCGCTTCTTCTCCACCCTCATGCTCATCTCGGGCGCCGCGCCGATCCTCTCGCCGGTCTTCGGCGGGCAGTTGATGCGCTTCACGGACTGGCGCGGCATCTTCGTCGTGCTCACCGTGGCCGGGATCGCGCTGGTCCTCGTCGTCGCCCGCTGGCTGCCCGAGACCCTGCCCCGGGAACGGCGCGACGCGGGCGGCGTGCGGCCCGCGCTCCGCGCCATGGGCGGGCTGTTCAGGGACCGGGTCTTCACCGGCCACCTGCTCGTCGGCAGCCTCACCTTCGCCGCGCTGTTCGCCTATGTCGCCGCGTCGCCGTTCGTCATCCAGGAGATCTACGGCGCCTCGCCGCAGACGTTCAGCATGCTGTTCATGGCGAACTCCATCGGCCTGGTCGCGGTCAGCCAGCTCAACGGCAAGGTCCTCGTCGGCCGCGTGCCGGTCCACCACATCATGGCCCTCGGCCTCGCCGGGGTCACCCTCTCCGCCACCGCGCTGCTCGTCATGACCAGCGGCGTGTTCGGCGAACCGGGCCTGGTCCCCGTCTCCGCGGGCCTGTTCCTCCTCATGGGCTCCATGCCGCTGGTCCTGCCCAACGCCAACTCCGAGGGCCTGGAGCGCACCCCGCACGCCGCGGGCTCCGCCTCCGCGCTGCTCGGCGCCTCCGCGTTCTTCGTGGGCGCCGTCGCCTCCCCGCTGGTCGGCATCGCGGGCGAGGAGACGGCCCTGCCGATGGCCGTGGTGCAGCTGGTCTCCGTGCTCCTCGCCGGAGTCTGCTTCCTCACCCTGTGCCGCCCCTGGCGGGCGGCGGGCCGTCCTATCCTGTCCCGGTGACCAGCGCCTCCCAGCCCCTGCGCGCCGCGCTCGACCGGCTGCTCGACGGCCTGCCGCCACTCCAGGCGGCCGGCAGGGTCGAGCGCCTGATCTCCGGCTACCGCGACCGTGAGCGCGGCCCCTCGGCACCGGTCCTGCGGGACCGGGCCGACGCGCTCGCGTACGCGGCCTACCGGATGCCCGCCACGTTCGAGGCGGTCGGCGCGGCGCTGCGCGAGCTCGCCGCCCGGGTGCCGGACTGGGCGCCCCGCACCCACCTCGACCTGGGCGGCGGCACCGGCGCGGCCGTCTGGGCCGCGGACGCCGTGTGGCCCGACGCCGAACGGCGCACCGTGGTCGTGGACCGGGCCGGGCCCGCGCTCGACCTCGGCCGCGAGCTCGCGGCGCCGGCGGGCGGGCCGCTCGACCGTGTCGAGTGGCGGCGGTCCCCGGTGGACGCTCCCGGCGGCCCGGCCCTGCCGGAGGCCGACCTGGTCACCGTCTCCTACCTCCTCGGCGAGCTGCCGGAGAAGGCCGCCGACGCCGTGGTCGACGCGGCGGCGGGCGTGGCGGCCACCGAGGGAACGGCCGTGGTGCTGGTGGAGCCGGGCACCCCCGACGGCTACCTCAGGGTGCGCGCCGCGCGGGACCGGCTGCTGGCCGCCGGGCTCACGGTCCTGGCCCCCTGCCCGCACGGCGGCACCTGCCCCGTCGAGGTGGGCGCCGACTGGTGCCACTTCGCCGCCCGGGTCAGCCGCTCCGCCCTCCACCGTCGGGTGAAGGGGGGCGTACTGCCGTACGAGGACGAGAAGTTCGCCTATGTGGCGGCCGTCCGCGGCGGGGGCGAGGCGGCGCGCGGGCGCGTGGTCCGCAGGCCCCTGCTGCGCAAGGGCCAGGTGCTGCTCGACCTGTGCACCCGGGACGGCGAGCTGCGCCGCGAGACCGTCTCCAGGCGCCGCGGGGAGGAGTACCGCGCCGCGCGGGAGGCCGACTGGGGCGCGCCCTGGCCGCCCGTTGCCGATTACCCATCGGTCGCTCCCACAGGGCAGGATGTGCCCCAGACGCGTGGAGCGCCTCCCGTCCCTCGCGTCACCGCGGATCAAGCGGAATAAAAGGCTGGACCGATGCGCTCCAGGGGGCACCGGGACGGAAGTGAGGCGGTTGCAGGCTGATGGAACGCGAGAGCAGATTCCCCCGCTGGCTGCGACGCGGCGCCCGGGGCGCCGCCGCCGGAGCAGCCGCCGCCCGCGCCCGCGAGGAGCTGCTGCTCGCCGCCGCCGAGGCGGGCTTCCCGCTGGCCCCGGCCGCCCACCCGCAGGGGTACGGCTGTTCCTGTGAACGGATCGGCTGTCCGACCCCGGCCCGCCACCCGCTCTCCCTGGCCTGGGCGACCCAGGCCACCACGGACCCCGACCAGATCGCGCGCTGGCTGCGGGCCCACCCCGAGGCGAACTTCGTGACCGCCACCGGCCGCGCCCACGACGTGCTCGACCTGCCCGCCGAGGCGGGTTACGCGGCGCTCGAACGCCTGGCCGCGGCCAACGCCGGGTTCGGCCCGGTGGCGGTCACCGACCCGGACCGCGTGCTGTTCTTCACCACCACCCGCGGCACCCCGGACGACGAGGACGAGTGGTGGCCCTGCGAGCTGGACTGCCACCCCGAGACGATGGACGAGCACCCGGGGCTGCGCTGGCACTGCCGGGGCAGCTACGTGCTGCTGCCGCCCTCCCGGGTGCCCGGCGGGACCGAGGCGGGCGTGCGCTGGCTGCGCGGCCCCGAGCACCCGCTCCCCGAGCCACTGACGCTGCTGGCCGCCCTCACCGACGTCTTCGGCGACGAACTGCCGGGACGCTCACCCGCCAGGGAAGCCCAGGCCGGCCGACACCGCTGAGCACGGTGCGCCGAGCGCTCACGCGCGTTCCGGGCCGCGGCGTTTCGGGTGCTCCGGCGCGGATGCGTCCGCGGCTGCGGTGAGTTGAGCGTGCCCGCGCGTTGTGGGCTGTGGCGCTTCGAGTGCTCCGGCGCGTTCCGGCGCGCGTGGGCGAACGGGTCTTCGCCCACGGTGAGTCGAGCGTTCCCGCGCGGATGTGTCCGCGGCTGCGGTGAGTCGAGCGCGCCCGCGCGTTTCGGGTGCTCCGGCGCGCGCGGATGCGTCCCCGGCCGCGGTGATTCCGGCGCGGCCCCGCCCCGGGGCCCGTGTGGGCCGCCGGGGCTCGTGCCGTGGCGGTCGTGTGAGGGGGCGGTCAGTCGCCCGAGGCCGAGACCACGCCGATCGAGCGGAACAGCAGCTCCACGGCGTTGAGCGCGTCCTCCTCGCCCTCGGGGACGACGGCGGAGATCATCGCGACCTGCTCCAGCGTGAGGGAGCGCTCGGCCGGGGTGTCGAGCAGCGGCTCGACGTCCTCGTGGACTTCGAGCGTCTCGCCCTCGGCCATCGTCTGCTTCTGGTTGTGCAGCGAGGCGAACAGCACCAGGGCGCCGCCGTCCGTGGTGCGCATCGCGACCGGCTGGAAGCCCTCCCGGTCCCCGGCCGGGGCCGCGTCCTGGTACTCCATGACGAACGCCGCGTTCCCGTCCAGCTCCTCGCGGCGCGTGACCTCCGCGCTGGTCCACTCGCCGTCGTTGAACGGTCCGTCGCCGTTCTGGAGGTACTCGGCGTACGCGGTGGACACCTCGCCCGGCTCGATGACCAGGCCGGTGTTGGTCTCGCCGGTGACCGGGAGGTCGTCCAGGTACCCGTCGTCGTCCTCGGCCAGCTCGGGGCCGCCGCCCGCGGGCAGCAGCGTGAGGTAGGAGGCGCCCCAGTCCTCGTCGATGCTGGTGCGCGTGAAGACCAGCAGCCAGCGGTTGTCCGGCGTCTGGTTCGACTGCGTGTCCGCGACGAAGAACTTCGGCCAGCCCGCCTGCTGCGGTATGTGGAACTGGGTGTCGCTGACCTCCAGCGGCGTGAAGTTCTCGTTGCCCGCGGGCGACCGGGTGTGCATCGAGGTCAGCTGCGCCGCGCGGATCGTGCCGAGCGCGCCGCTCTCGACCGTCGAGTTGAGCTCCGCGTCCAGCGACTCGCTCGCCTCGTTGCTGGTCTCGACGTAGCGTTCGAGGGCCGCTTGCGCCTCCTTCTCGGAGGCGGCGGGCACCACGGCCTCCTCGCCGTGGACCGTCATGCAGCCCGACAGGGACGCCGCCAGCGCCAGCGCCAGCGATGACCCCGCCGCGGCCGTCGTCAGTCGTGCTCGCACCCGCATCGATGAACCCTCCCCGTCGAACGTCTGGTTCCGCGCCAGCATCGTATCCGTGCCGGATGCGGCGCCGCGCGCGGGATGCGCATGGGATGATGCCACGCATGGCGGGGAGAGGCGGCTACGGGGCGGCGCTGCGGCGGCTGCGGGACGCGCAGAAGACGGCCAAGGGCGTCTCGTTGTACTCCCGCTGGGTCAACCGCCCCCTGGGGCGCGCGCTCGCCGCCGGCGCCTACGTCGTGGGGCTCCGGCCGAACCACGTCACCGCGCTGAGCGGGCTGCTCAGCGGCGCGGCCGTCGCCGGGATCGCGCTGGCCCGCCCGTCGTGGCCGCTGGCCCTCGCCGTGTGGGCCGGTCTGGTACTGGGCTTCGCGCTGGACTCCGCCGACGGCCAACTGGCCAGGCTGCGCGGGGAGTCGAGCCCGGCGGGGGAGTGGCTCGACCATGTCGTGGACTGCGCGAAGATCACCGCGCTGCACGCCGCGGTGCTGATCTCGTTCCACCGCTTCTTCGCGCTGCCGAACGAGGGGTGGCTGCTGGTGCCGCTGCTCTTCCAGCTGGCCGCGGTGCTGATCTTCTTCGGCGGGCTGCTCACCGACAAGCTCACCCCCAGGCCACCCGCGGCGCCCGCCGCCCCCCCGAGAGGG
>NZ_LAVK01000442.1 GCF_001083795.1 Streptomyces sp. SBT349
GAGCCACCCGCCCCCGACCGCCCCGCCCCCCGTCGGCGCAACGCGGGGCGCGACCGCCGCCTCGCGGCGGCGGCCTACCTCGCCGCCCGGCAGGACGGGCGCGACCCGGTGCTGGCCGTCATGGCGGTCTCCGGACGCAGCCGCCGCAGGGCGCTCCGGCTGATCGCCTCCGCTCGCGACAAGGGCCTCCTCCCGCCCCGCCACGCGCGGCGCTAGGCGTTCCGCGCGGCCCGGCGTGTCACCGGACCGGTCGCGCCGCCGGAGCTAACGCAGTTCCTCCATGCGGCCGATCTCCGCGCTCTGCGTGGCGATCACCTCGTTGGCCAGCTGCTCCACCGTCACATCGCCGATGCCCGCGAGCGCCTCGGCCGACATGGTCAGCGCGCCCTCGTGGTGGGTGATCATCAGATCGAGGAAGAGCGCGTCGAACTCCGCGCCCTCGGCCTCGCCCAGCTCGGCCATCTCCTCCTCGGTCGCCATCCCCGGCATCGACCCGGGGTCGTGCTCCTCGTGTCCCGCGTCCGCCTCGTGCCCGGCGTTCCGCGTCAGCCAGGCTTCCATGATCTCGATCTCGGGCTCCTGCGTGCCCGCGATGCGCTCGGAGATCCCGGTGACGCCCTCGTCCTCGGCGCGTTCCCCCGCGAGCCGCGCCATCTCCAGCGCCTGGCCGTGGTGATCGATCATCATCCGCAGGTAGGAGAAGTCCGCCGCGGTGGGCTCGCTGCCCTGCCCGCCGGCCTCCCTGGCCTCCTCGGGCGTGAGCGTCTCGGCCGGGTCGCCCGGCCCGTCCGGCGCGATGACCGGCGGCGCGGAGCTGCCGGAGGAACCCTCCCCGGACGGCGCGTCGTCCCCCGAGCAGGCGCCCGTCAGGGCCACGGTCACGGTCAGCAGGACGGCCACGAGGGCGCCGCTCCTGGAGGGGTGGCGGACAGTCAACGGTCCTCCTCGAGGGGTCGGGACAAGTCCAGGCATGGCTATTTTGTTATGCACATGCCTGGCACGATACTGGGGCGATCCTCGGAGCGACCAACTCCGCACGGATTCACACACGTACAAGGGAGGACGCGGTGACATCGTTGCACGAGGCGCCTGTTCGGCGCAGACGGCTGGCGGTTGCCGTCGTGACGGCCGGACTGCTGGCCACCATCGGACTGGCCGGCCCTGCCGCGGCGACCCCCGACCCGGGTGACGCGCCCGCGGCGCCGGAACAGCTCTCCGAAAGCCAGCGGGAGCGGGCAGAGGCCGCCATGGAGAGCGGCGGGATACCGGGCGTCGACGAGATCGTCCACAGCGACAACATCTCACCCCTGGCCGGCATCCCCCACGCGGAGGGCCTCGCCGGCACCAACACGGACATCGCCTTCCAGGGCCGGTACGCCTTCGCGGGGAACTACGACGGCTTCGTCGTCTACGACATCAGGCGCCCTTCCGCCCCCCGGATCGTGAGCCAGGTCCTCTGTCCCGGCGGCCAGGGGGACATCTCCGTCTCCGGGGACCTGCTCTTCCTGTCCGTCGACTCCTCGCGCAGCGACGACTCCTGCTCCAGCACGGGCCGGCCCGCCACCGAGGCGGACGCGTGGGAGGGCATCCGGGTCTTCGACATCAGCGACGTGCGCAGCCCCGAGTACGTCGCCGCGGTGGAGACCGCCTGCGGCTCGCACACCCACACCCTGGTGCCCGAGCGGCGGAGCGTCTACGTCTACGTCTCCTCCTACTCGCCCAGCGACACCTTCCCCGACTGCCAGCCGCCGCACGACGGGATCTCCATCGTCGAGGTGCCGAGGAACGCCCCCGAGCGCGCCGAACTCTCCAGCTTCGATGTGCTCTTCCCCGGGGGAGGCTTCCCGGGTGACGAGGACAGCTCCGCGACCGCGGGCTGCCACGACATCACCGCCTTCCCCGAGATCGACCTCGCCGCCGGGGCCTGCATGGGCGACGGCCTTCTGATGGACATCTCGGAGCCCGAGCACCCGCGCATCCTCGACCGGGTCAGGGACGCCGACAACTTCGCCTTCTGGCACTCCGCCACGTTCAGCCAGGACGGCACCAAGGTCGTGTTCACCGACGAACTCGGCGGCGGCGGCGGTGCCATGTGCAACGAGGAGGTCGGGCCCGAGCTCGGCGCCAACGGGATCTACGACGTCCGTGGCCGCGGCGACAACGTTCGGCTGGAGTTCCAGAGTTACTTCAAGATCCCGCGCCACCAGGCCGACACCGAGAACTGCGTCGCGCACAACGGCTCCCTGATCCCCGTCCGCGGCCGCGACATCATGGTGCAGTCGTGGTACCAGGGCGGCGTCTCCGTCTGGGACTTCACCGACTCCGGCAACCCGCACGAGATCGGCTACTTCGAACGCGGCCCGATCACCGAGGACGTGCTGGCGTTCGGCGGCTCCTGGTCCGCGTACTACTACAACGGCTACATCTACTCCAACGACCAGAAGGGCCTGGACGTCCTCCGCGTCGACGACCGGCGGACGGATCCGGCGGAGCGCGTCAGGCTTCCCGAGCTCAACGTCCAGACCCAGCCCCGCTACTTCTACCGCTGACCGGCGAACCGGTCACGGGGCACCGGCCGCCTGAGCGCCGGTGCCCCGCCGCGTGGCCCGCAGGCCGAGGGGCCCCTCGGGCGGCTCCTCGCCCGGCGGGGACCCCAGCCGCCACGCGAGCCCGTAGCGGACGAACAGCTCGCCCCGCAGCCGTGCCATCGGCATCGGCGCCCCCGGCAGCAGCAGCGCCACCACGGCGCCCATCAACAGCGCCCGCAGCAGCGGGTAGTCGGTGTCCGGCTCGGGGGACCCGTACCGCACGACGGTCTCCCGCAGCAGCGCCGCCAGCCGCTGCTGTTCCGCGCACTGGATGAACCCCTCCTGCTGGAGCAGGCCCGCCATGTGCGCCCGCATCAGCACCGGCCGGGCCTTCGCCAGCCCCAGGATCGCGTCGATGGCCCGCGCCATGAACTCGTCGCCCGCCTCGGGCCCCGTCGGAGTCGGCGGGCGATCGAGGGCCTCGGCCAGCGTGACGTGCATCAGCTTGTGGACGGCGGACTGGAGCAGCTGGCGCTTGCCGGGGAAGTAGTACGAGATCAGACCCCGTGCGGAGCCCGCCCGATCGGCGATGTCGCCCAGGGTGGTGGCCTCGTAACCACGTTCGGAAACGAGCTCCACGGTGGCGTCCAGCAGCCGTTGGCGAGAGCGTCGGCGCATTTCTTCATTGACCGAAGCGCTGCGAGGGGACATGCTGGACTCCCATTGACTGGCTCACAGTCAATATACTCAGCACCACCCCGGACGCCTGCCCCGGTAGGGGTAGTCATGTCCGGAGCCGGCGGCGGTATCGGGCGGCGCGGGGGACCGCCCGATACCGGCCGCCGGTGCACGGCCTCCGGGCCGGGGGCTGTTCAGCCCACGAGCCGGAGCACGGGCAGCAGCCCGTCGGGCCGTTCGTCCGCGGGCCGGTGCTCGACCAGGTGCACGGCACAGCCGAGGGCCGCCGCCCCACCGTCCGCCCTCGCGTTGTCGCCCACCATCAGGGCGTGTTCGGGCGCGAGCCCCAGCGCGTCGCAGGCGACGGCGAACAGGCGCGGATCAGGCTTCTGGATGCCGTGCTCGCACGAGAGGACGAACGCCTCCACCAGGCCGTCCAGCCCGTGGGCGCGGAAGATCGGCCGCAGATCCCACCCGATGTTGCTCACCACGGCCACGCCGACGCCCCGCCGGGCCAGCTCGCGCAGCACCGGCTCGGCGTCCGGATAGGGACGCCAGGCCGCGGGCTGCCAGTGCCGGTCGTACAGCGCGTCGTACAACGCCGGATCGGGCAACGGCACTTGGCGGGCCAGTCCCGTATAGAGAGCCCGGTGGTGGGTGCCGTCCACATCCCGCTTCCTCCACAGCTCCCGCAACGCGGGCGGCACCTCGCGGGGCGACGCGCCGCCGGGCAGCGCCCCGGCCTCCTCCAGCTCCGCGGCGCGGCGGATCACCTCCGCCTCGTCCATGGAGGTGCCCGTCAGGCGCAGTGCCGCCCGCAGCCAGGAGACCGCGGGCTCCACCCGCATGAGGGTCCCGGAGAAGTCGAACAGCACGCCCTTGACCGCCATGCTCACGATCCTCCCCCGCCGACCGGTCGGCGTGCCAGTGGGGCGGACCGGTCGCCGGCTAGCCGCCGAGCGCGTGGAGCCCGGGGGCGAACGTGACCAGCAGCGGCACGGCGGGCACCAGGGTCGCCGCCGCGGTCAGCCGCAGGCGGCGCCCCGCGGTCAGCCGTTCACGGGGCCGCAGCAGCCGGTGCACGCGGTAGGGGACGTGCCCGGAGTGGCTCTCCCGCCCGAAGACGCCCCGGCCCTCGTTGAGCCCGACCAGCGCCAGCGCGATCGTCATCCGGCCGAAGCGGCGCGAGGCGACGTCGTCCGCCGCCAGCTCGACCAGCCGGTGCACCTGGTGGCGGAACGCGGAGAACACCGGAACCCGCGGGAAGCCGCTGGCCAGCGCGCCCGAGCAGTGCACCAGCCAGTGGTGCCTGGCGCGGATGTGGCCCTGCTCGTGGGCCAGGACCGCGTCCAGCTGGCGCCGGCTCAGCCGGCTCAGCGCCCCGGTGGTGATCACCAGGCGCGCCCGGGGCCCCGAGAGGAACCAGGCGTCGGGACGGTCGTCCTCCAGCACCACCAGCCGGTCGCCCGCGTCGGCGGCCTCCCAGGGCAGCCGCGGGGCGCGCGCCAGCAGCTCGGCGTGGCGCGCCCGGCGCTCGGCCCGCGCCGCGCGCACCTCCCGGGTGAGCATCACGCCGGTCCACAGGCCGCCGCAGGCCAGCAGCAGCGCCACGGCGGCGGCCCAGGTCTCCCCGTCGGGGTGGAGCGCGTAGGCATCGACCACCTGGCTGGGCGCCGGCGCGAAGAGCTGGCCGCGCACGCCCTGCCAGGCGGCGGCCCCGGAGAGCGCCATGGCGAGGACGCAGCACAGCAGCACCGCGGCGACCACGCACTGCCACACCCACAGCGCGAGCACGGGCTCGCGGTCCGGCCAGGAACCGCGGGCCAGGACGCGCGGCGCCGTCGCCGCGGTGAGCCCGCCCAGCACGAGAAGCGTGATGGCGATCACCATGAGGCCAGCCTAGGGCCCGGCCCCGGAGGGCGGGAACGGGGCGCCCGCACACGTGACCGATGCCTCACAGCGTCATCAGCATCGCGAACATCGCCACCGCCAGCGTGCCCCGGCAGGCCGCCGCCACCTCGGGGAAGCGGCCCCGCCCCGGGGCCCGCC
>NZ_LAVK01000443.1 GCF_001083795.1 Streptomyces sp. SBT349
CGGGCCCGCCCCGGGGCGGGGGGGTGGTCGGGGAAGGGGTCCACGCGCAGCAGGCGGGGGGCGGCGGGGTCGCCCGCCAGCAGGCGTTGGACCAGGGCGCGGAGCCAGGGCTGCGGGGCGTGCGGGGCCAGCGCGGCGAACCACATCATCCAGTCGAGGCGCAGGTGGAACGGCGCGAACTGGCGGGGAAGCCGGCGTACGTTCCCCGGCTTGCCGTGGAACTCGTACGCCTCCCACCGCGTGGAGCCGTCGGGATCGCCGTCGGGATCCGGGTCGTTCGTGCCCTCCAGGACGATTTCGAGGCGCTGCCGCGTGACGCTGCCGAAGGCGCCGTAGCTGTTGACCAGGTGGAGGCTGTTGTAGGCCCGGTTCATGTCCTGGTCGGAGGAGAGCAGGTTGCGCACCGGCCGGTAGCTCAGGAAGGCCACCAGCGCCGTCGCGGCCAGGAGCAGGGCCATGAACCAGGCGGGTGCGTCGGGCTGGTGGGCGGGCGGGGAGGGCAGCGGGAGGTGGCGCGCGGCCAGGGCGCCGTCGACGGCGGCGACCGCGAGGATCATGGTCAGCCAGTTCAGCCAGGCGAAGTTCCCCGAGGCGACCAGCCACAGCTGGGTGACGATGACCACGGCCGCCGCCCAGGTGGCCGCGGGCTGCGGGGTGAAGAGGGCGAAGGGCACGAGGAGTTGGGCCACATGGTTGGCCGCGGCCTCCACCCGGTGCAGCGGGCGTGGCAGGCGGTGGAAGAACCAGCTCAGCGGGCCCGGCATCGGCTGGGTCTCGTGGTGGTGGTAGAGGCAGGTCAGCTTGCGCCAGCACGGGTCGCCGCGCCACTTGATCAGCCCGGCGCCCAGCTCCACGCGGAAGACCAGCCACACCACCAGGTAGAGGCCGAACGTCGGCGGCGCGATGTCGTCGTTGCCCAGGAAGATCGCGAGGAAGCCCGCCTCGAGCAGCAGCGACTCCCAGCCGAAGCCGTACCAGGTCTGGCCGACGCCGACCACGGAGAGGTACAGCACCCACAGCGCGGCCCACATCGCCATCGACGCCCACAGCGGAACGGCGTCCGCGGCGCCCGCCGCCACCGCGGCGGCCAGGGCGGCGCCCAGCCAGGCCACCGCGGCGAACAGGCCGTCGGAGTAACGCCACTGGAAGATGCCCGGCGCGTGGCGGAACGGGACGGCCCGCAGGAAGGCGGGCGCCGGCGTGAGTCCGCGGGCCCCGATCAGCAGGCGGAACTCGCGCAGCGCCGCCAGGAACGCCACGAGGTAGACGAGGGCGATGCCGCGCTGGAGGACCAGGCGGCTGAGCCAGGCGTCGGGGGCGGCGATCCAGTCCATGGCTCATGGGTACCACCGCGCGGCCCGGATGACGCGGCAACGCCCGTTGACCTGGGACGCGGTGCCACGTAGCTTCTCGCCGATACACGATTTCTGGGCTCCCGCGGTTCACCCCGGGATGTAAGGAGATGCCCACATGCCGTTGACCGACATGCCGCTGGACGCGCTGCGCGACTACCGCCCGGGGGTTCCCGAGCCGGAGGACTTCGACGGGTTCTGGGCCAGGACGCTGGCCGCCGCGCGCGCGGCGGGTGGGACCTCCGCCGAGTACCGGCTCGTGCCGGACAGCCGGCTCGCGACCGTCGAGGTGTTCGACGTGCGGTTCCCCGGCTGGGGCGGGCAGCCGATCGCCGCCTGGCTGCTGCTGCCGCGCGGGGCCGAGGGGCCGCTGCCCGCGGTCGTGACCTACCAGGGGTACAGCGGCGGGCGCGGCCTGTGCACGGAGAACCTTCTCTGGAGTGCCGCCGGGTACGCGCATCTCATCGTGGACAGCCGGGGGCAGGGCCACGACACCCCCGACCCGGACCCCGTGCCGACGGCGCAGTGGGTGGGCGGCTTCATGACCCGCGGCATAGACAGCCCCGAGAACTTCTACTACCGGCGGCTGATGACCGACTGCGTGCGGGCCGTGGACGCGATCCGCGCGCACCCGGCCGTGGACGCGGACCGCGTCATCGTCCAGGGCGGCAGTCAGGGCGGCGGCCTCGCGCTCGCCGCCGCGGGCCTGGCCGGCGACGCGGTGGCCGCGGCCCTGGCCGACGTGCCGTTCCTGAGCCACTACCGGCGCGGGGCCGAGGTCGCCTCCGACGGACCGTACCGGGAGCTGGTCACCTACCTCGGGTCGCACCGGCGGGTGGACCCGGCGGGGGTGTTCGCCACGCTCAACTACTTCGACGCGCAGCACTTCGCCGCCAGGGCCACCGCCCCCGCGCACCTCAGCGTCGGGCTGATGGACCCGGTCTGCCCGCCCTCCACCGTCTACGCCGCCTACCACCGGTACGCGGGCGAGAAGGACATGACCATCTGGCAGTTCGGGGACCACGGCGGCGGGCGCGGATCCCAGCCGGTGAAGCACCTCAACTGGCTGGCCGCGCGCGGGCTCGGCGCCGGAGGCTGACCCCGGCGCCCACCGGCCACCCCTGGACAGGGGCCGCCCCTCCTGCTGTTTAATTGCGACCGGTTCGCAATAACGCACAACATTCATCAGGGGTGTGGTCCATGACGGCCCGGACACGACGCACACGGATCGCCGCGACGGCGGCGGCAGCCGCGCTGATGGCTGCCGCCGCCTGCTCCGCGCCCGGCGAGGACGGAGGCGAGGGCGGCGACGGCGACGGGAACGACTCGCTCGTCATCGGCATAGCCACCGAGCCGGAGACGCTCAGCCCGCTGCTCGGCTACGGCAAGGACGGCAACTCCAAGATCTTCGACGGCCTGCTGCGGCACGACGCCGAGCTGGAGCTCCAACCCGCGCTCGCCACCTCGCTGCCCGAGGTCAGCGACGACGGCCTCACCTACACGTTCACCCTGCGCGAGGGCGTGGAGTTCAGCGACGGGCGGCCGTTCACCGCGCGGGACGTGGTCTTCACCTACGAGACGATCCTGGACGACGCCACCAACAACGCCGCCAAGGGCGACCTCGACGCCGTCGAGTCCGTCCGTGCCGACGGCGACCACACCGTGGTCTTCACCCTCGACCACCCCTACGCGCCCTTCGCCGACCGCACCGTGCTGCCCATCGCGTCCGCCGAGGCGGCCGGCGGCCAGGACGTCAACACCGGCCCGTACAACACCGAGCCCGTCGGCACCGGCCCCTATGTCGTCACCGGATGGACGCGCGGCGAGCGCCTCACCTTCGAGGCCAACCCCGGCTACTGGGGCGGCGAGCCCGAGGTGAAGCGCCTGACCATGGCGGTCATCGCCGACGACGACGTGCGTGCCACCCGGCTGCGCTCCGGCGACCTGGACGCGGCCGTGCTCCCGCCGAGCCTCGCCGCCACGTTCGCCGACGAGGAGGGCCTCGACACCCTCCACGCCGAGTCCGGCGACTTCCGGGCCGTGACCCTGCCCTCCGACCACCCCGTCACCGGCGACCGCGCCATCCGCCGGGCCCTGGACATCGCCGTGGACCGCCGGCTGATGGTCGACTCCATCCTGGAGGGCGCCGGGCACGTCGCCCACGGCCCCCTCCCCACCGCGAGCCCCTGGTTCGCGGAGGGCACCGAACGGGCCCACGACCCCGAGGCCGCCGGGCGCCTTCTCGACGAGGCCGGCTGGCAGGAGGCCGAGGACGGGACCAGGGCCAGGGACGGGCAGCGCGCCGCGTTCACCCTCTGGTACCCGGCGGGCGACCGGCTCCGGCAGGAGCACGCCCTGGCCTACGCGGAGGACGCCGGGGCGGTCGGCATCGACATCACGGTGGAGTCCGGCCCGTGGGAGGTCATCGACGAGGAGATGGCCACCGACGCGGTGCTCGCCGGCGGCGGCAACCCGGCCGACCCCGACTTCGACCTCTACACCCTGCTCAACTCCGCACTCGCCGGCGACGGTTACCACAACATGGGCCGCTACCGGAACCCGGCCGTGGACGAGCTTCTCGAGACCGGGCGGCGCAGCGGCGACCGGGGTGAGCGCGAGGCCGCCTACGACGCCGTCCAGCGCGAGCTGGCCGAGGACCCCGGGTACACCTTCCTCACCCACATCGACCACGTCTATGTCATGGCCGACGGCTGGGAGAACGTCACCACCCAGGTCGAGCCCCACGACCACGGCCTCGGGCACGGCCCCTGGTGGAACGTGGAGGACTGGCGGGTCCGCCCGTGACCGCGCCCCGCCCCGTCCGCGGGGCGAGGACGGGGAACGTTCCCTGGGCGGCCATGGCCCGGCTCGCCGGACGGCGGCTGCTCGCCGCCGTTCCGGTGCTGGCGCTGGTCACGCTGGGGATGTTCGCGGTGGCCGCCGCCTCCCCGTTCGACCCGGTGCGCCGGTACATCGGCTCGGGCGGCGTGAGCGCCTCCCAGGAGACGCTGGACGGCCTCCGCGAGAACCTCGACGCCGACGGCACCTTCGTCGCCCAGTGGTGGACCTGGCTCGGCTCGGCCCTCACCGGCGACCTCGGCCAGTCCCTCGCCCTGCGCCAGCCCGTCTCCCAGGTCATCGGCGAACGCCTCGGCTGGTCCGTGCTGCTGTGCGCGGTCGCCTTCGCCGCGGCCGTCTCGCTCGGCACCGCGCTCGGCGTGCTCGCCGCCCGCAGGCCGGGCTCGGCGTTCGACCGGGTGGTCACCTCGCTGAGCTACACGCTCCAGGCCGCCCCGCCGTTCTGGCTCGCGCTCCTGGCCATCTGGCTCTTCGCGCTCCGCCTCGACCTCCTCCCGGCCGGTGGCCTCGGCGAGGCCGACGGCACCACGGTCACCGCCGGCGCCCTGCTGCGCCACCTCGTCCTGCCCGCCGCCGTGCTCACCGTCTCCCAGCTGCCGTGGTTCGTGCTCTACGTCCGGCAGGGCGTCTCCGACGCCCTGCACGAGGACCCGGTGCGCGGCGCCCGCGCCCGCGGGCTGGGCGAACGCACCGTGCTGCTCGGCCACGCCCTGCGCTCCGGGCTGCTGCCGGTGCTCACCCTCATCGGCACCCGCGTCCCCGAACTCATCACCGGAGCGCTGCTGGTCGAGACCGTCTTCAGCTGGCCCGGCATCGCCTCCGCGACGGTCCGCGCCGCGACCTCGACCGACTTCCCCCTCCTCGCGGCCCTGACCGTGCTCTCCGCCCTCGCCGTCCTCGCGGGCAACCTCCTCGCCGACCTCCTCTACGGGCTCGCCGACCCCCGGGTCGACCACGACGAGATGTGAACGCCATGACCGCACCCACCACCCCGGACACCTGGCACAGCCC
>NZ_LAVK01000444.1 GCF_001083795.1 Streptomyces sp. SBT349
CCCCACCGCCAACGACCACCCCACATCCACCAACGACACCCCGGCCCCGGCACCACCTTCAAGGAACTCCCGCAGGCGCGCCGCCTGTCCGGCCAGCGCCCCGGCCGACCGGGCCGACACCACCAACGGCACCACACCACCCGGCGCCGGATCCTCCGCCACCTCCACCGCACCGGCCTCCCGCACCGGCGCCTCCTCCACGATCACATGCGCATTCGTCCCACTGATCCCGAACGACGACACGCCCGCCCGGCGCGGGCGCCCGTTCCGCTCCCACGCCACCGGCTCGGCCAGCAACTCCACCGCACCCGCCGACCAATCCACATGCGGGGAGGGCTCCTCGGCATGCAATGACTTCGGCAGCCAGCCATGGCGCATCGCCATCACCATCTTGATCACACCCGCCACACCCGCAGCCGCCTGCGCATGCCCGATGTTCGACTTGATGGACCCCAGCCACAACGGCCCACCGTCCGCCCGATCCCGGCCGTAGGTGGCCAGCAACGCCTGCGCCTCAATCGGATCACCCAGCGACGTCCCCGTACCGTGCGCCTCCACCGCATCCACATCCGCCACCGACAACCCCGCGCTCGCCAGCGCCTGCCGGATCACCCGCTGCTGCGACGGACCATTCGGCACACTGAACCCGCTACTCGCGCCGTCCTGGTTCACCGCCGACCCGCGCACCACCGCCAGCACCTCGTGACCGTTCCGCACCGCATCCGACAGCCGCTCCACCAGCAGCACACCCACACCCTCCGACCACCCCGCGCCGTCCGCAGCAGCCGAGAAGGACTTGCAGCGCCCATCCGCCGCCAAACCGCGCTGCCGGCTGAAGCCGACAAAGACATCGGGGGTGGGCATCACAGTCGTCCCACCGACCAGAGCCATAGGGCATTCGCCGTTGCGCAACGCCTGCACCGCCAGGTGCAGCGCCACCAACGACGACGAACACGCCGTGTCCACCGTGACGGCGGGTCCTTCCAAACCGAACGAATAGGCCAGCCGACCGGAGACAACGCTGGCAACAGCCCCCGTCCCAAGAAAGCCCTCGTAGTCGTTCCCGGCTTGTTCGAGCAACTTCGCGTAATCGTGGTACATCGACCCGGCGAAGACACCGGTCCCACTACCGCGGAGCGACGTAGGGTCGATACCAGCGCGTTCGAACGCTTCCCAGGCAACCTCCAGCAGCAGCCGTTGCTGCGGATCGGTGCCAACCGCCTCACGCGGCGAAATCCCGAAGAACTCAGGATCGAAACCGGCTATATCCTCGAGAAAACCGCCCTCGAGCACATAGGTCTTGCCCTCTTTGTCGGGGTCCGGGTCGTAAAGGTCCTCAAGGTCCCACCCACGGTCGTTCGGGAAGCCGGCGATCGCGTCCCCACCCGAGTCGACCAGCCGCCAGAGATCCTCGGGGGAGGCGACCCCGCCCGGATAACGGCACGCCATGCCCACGATCGCGATGGGCTCACGGTTCTTCGCCTCACGCTCACTCAGACGTTGACGCGCGTCCCGCAGGTCGACAACGACTCGATTGAGATATTCCCGAAGCTTCTTTTCCTCGCTGGTCACCGTCGCCAACCCCTCTGGAGAGCCAAAGAATACGCTGCGTGCACGTGCGTTAAAGAGTTCCTAGCTCTCTGTCGATCAGCTCGAACATTTCCTCGTTCGTTGCCGCAGCCACGTCGTAGTCGCCGTCCTGATTCCGCTCGCTGCCCGTTTCGACCTTCTGCAGCATGTCCCTGAGCATCCGCGCCAACTGCTCGCGCGTTTCCTCATCAGGAGAGCATTCGGCAAGCACCTGCTCCGCCTTCTTCAAAGCCTCGGCTGCTTTGGTGGCCTGTCCTGCCATCAGGGAGTCGTCGCCTTCGGGCTGAAGTTCCGCGAGGAGGTACTCGGCCAGCGCCGACGACGTGGGACGGTCGAAGGCCAGCGTGGAAGGGAGTCGCAACCCAGTGGCGGCGCTGAGGCGGTTGCGGAGTTGGACAGCGGCAAGCGAATCGATGCCCATATCGACCAGTCCCCTGCCCGCGTCCACTGCTTCTGGCGTGGCGTGACCGAGCACGGAGGCGACATGGGTACGGACGACCTTCAGCAGCAGGTGCTCCCGTTCCATCTCCGGCAGCGCCGCCAACTGCGCCGCGAGGGGGCCGCCTTGATCGTCGGCCCCGACTGCTCCCGCAGCTCGTCCCCGTCTCACCGGCTTCCGCACCACGTCGCGGAACAAGGGGGACAGCACTCCCGCGGCAGCCTCTTCGCGCAGTCGCGAGGCATCGAGGCGCACCGGCACGAGGAGTCCCTCAGCTGCGTCGCCCTCGCCACCTCGCACCGCCGCGTCGAAGTGATGCAGTGCGACGTCGGTGGGCAGCGCCAGGAATCCCCTGCTCGCGAGCCTGCTCTCCGTGTTCTCGCCGGACTTCCTGACCAGCGCGCTCTCGGGCTCCTCCCAGAGGCCCCACCCCAAGGAGACCGCAGGTATGCCCCGCGCGCGCAGATGACGGGCCAACGCGTCGAGGAACGAGTTGGCGGCCGCGTAGTTGCCCTGACCGGTGTTTCCGACGACACCCGCGGCCGACGAGAAGAACACGAACATCCGCAGGTCCAGATCGCGCGTGAGGTGGCAGAGGTTGAGCGCGGCATCGACCTTCGGACGCAGCACCCGTTGGACCTGCTCCCGGCTCAACGACTCGACGAGACCGTCGTCCACAGCACCGGCCGCGTGCACGATGCCGGTGAGCGGCGCGGACTGAGGAATCGTGCGCAGCACCGCGCCGAGCCCATCACGGTCGGCCGCGTCACAGGCCAGGATCTCGACGACCGCGCCGCGCTCCCGCAACTCTTCCCGAAGCTCAAGCGCCCCCGGGGAGTCCATGCCGCGCCGACTGGTCAGAACCAGACTCTTGACCCCGTGCTCCCTCACCAGATGGCGCGCCACGACAGCGCCAAGGGTGCCAGTCCCGCCCGTGATCAGAACGGTGCCGTCTCCGACCGAGCGCGCGCGAGAGCCGGTGGTCTCCTCCCGCCGCTCGTTCCGTTCATTCCGCTCATGGGCGCCGTGGCGCATCAGCCGTGGCACGAACGCCGTCCCGCCCCGAAGCGCCACCTGGGATTCACCCGCGTCTCGCGCGGCGGCGATGGCCTGAGGTAGCGGCGAGGTCGCGACGGTGTCCTCACCCGCGTCGCCGTCCAGATCAACGAGCACGAAGCGGCCCGGGTTCTCGGAGGCTGCCGACCGCAGCGCCCCCAGCGCCGCCGCCTGGGCAAGGTCGGTGATGTCCGCGTCGCTGCCCCGGACGAGCTGCGCGCCCCGGGTCACGACCACGAGTCGCGATTCCGAGAACCTCTCGTTGGCCAGCCATTCCCGTGCCATGCCGAGAACCTCGTTGACCGTCTCGTGGACGTGCATCTGCGCCAGGTCCGAGTCGTCTCCCGACACGTCCTGGCCTTCGTGTTCTTCGCGAGAAGCCATCGGCCACACAACGGCTGAGGGCGCGGGAAGCCCCGAGTCGATCGCATCAGCAAGGGCGCCCAGGCTCGCGAAAGCTCCTGCCTGGTCGGATGGTTTCCGCGGATCGAGCACTACGGGTGCGCCGGAGACACCGGCGAACTCCACGCCGTCAAGGGGCAACGGCTTCCACCGCAGGACGAACAGCGAGTCATCGGCGAGGCCGGATATATGCCGCAGTTGCTCAGGTGCGGCGGGTCGGGATACCAGAGAACGAATCAGCGCAACGGGCTGACCGCTCGCGTCGGCCATGCGGACCGTGACCTCTTCGCGGCCGGACCGTTCCAGGTGGACGCGCAATGTGCTGGCTCCCTGGGCCAGCAGGCGTATCCCGTGGAAGGCGAACGGCAGCCACACCTCGCCCGACCTCTCCTCCAGGTCCTCGGCGACGACGGCGTGCAGAGCGGCGTCCAGCAGCGCGGGGTGGAGGCCGAAGCGCGCCGCGTCCCCGTGAAGTTCCTCGGGCAGCGCCACCTCGGCGAAGAGGTCCTGGTCCGTGCCTCGCCAGACCGCGCCCAAGCACTGGAAAGCCGGCCCGTACTCGTAACCCGCCTGGGCCATCCGTTCGTACATGCCGCCGGCTCTGCCGACTGCATCGACGCTGTTGACACCGTCGATGTCGATCCGCTGAGCGCCGGGTGGGGGCCATTGGTCCAGATGTACCGCGCTCTCGTCGCCGGATGTCACCCCGCTGGTACGGGTGTCAGTCGTCATGAGGGTGGCGGTCGCATGGCAGGTCCAGGAGTGGCTGTCGTCCTCGTCAGCCGACCGGGAATGGACGGTGGCCTCGCGCTGTCCAGCATCACCGGCCGCGCCGACCCGCACCTGAATCTGAACCCCTCCACGCTCCGGCAGGAGCAAAGGTGCTTGAAGGGTGAGTTCCTCGATCTCGTCGCAGCCGACCTCGTCGCCGGCGCGGATCACCAGGTCCACCAATGCGGTCCCCGGCACGAGAACGGTTCCGTGGACGGCGTGATCGGCCAGCCAGGGGTGCGTGGACAGCGACAGCCGTCCCGTCAGCAGCCACTCGTCGCTGTCGGCCATCCCCACCGCCGCCCCCAGCAGAGGATGGTCCGCCACCCCGAGGCCCAACTCCCGTGCGTCGCCGGCCGTATGAGCGTGGCCGGTGTGTACCCAGTACCGTTCCCGCTGGAAGGCGTAGGTGGGCAGGTCGACGCGGCGCGGATGGTCGCCGGGGAAGATGGCGTTCCAGTCCAGGTCCACCCCGTGGACATGGGCCTGCGCGGCGCTGGTGAGGAACTGCACCAGCCCGCCCCGACCGCGGCGGAGCGTCTCGACCACCGCGCACTCCGCTTCGGCGTCCGCCAGCGTGTCACCGATACCGACGGTGAGCACGGGGTGGGGGCTGGCCTCGATGAAGATGCCGATGCCCTGCCCGGCCAGTGCCTCGATCACCGGGTGGAAGAGCACCGGGTCGCGCAGGTTCCGCACCCAGTACGCGGCGTCGAGGGTGGCGGTGTCCACCACCTCACCGGTGACCGTCGAGCGGAACTCCACTTCGCCCGCCATCGGACTGATCCCCGCGAGAGCCTGGGTCAGTTCGTCGCGGATCTCCTCGACCTGCGGGCTGTGGGAGGCGTAGTCCACCCCGATCCGCCGCGCCCACACCCCCTCCTCCTCGCACCGCGCCAGCAACTCCTCCACCGCCGCCACCTCGCCGGACACCACCGTCGACGCGGGCCCGTTGAC
>NZ_LAVK01000445.1 GCF_001083795.1 Streptomyces sp. SBT349
GGTCGGGGGGCGGCGTGGGCTCCGGGCCCGGGTCCGGCGGCGTGACCACCACGTCGGCGCCGCCCTGGTTGTCCGACTCGTCGGGGTCGGGCAGCGCGCCGCCGACCGTCCAGGTGACGGGGAAGGTGCCCTCGCCGGTGCCCGTCACGGTCAGGTCGACGGGGACCACCTGGTCCGGCTCCAGGGTCCCGAGCCGGCATGTCAGGTCCGCCGCGCACGTCCCGGTGCCGGGCTCCGCGCCGGCGGGCAGCAGGCTCCCGGGAACGGAGATGGTGAGCACGGCGTCGGGGACGGCGACCGGTCCCAGGTTGGTGACGGTCAGGCCGAGGTCCCCGGAATCGCCCACGGTGACCGGCTCCGGCGGGGTCACCAGCTCGGTGTGCAGGTCGGAGGTGCGCTGCCAGGTGGGGTCGACCTGCTGCCCGTCGTCGCCCTCCATGCCGCGGAAGCCCGTTCCCGTGATGCGCTGCGCGGTGCCGGTCGCCGGGTCCACGAGGGTGACGAACTGGCGGAACGGGTCCGGGTCGTAGCCGGTGGCGGGCGCCTCCTGCCGCGCGTTGGCGGCGAGCCGGCCGCCGTCGGGGGACCACGTCGGGTTGGCGCAGGTGTACGACGCGGTCCCCTCGGGGTCACACAGGGAGTCGGGGTCGGGAACGTTCCGTGGCCCCGTCCCGTCCGAGCCGACCAGGCCGAGGCGCCCCCCGGCGACCAGCGCGAGCGTGCTGCCGTCCGGCGCGTAGGCCGGGTGGCTGTCGGCGTCGCGGCTGCCGTCCGGGTCGTCCACCGCGGTCAGGTCCCGCAGCCCGGTGCCGTCGGCCGCCGCGGCCGACCACAGGTGGGTGGTCGCCTCCTGGGCCACGGCGGCCTCCTCGGCCTGGCCGGTCTCGCGGGTGAAGACGAGGGAGGCGCCGTCCGGGGAGTACGCGGGATCGCTGTCGGACTCCTCGACCGAGGCGTCGATCTCGTAGACCTCCGCACCGGTGGCCACCTCGACGACCGCGACGCGGCTGACGGACAGGCAGGGCAGGCAGGACCGGGTGAGCGCGATGCGGCTGCCGTCCGGGGACCAGGCGGCCTGACCGGTGCTCGTCGTCGGCAGGGCATCCTCGTCGGGCAGCGGCCGGGGGTCGGAGCCGTCGGCGTCGGCGAGCCACACGCGACTGCTCCGGCCGCTGTCGTCGTAGGTGACGCGCGTGAAGGCGAGGGAGCGGCCGTCCGGCGAGTACGCCTGGCTGACGTCGGAGAGGTCGTAGCCGTAGGCGCGGTCCTCCTCGACGTCCCGCAGCGACACCCCCAGGTCCCGCGGGTCGGCGCCGTCGGCCCGCACATCCATCAGGTTCATCGTCGAGGCGGTCGCGGCCGAGGTGCGGGTGACCAGCAGCCGGGCGTCGCCGTCGGCCGCGGGATACCACGTGGGGGTCGCGAGCCGGCGGTCCTCGTCCAGCCGCAGCTCGGGGGTGCCCGCGGTGCCGTCGAGGGCCACGTCGGCCGTGTAGACGCGGTCCATGTCCGGCGCCTCGGGGTCGCCCTCCGGCGGCGAGTGGCTGACGAACGCGACACTGTCGCCGTCGGGGGACCAGCTGCCCTGGCGGGAGTCCCGGCCGGGGAACAGCTCCACACCGGTGGTGCCCATCGACCCGCTGGTCGGAATCCACTTGAGCACCGCGGCCTCGCCCGCCTCCGTGCTGGGCCGGTGGCAGGTGATGAGGATGCGGTCGTGCTCCGCGACCGGGTCCCAGGCGGGCTGGATGTTGCCCAGCACCTCGGTGTCGGCGAGCTCCTCGTCGACGCTGTCGTCGGTGAGCTGCGCGATCGCTCCGCCCTCGGCGGGGACGCGGTAGATCTGCCAGCCGCCGCCGGGGCCGCGACGGCCCGCGAACGCCAGCTGCTCGCCGTCCGGGGACCAGGTGGGCCACGCGTTCTCGCCGAGCCCGTCGGTCACCCGCCGCGGGTCGCTGCCGTCCGCGTCGACCACCCAGATGTCCCGGCCGCCGTCCTCGCTCCCGGTGGAGGCCGCGAAGGCGACCCGCCCGCCGTCGGGGGACAGCACCGGGTGCTGCACCCCCTCGGCGTTCTCGGTGAGCCGGACGACCGGGCCGGCCCCCTCCCGGAGGTACACCTGGGGCAGCGGTGCGTCGCGCAGACTCGTCCAGACCACCGTGTCGCCGAGTGCCGACGCCTCGTCGTCATAGTGCTGCGGACCGTCCGGGAACAGGGGGGTGCTCGACCCGGTGGTCCCCTCCTCCACGGTGCCCATGCTGCGGTGCAGCGTCCCCCCGTAGGCGATCCTGCCCGGGGCCGCGGTGCCGTTCGGACTGGCGCTGGCGGGCGCGCCGAGAGACTGCGTGAGAACGGTGCCCGTGGCGATGAGCACCAGCGCCAGGACGGCCGCGCAGAGCCGGCCGCCGGGTCCGAGGTCAGGAAGACGCGCCAACTGAGACTCCCTCAGGGGACGGGAGTTACCCGCCTGGTCGGTTCGCCGTCCATCCTCCGCGCCGTCCGCCCGGCGCGTCCTGGCCGACGGGACGGGACACGGGGAAGGCCCCGTTGCCCCATCGGGCAGCCCCCGGAGGGACGGTCCCTCCGGCCGTCAGATCAGCCCCTCACGGATCGCGTACGCCACGGCGTGTGAGCGGTTGCGCAACTGGAGCCTGCTGGTGATGTCGTGGAGGACGTTCTTGACGGTGCGTTCGGAGTAGGCCAGGTGCTGCGCGATCTCACGGGTGCCATACCCGTCCGCGACCAGCTTCAGCACCTCGATCTCCCGCGCGTCCAGGCCGGAGAACGGGATGCCGCGCGGGTCGAGGACCTGGCGTTGCAGCCGCCCCATCTGTTCCAGCAGCCGCCCCAGCAGGTCCGCCGGCATGCTGCCCTCACCGCGCGCGGCCGAGGTGATCGCCCGGACGAGGGTGGCCGGGGTCGCCTCGCGCCGCCGCGCCAGCCCGACCACCCCGCATTCGACGGCGGTCGCAAGCCCCCGGTCGTCCACCCGGGAGACGACGAGGACCAGGTGGGCGGTGGTGGTCCTGCGGAGCCGGTGCAGCAGCTCGACCGTCTGCTCGTCGACGGTGTCCGCCACGACGAGCAGCACCGCCGCCCGGTCCCGCTCCGCCGAGTCGAGGACCTGTAGTTCGGGGGCGGTTCGTAGCTGGCTGACCACACCCGACTCGGAGATCGGATCGTCGGCGTGGACATGGACGGGAACGCGTTCCACAGGACTCCTCGCGGGCAGCGGGTACACGGAGACACACGGACACGGACACGGCGCCGGACGCTCGGGGAGTGGAGACCCGAGCGCGCCGCGGCCGGCTCAGTGTGCCGGGCGGTTCCTTCCAGGTCCCTAACCGCGCCCTTACCAGCCGGCGAATCTGCCCGAAGTGGTTCCCTTTCCGGCCCTGCGCGCCGGTGACCCGTTTCCTACAGTCGGCAACCATGAGTAACACCGCCCATGTGGCCCCGTCCTCGGTGTCCGTCGCACCGGGGGACGAACAGCGCGTCGTTCTGCATGTGCGCAACGGCGGGGACATCGTCGACTCCTACCGGCTCACCGTCGTCGGCGAGGTCGGTGACTGGGTCACCGTGGAGCCCGAGACCCTCTCCCTGTACCCGGGGACCGACGGGACCGCGACCCTGTCCTTCCGGCCGCCGCGCTCCTCCGCCGTTCGCGCCGGGGAACTGCCCTTCGGGGTACGCGTGTTGCCCTCGGAGCGCCCGGCCGAGGTGGTGGTCCCCGAGGGACGTGTCGAGGTCCTCCCGTTCCACGAACTGGACGCCGAGGTGGTGCCGCCCGAGCGGAAGCGGCGGCTGCGGGCCCGCTTCCAGGTGCGCGTGGCCAACCGCGGGAACGCGCCGGTCACGGTGGCGCTCTCGGTGGAGGAGACCTCGGAGGAGGTCAAGCACGCCCTGTCCACCGCGACCGTCACCCTCGAACCGGGCGAGGAGACCTTCGTCGACCTGACGGCCCGGCCGCGCAAGCTGCTCTGGTTCGGCACGGGGGTGCAGCACCCGTTCGCGGTGCGGGTCGTGCGGGAGGGCGAGGAGGACCCCGTCGTCCCCGGCGGGACCTACGTCCAGCAGCCGCTGCTGCCCCGCTGGCTGCTGGCGCTGCTGGCCCTGCTCCTGGTTCTCATCGCCCTGTGGTACGCGCTGGCCCTGCCCGCGGTGCGCTCGGCGGCGCGCGAACAGGCCGACGAGGCCGTCGAGGAAGCCGCGGACGACACGGGCGGCGAGCCGAGTTCGCCGCCGCCCGACGAGGAGGGCGCGGGCGCCGAGGAGCCCGAGGTCCGCCCCGGGGGCGAGGGCCAGCAGGCCGAACGCGCGGGCGGTCTCGGCGTCGAGGGCGCGGTGGGAGGCGGAGAAGACGGTGCGCAGGTCGGCGCTGAGGTCCCCGGTGTCCAGCGCGTCGAGGCGGGCGCCGGTGTCGTGCAGCTCGTCGGCGAGCGCCCCCAGCGGCGTGGCGGGGCGCGCGGTGGCGCGGGCCGCCAGGATGCTGATCGCGAGCGGGAGCCCGGCACAGGGGGCGAGGAGGGCGGCGACGCTGTCCGGCTCCGCGGCGACGCGGAGCGCGCCGAGGTGGCGGGTGAGCAGGCCGCGCGCCTGCGGCCCGGAGAGGACGTCCAGGCTGAGCAGGCGGGCGCCGTAGGTGGTGGCCAGGCCGGTGAGCCGGTTGCGGCTGGTGACCAGCACGGCGCACCCGGGGCTGCCGGGGAGCAGGGGCACGACCTGCTCGGTGTCGCGGGCGTTGTCGAGGACCACCAGCAGCCGCCGCCCGGCGGTCAGGCTGCGGAACAGGCCGGTCTGGGCGTCGCGTTCGGCCGGGACGGCGGCGGCCTCGACGCCGAGCGCGGCGAGGAACCCGCGCAGGGCGACGGAGGGCCGGGTGGGCTCCCCCGAGGGGTGGAAGCCGCGCAGGTCCACATACAACTGGCCGTCGGGGAAACGGTCCTGGCGCGCGTAGGCCCAGCGCAGCGCCAGCCATGTCTTGCCGATGCCGCCCGCGCCGCCGACCGCCGCGACCGGCATCGCGCCGGGAGGGGAAGCGGACGCGGTGGCGGGGGCGGGAGCCGCGGAGCCGGCCATACCAAGGGGTCGGTGACCTTCAGGGTGCCCGAGCAGGCGGACATCCCGCCGGTGCTGTTCTCGGGCGACCTGCTGTTCGCCGGCTCCATCGGACGCACTGATCTGCCCGGCGGCGAT
>NZ_LAVK01000446.1 GCF_001083795.1 Streptomyces sp. SBT349
GGCTGAACGCGCCCGTCATCAAGGGCGAGACGACCAACACCCAGCGGGAGAAGCTGTTCAACGCGTTCCGGGCCGGCGAGGTGCCGGTGCTCGTGGTGTCCAAGGCACCCTGGCCGTACTGCGGCGCATGGAAATCGACCTGACACGGTTCGCCGCCCTGTCCGTCGCCGAGCAGGAGCGGCCGTCGGAGAGCCGGGCGCGGTGGAGCGGGATGCCGCCGCGGGCGACGGCGTCGGAGATCGTGCCGGCGAGTTCCTTGGCCTTGGCGTCGTTGATCAGCGGGCCGAAGTCGAGGTCGGGCAGGTCGTCGCCGGGGTCGGCGACCGCGAGCGGGTGGCCGAAGGAGATCGACCTGACGGCGGGAAGGTAGGCGGCGAGGAAGGCGTCGAACAGGTCGCGCTGGACGACGTAGCGCGGGTAGGCGGTGCAGCGCTGCTTGCCGTACTCGAACGCCTTGCGGGCCTGGGCGGCGAGCAGGTCCCAGTCGCTGAACTCCCACACCCCCCAGCAGTTGAGCCCCTCCTGTTCGAGGATGTGGCGGGTGCGGGTGGCGGCCAGCGCGGGGGGGGGGCGGCCCCCCGCGCCCCGGCCGCCGACGAAGTTGACGCAGCCCACGGCGGGGTCGCCCACCAGGGCCGGGGACAGGGCGGAGCCGCTGCCGCTCACCAGGGTGAGCGGCAGGCCGTGGCGGGCGGCGAGGGCGCAGGCCAGGGTGAGGCAGGCGGTGCCGCCGTCGGTGGGGGTCTTGGCGACCGCCGCGTTGCCCGCCAGGACCTGCACGAGCATGGCGTGCATCAGCACGCTCATGGGGTAGTTCCAGCTGGCGATGTTGGAGACGGGGCCCGGCAGCGGGGAGCGGCCCTCGACCATGCCGTCGATCTCGCCGAGGTACCAGCGCACCCCGTCGAGGCAGCGGTCGACGTCGGCGCGGGCGGCCCGCCAGGGCTTGCCGATCTCCCAGACCAGCAGGAGGGCCAGCAGGTCCCGGTGGGCGGAGAGCTCGTCGAGCGCCGCGGCCACCCGGGCCCGCCGCTCGGCGAGGGGGACGTGCCGCCAGGCGCGGTGCTGGTCGAGGGCCGCCCGCACCGCGCCGCGGGCGGCGTCCGCGTCCAGCGCCGGCGGTCCGGTGATGGGGCGGCCGTCGACCGGGGTGGTGGCCGGCACGGGGACGCCGTCCCGGTGCCAGCGGCCCCCGTGCAGGTTGAGCACGCGGTGGTCGTGGAACGCCTCGGGCGCGGCGGCCAGGGCGCGGGCGTGGGCCTCGGCCCAGGCGGTGCCGGGCTTCAGCCGTAGGGTCGTCATCGCGGGATCTCCTCGGTGTCCGCTCGGTGTCTGCTCGGTGGCCGGGTCAGCGGGCGGGTCAGCGGGCGGCGGGCGCGGCGGTGGTGCGGGCGAGCAGGTCCACCGCGGCGTGGACGTCGCGCAGGGTGGGGGCCGGGACCCCGGTCAGGTCGGCGATCTCCACGACCGCGCCGAGGATGGCGTCGGTCTCCAGCTCCTTGCCGGCCTCCAGGTCCTGGAGCATGGAGGTCTTGTGGTGCCCGACGCGCTCGGCGCCGGCGATCCGCTTGTCGATGGAGATCGCGGGCTTGCTGCCGGTGGCGTGGGCCACCGCGAGGGTTTCGGCCATCATCGAGCCGACCAGCCTGCGCGCTCCCGGGTGCCCGGCGATCTCGACCATCGTCGCCCGGGTGAGGGCGCTGAGCGGGTTGAACGCGACGTTGCCCATCAGCTTGATCCAGATGTCGTTGCGCAGGTCGGACTCGACGGGGCACTTGAGGCCCCCGGCCACCATCGCCCGGCTGAACTCCAGGCAGCGCGGGGAGAGCGTGCCGTCGGGCTCGCCGATGGAGAAGCGGGTGCCCTCCAGGTGGCGGATCACCCCGGGCTCGGCGATCTCGGTGGAGCAGTAGACGACGCAGCCGATCGCCCGCTCCACGGGGATGGTGGTGCTCACCGCGCCGCCGGGATCGACGGCCTGGATGCGGCGGCCTTCGAGGGCGTGGCCCACGAGACCGTGGAAGTACCACCAGGGGATGCCGTTCTGCGCGGCGATCACCGCGGTGTCCCGGCCGAGCAGCGGGTCGAGCAGGGGTCCGCAGCCGGCGTACTGCTGGGCCTTGAGGCCGAGGAACACGTAGTCGACCGGCCCGACGTCCTCGGGAACGCCGGTCGCGTGCGGGCGGGCGGTGAAGTCGCCGCGCGGGCTGAGGACCCGCACGCCCCGTTCGCGCAGGGCGGTGAGATGCGCGCCGCGGGCGACGAGGTGCACCTCGGCCCCGCCCCGGTGCAACGCGGCGCCGACATACGCGCCGATGGCTCCTGCGCCGAGCACTGCCACTTTCATGTCTCTGCCCCCGATCTGCGGTCGGGCGGGCGGCCCCTGAGGGGCAGGATTGCATACAGTATGCCATAAGTGGGTGGGCGGCGACAGGGGGTAGGCGCTCCTTCACCCGCTGAACGTGATCCGCGTCGCGTTCCGGTCCCGTTCTTTACGCGATGCCGTAGATTGCATACAAGAACCTGTATCCTGGAGTCCTCTTCACTGAGGCATCCTCAACTGCCGTATCGACAGGGGACCTCCACCATGCGTGACGCACTCAACGCCGCGGGCGCCCGCCGGGTCACCCGCCCCGCACCCCTCCGCGAGGCCGTGTTCGAGGCTCTGGTCGAACTCATCGTCAACGGCTCCCTCCGGCCAGGCCAGCACCTGGTGGAGGCCGAGCTCGCCGAGCATCTGGGCGTGAGCCGGCAGCCCGTGCGCGAGGCGCTGCAACGGCTCCAGAGCGAGGGCTGGGTGGACCTGCGCCCCGCGCAGGGCGCCTTCGTCCACACGCCCACCGTGGAGGAGGCGGCCCAACTGCTCAGCGTCCGCGCGGTGCTGGAGACCCACTCGGCCAGGGGCGCCGCGGTCCACGCGACCGAGCAGGACATCGCCCGGCTCTGGGAGCTTCAGGAGGCGGGGGTGCGCGCCCTCGCGGCCGACGACGCGCGGGCGATCGTCGAGGCCAACGCCGTGCTGCACAGCTTCATCACCGAGCTCGCGGGGAACCGGGTGCTGGCCGAGATGATCGCCCAGGTCGACCGGCGCGTGCGCTGGTACTACACGCCGATCGCCCGCCCGCGCGGCAAGGCCGCGTGGAACGAGCACGCCACGCTCATCCGGGCCATCGCCAAGGGCGACCCCGACCGCTCCGAGCAGCTGATGCGGCGGCACACCGAGCGCACCACCGACTTCTACTGCAAGCAGATCTCGGCCGCCGCCCAGGCCGCCGCCGGCTGACCCGGTCCCCGTCCCTGTGGGACGTCCCTCGGGGCCGTGCGCCGCGTGGGCGGCACGGCCCCGAGGGGGCTTTCAGCTGCGGCGGGAAGCGGACGAGGGCCGGCCGGCGCAGGGAGCGCACCCCGCCGGCCGACCCCGCCGCCGTGACGCGGGCGGCCCGGTACGGGACTGCCGCGTACCCGCCCCGGGCCGCGGTCCTCCGCTGGCCCGCGCACACGCTCCGGGAGGGGTGGGGACGAATGGCGCGCGCCGCCACCCCTGGTCGCCGCTCCCGCGACGGGAGGCCCTCAACGGGCCCCGACCGGTGTCGGGGGCACGGTTTCGGGGACCTTGGTCACGTCGTCCGTTGGACGTGGCTGGCGCAACAGCAGCGACAGCGCGGCCGAGAGGAGTCCTATCGCGCCCGCGATGAGGAACGCGCCCTTGTAGTCCCACGCATTGACCACCAGCACGCCGACGCCGGAGCCGAGAAGGCCGCTGACCAGCTTCGAGCTGTAGACCATGCCGTAGTTGGTGGCGTTGTGGTTCTCCCCGAAGAAGTCGGCCGTCATCGCGGCGAACAGCGGGAAGATCGCGCCGCCGCCGAATCCGGAGATCATCGAGAAGAAGAGGAACAGCGGCATGCTCCCGATCGTGCCCGACCACAGCACCCCGAACTGCGAGAGCCCCAGGACGATGCACACGAACGTCAGGGTCTGCCGCCGTCCGTACAGGTCGGAGATCCAGCCGATGACGCCGCGCCCGGTGCCGTTGACGATGGCCTTGAGCGACATCGCCGTGGCCACGATCCCGCCCGCGAAGCCCATCTCGTCCCCGAAGTCCACCTGGAAGGCGATCCCGAAGATGTTCACGCCCGCCGTCATCAGCAGGCAGAACCACATCAGGTACAGCACCTTCTCCTTCCGCGCCTCGGCGGGGGTGAACTGCTTGACGGCCGGCGGGTTCTTGAGCAGCGCCCGCGTCGTCCTGGGGTCGGACTTCTTGTCCAGCGGGTCGACGTGCGGGGGCCACCAGTTCTTCGGCGGGTCCTTGAAGAACAGCCCGCTCACGCCGACGGCCAGCAGCGCCCACAGGCCGACCAGGCTCAGGATGGCGGAGAAGTTGTCCACGTCCATGTAGTTGGTGAAGAGGAAGACGAACGGCACGGCGCCGTAGGCGAAACCGCCGTTGACGAAGCCGGTCTTGCCGCCCTTCCGCTCCGGATACCACTTGCCGACCATGTTCACGCAGGTCGCGTAGACGAAGCCGGCGCCCGAGCCACCGAAGAAGCCGAAGCCCAGGTAGGCCCAGAAGACGTTCGGCGCGTGCGCCAGCGCCAGGAAGCCCAGGTAGGCGCCCACGGCGCCGAGCAGCATCGCCGTGCGCGCCGAGAGCTTCTCCGTCTCCCGCAGCAGTCCGATCGGCCACGCCACGGCGGCCTGGAAGAACACCCACACGCCCAGCAGCCAGAAGATGTGCGTCGACGACCAGCCCTGCCCGTCGTGCAGGGTCTCCTCGGCCGAGCCGAAGGCGTACTCGCAGATGCTGATGCCCATCATGCCGATCCACGGCAGGATCACCATCGTCCACCGCGGCCGTCCCATGATGTCCCGGTCGGTCTCTCCGATCCGGTACACACGACCGTTCTCGTCGGTAACCTCTCGATACTTCGGGGGGGTTTTCTTGAACTCTGTCGTCATGAATGAGTCCCCTTGCCTTCGAAAGAGCTTTGGCCTGCGCCCCCTGGCCGGATCTCTTCTCGCGCGGCGGGAGGTCCTTCCGTGCTGTCCTCTCGCGTCTCGCTGGCGGTGCGTCGTCGCGGCGGCCGTCCGACAGCGACGTCGGCCGTGCCCGCGTGGGGGTCCGGGGCGGCATCCCGGACGGGTGGATGGAGCGGTGGGTGGGGAAC
>NZ_LAVK01000447.1 GCF_001083795.1 Streptomyces sp. SBT349
GGGAGAACAGGGGCGGGCTCCCCTGGGCACCAGGGGGGGGGAGGATGGGGTAGACCACCGCAATCACCGTTGAGCCCCGGGGCAGGCCCGTCCCCCGCCGCCCCCCAAGCGGCCCCCCGACCTCGCGCCCCCCCAGCGAGAAGGGGAAAAGAAGGGGCACCCCCCCCAGCCCCCCGGCCCCCCCCCGGGGGGCTGGGGGTCAGGTGGAGAGGTCGAGCATCAGCTGTTTGATGGCGGTGGCCGCCACGGGGGCGCCGGTCAGTGCTTCGGGGTCGGAGCAGAGGAGGATCGGGGCGTCGTTCGGGTCCTCGGGGAGGCGGCCGTGGCTGCCCCTGACGACCGAGGGGTCCAGGGGGATCACGTTCATCCGGTAGCGCAGCCCGAGCTTCTTACGGGCCAGGGCGAGGCCGGCGCGGGGCTTGGCGAGGCGGTCGGCCGGGTCGAAGAACAGCTCGGCCGGGTCGTATCCCGGCTTGCGGTGGATCTCCACCGTCGGCGCGAAGTCGGGGGCGCGCGCGTCGTCCAGCCAGTAGTAGTAGGTGAACCACGCGTCCGGCTCGGCCACGGCGACCAGTTCGCCGGAACGGGCGTGGTCGAGGCCCGCGCTCTTCTTGCCCGTCTCGTCCAGCACCTCGTCCACGCCGGGCAGCGAGGCCAGCACCTCGCGGGTGCGGCGCAGGTCCTCGGGGCGGCGCACGTAGACGTGGGCCACCTGGTGGTCCGCCACGGCGAACGCGCGGGAGACCCAGGGGTCCAGGTACTCCATCCCGGCCTGGGTGTAGACCTCCAGGAGACCGGCCCGGCGCAGCTCCCGGTTGATGTCGACCGGGCGGCTGACGGGCGTGATGCCGTACTCCGAGAGCACCATGACCCGGGCTCCCGCCGTCTCGGCGGCGTCGAGCAACGGCGCGATCTCGTCGTTGAGCTGGGCCGCGGCGGCCTTCGCCTCCGGGCCGTGCGGGCCGAACCGCTGGAGGTCGTAGTCCAGGTGCGGCAGGTAGACCAGGGTGAGGTCGGGGCGGCGGGTGGTCAGCAGGTGGCGGGCCGCGGCGGCGATCCAGCGCGAGGAGGCGATGGAGGCGGTCGGCCCCCAGTAGGTGAACAGGGGGAACGCGCCGAACGCGCCCGTGAGTTCGTCGTGCAGCTCCGCCGGGCGGGTGTAGCAGTCGGGCTCCTTGCGGCCGTCGGCGAAGTAGATGGGCCGCGGGGTGATGGTGAAGTCGGTGTCCGCGCCCATGGCGTACCACCAGCAGACGTTGGCCACCGTGTAGCCGGGACGTTCGCGGCGGGCAGCGTCCCAGACCTTCTCGCCCTCGACCAGCGCGTTGTGCTGCCGCCACAGCAGCACGTCGCCCACGCCCCGGAAGTACCAGCCGTTGCCGACGATGCCGTGGTCGGAGGGCGGCGTGCCGGTGAGGAACGTGGCCTGGGCGGAGCAGGTCACCGCGGGCAGCACGGTGGTCAGCGGCGCGCTCGACCCCTTGCGGGCCAGGGCGGCGAGGCGCGGCAGGTGGTCGAGGAGGGCGGGGGTGAGGCCCACCACGTTCAGCACGACGAGCGGGCGGGTCATGTCAGCTCCTTCAGGCCGAGGCCGGTCAGCAGGTCGCGGGCGAGGGCGAGTTCGGCCGCGATTCCCTCGGCGAGCTGGGCGGGCGTCCGCGGGCGCAGCGCGGGCGGCAGCACCTGCCAGGTGTAGGTCTCGACCTCTAGGTGGTGGGTCAGGGGGTGTTCGCCGCCGACCAGCAGGGTGAGGGCGCGGGTGAGCTGCGGCAGCGTGGACGTCAGCGGCGGCGTCGGCTTGGCGTGCAGCGGGACGTGGAGGTGGACGCGCCAGGGGCCGCGTCCCGGCAGCGGGTCGGGGCCGAACAGGGCGGTGTCCAGGTCGTCCCTGCCGGTGACCTTGGTCCGGACGCGTTCCCTGGTCTGGTGCAGGAAGCGGGGCTCCGCGAAGTCGGCGAGGGCCGAGCGGACGGCGGGGCGCCCGGGGTGCTCGGCGTGCAGGGCGGCGGAGAGCTGGGACTTGACGATGGGGACGCCGCGCCCGGTGAGCCCCTCGATGGCGCGGTCGGGGTCCTCGAACTGGGTGGCCAGATGGCAGGTGTCCAGGCAGACGCCGACGCGGTGGGAGGGCGGGGCGCCCGGGCCGGTGAGGACGTCGGCGGCCTGCTCGGTGGTCTCGACGGTGCAGCCGGGCTCCGGTTCGAGCGCGATGCGCAGGGAGCGGCCGGTGGCCTCGGCGAGGTCGTCGAGCCGCTGGGACAGCTCGGTGAGGTGGCCGAGGGCCCGCTGCCGCTGGGCCGGGGTGAACGGCTCGCGCCAGGCCAGCGGCAGGGTGGAGATGGTGCCCTCGGCGGCGTCCTCGGGCAGCAGGTCGGCGAGGATGGCGGCCAGGTCCGCCGTGTGGTCCAGGCGCTCCCTGCTGGTCCAGTCGGGCGTGTAGACGGCGTACTTGACGCGTTCGCCGCCGAAGCCGCGGTAGGGGAAGCCGTTGAGGGTGACCACCTCCAGGCCGCGGGTGTCGAGGGCGCCGCGCAGGACGCGGCGGGCCTCGGCGTCGTTCACCAGGTCGGCCGCCGCCTCGCGGGCCAGCCACAGCCCTATGCCGAGGCGGTCGCGGCCGAGGAGGCGGCGGACCGGCTCGCAGTGGTCGCGGAGCTGGGCCAGCACGCCGTCGAGGGTCTCGGCGGGGTGGACGTTGGTGCAGTACGCCAGGTGGACGGTGGAGCCGTCGGGGTGCGCGAAGCGCATGCGGTCACCGCCCCGCCGGGGCGCCGCGGGCGATGGAGTTGCCCTCGAACAGCTCGGGCCGGTCCCGGTCGCCGAGGTCGAGGCGCCCGCTCTGGCCGTAGAACGCGACCGGGTTGCGCCACAGCACGCGGTCGACGTCGTCGTGCGTGAACCCGGCGGAGAGCATGGCGTCGCCGACCTTCCGGGTCTTGAGCGGATCGCTCTTGCCCCAGTCGGCCGCGGAGTTGACGAGCATGCGCTCCAGGCCGAGGCGGCGCAGCACGGCGACGGTGCGGCGCTCGTCCATCTTGGTGTCGGGGTAGACGGAGAACGCCATCCAGCAGCCGCTGTCGGCGGCGCGGTCCACGGTCGTCTCGTTGAGATGGTCCAGGACGACGCGTTCGGGGGGGAGTTCGGACTCGGCGAGCACGTCGAGGGTCCGTGTCAGACCGGCGAGCTTGTCGCGGTGGGGGGTGTGGACGAGGGCGGGCAGGCCGTGGCGGGCGGCGAGTTCGAGCTGCGCGGCCAGGGCCTCGTCCTCGGCGGGGGTGATCGAGTCGTAGCCGATCTCGCCGACCGCGACGACGCTGTCCTTCTCCAGGTAGCGGGGCAGCTCCTTGAGGATCGGCGTGCAGCGCGGGTCGTTGGCCTCCTTGGGGTTGAGGGCCAGGGCGCAGTGGTGGGCGATGTCGTACTGCGCGGCGCGGTAGGGCTCCCAGCCGAGGAGGGCGTCGAAGTAGTCGACGAACGAGGCGGCCGAGGTGCGGGGCTGGCCGAGCCAGAAGGAGGGCTCGACCAGGGCGGCCACGCCCGAGGCGCGCATCTTCTCGTAGTCGTCGGTGGTGCGGGAGGTCATGTGGATATGGGGGTCGAAGATGCGCATCACGCCTCCTGCGCGGGCGGTGGTGAGAGCGGTGGTGAGGACGGTGGTGAGGAGGGCGGGGCCAGGGCGAGGATGTGGCGCACGTCGTCGGGGACCGGGCGGCCCGCGGCGGTGCGTTCGGCGGCGAAGTCGGAGGCCATCCGGGCGAGTTCGGCGTCGGCGCGGTCGGCGAGAGAGGCGACGGCGCTGACGGGGACGCCGGTGAACACGCACTTGAGGACGGCGTGCCGCCACAGGTGCTGGTCGAGGTGGCGGGCGGCGTAGGGGCCGAGGGCGGCGGCGGTCAGGCGCGGGTCGTTGGCGCGCAGGGCGTCCTCGACCAGGGGCAACGCGGCGGCGCCGACCGGCAGTTCGGGGAGGGCGAGCAGTACGGCGCGGCGTTCGGCCGCGTCGCCGCGCTGGTAGAGGCGGGTGACGGTGGCGGCGTCGGCGTGGGCGGCGCGCAGCAGCGCGACGCGGGCGGCGTCGGCGCGGGCGCGCCCGACGTGGCGTCCGGCGGCGGTGAACGCCGCCTCCCAGCCGTCGGTTCCGAGGACGCCGTCCAGCCAGGCGCGGCTCTCGGGGGTGAGGCCGGCGAGGTCGGTGTCGTTCAGCACGGGGTGGCCTCCCGGGGCGCCGCGGCCTTCCTGGTGGCGTGCCGGAGGAACGTGAGGGAGCCGCGGGCGAGTTCGGGTCCGGCGTGGGAGTGGCGCGGCAGTTCGACGGAGACCAGCCCGTCGTAGCCGGTGGCGGCCAGCGCGGCGAGCGCGGGCGGGAAGTCCATCTCGCCCTCGCCGAACGGCAGATGCTCGTGGACGCCGCGGCGCATGTCCTCGATCTGGACGTGCGCGAGCCAGGGCGCGGCGGCGGCGACGCAGTCGGGGACGGGGTCGGGCTCCAGGCAGTGGCAGTGGCCGATGTCCAGGGTCAGGCGCAGGGCCTCGTGGTCGGCGGCCTCGCGGCGGAAGCGGTGGAACGCCGCCAGCCGGTCGAGCAGCATGCCGGGCTCGGGCTCGACGGCGAGCGGGATCCCGGCGTCGGCGGCGGCGTCGAGGACGGGGGCGAGGGCGCCGGCGAGGCGCGCCCAGCCGGCGTCCTCGTCGGTGCCGGGCGGGAGGTGGCCGCTGAAGCAGTGGACGGCGGTGGCGCCGAGGTCGGCGCCGACGCGGACGGCGTCGGTCAGCATGCGCGTGCGGCGGCCCCGGGCGGCGGGGTCGGGGTCGAGCAGGCTGGGCCCGTGCTTGGCGGTGGGGTCGAGGATGTACCGCGCCCCGGTCTCGACGGCGACGGCGAGCCCGCGGCGTTCCAGGTCGCGGGCGACGGCCGCGGTGCGGGCGGCGAGGCCGGGCGCGCAGGGGTCCAGGTGCATGTGGTCGAGGGTGAGGGCGACGCCCTGGTAGCCGAGGTCGGCCAGGAGGGCGAGGGCGTCGGTGAGGCGGAGGTCGGTGAGTCCGTTGGTGCCGTAGGCGAGGCGGAAACGGCCGGGGGCGGGCGGGGTCATGTG
>NZ_LAVK01000448.1 GCF_001083795.1 Streptomyces sp. SBT349
GGATCCCGCCCGCGGTTGACCGGGTTGGTCGCGTAGGCCCCGTTGAAGCCGCCGTTCTTCTCCTTCGCCTCGGCCTGCCGCTCGCCCTCGGACTTGGCGGCTGCCTGCTTGCGGTAGGACGCGCCCGCCTCGGCGGGCGTCGCGTGCCCGCCGGTCCACGCCGCGGCGGTGCCCTCCGGCCAGGCGGCGGGCACCACGTCTCCGACCAGCGGGTGCTCGGGGGCCAGCGCGGCGGTGACCGCGGTGGCGGCCGAGAGCCCGAGCGCCGCGCCGAACTGGAACGACGTGTAGAACAGCGCCCCCGCGAGCCCCTGCTCCTCCTCCGCGATCCCGTCCGTGGCGGCGATCGTCAGCGGCCCGTACACCATCGCGAAGGAGCACCCGATCAGCAGCATCGTCGGGAACATCGCCAGGTAGACCGTGTCCATCCCGATCGGCAGGAAGAGCGCGTACGCCACCGCCGCCGTGACGAGCCCGCCGAGGGTGACCCGCGCACTGCCGTAACGGTTCACCAGGCGCGGCGTCAGCAGCGGTGCCAGGACCGCGTCGATGCCGAGGACCAGCATGGCGAAGCTCGTCTCCAGCGTGGACCAGCCCCGCAGCTCCTGGAGGTAGAGCACGGCGATGAACTGGAACGAGAAGAACGCCGCCGCGACCATCAGCCCCCCGACGTTCGCCCGCAGCAGCGGCGCCGAACGGAGGATGCCGAGCCGCACCAGCGGATGCGCCGAGCGGCGCTCCACGACGACGAACGCCGCGAACAGCGCCAGCGAGATCGCCAGGGTGGTCGCCGTCCGGCCCGCGCCGGTGTGGGTGGCGCGTTCCACGGTGGCGACCAGCAGCAGGATGGCGCCCGTCACGGTGAACGCGCCCAGCACATCGATCCCGCGCCGGCGCGCGCGCCCCTCCGGAGCCTCGGCCACCTCCCGTTCCTCCGTCCGGGGCAGCAGGGCCAGGGCCGCCAGCAGGATCACCAGCGAGAGGAGGACCGGCGCGAAGAACACCCACCGCCAGTCGACCGAGGTCAGCAGCCCGCCGACCACCAGACCGAGCGAGAACCCGCCGGCCGCGGTCCCCGAGTAGACCAGCAGCGCCTGGTTGCGGCGCGGCCCCTCGGGGAACGTCGTGGTGATGATCGACAGCCCCGCCGGAGTCATGAACGCGGCGGCCACGCCGGTGATGAACCGGGCGGCTATCAGCATCCACGCCTCGTCGGCCAGCCCGCCGAGGCCCGAGAACAGCAGGAAGACGGTCAGCCAGGTCAGGAACATCCGGCGGCGGCCGAACAGGTCGGCGGCCCGCCCGCCCAGCAGCATGAAGCCGCCGTAGCCGAGGACATAGGCGCTCATCACCCACTGGAGCTCACCCGTCGAGAGCCCCAGATCGGCCCGGATGGACGGCAGGGCCACATTCAGCATGGCCAGGTCGATGCCCTCGAGAAAGATGGCGCCGCACAGGACGAACAGCATGCCCCAGGCACGTGTGGACACGGCAAGAATCCCTTCAACCACAGGTCAGAGACGGTTCTTACTTGTAACTGACAGCATCATGCGGAACCATCAACGCCCATGGAAGAAGGCACTTCGAAGTACCTCGGTCACCCGGCGGGTACCACGGCGGGCCCCGCCACCGACACCGCCGACACCGCCGGCGCCCCCGCCCCCTGCGTCGAGGACTACCCCTACGACGCGCGGCAGTGGGACACCAGGGAGGACTGCGAGGTCAGGCAGATCCTCGACCGCGTCGCCGACAAGTGGTCGCTGCTGGTCATCGCGCTGCTCGACTGCCAGGGCCTGCGCTTCACCGAGCTGCGCCGCGAGGTCGACGGCATCAGCCAGCGCATGCTCACCAAGACCCTCCGCCAGCTGGAGCGCGACGGCCTGGTGAGCCGGACCGTTCACCCCACCGTCCCGCCCCGCGTGGACTACGCGCTCACGCCGCTGGGTTCCACGCTGCACGCCACCATCCAGGCGCTGGTGACCTGGACCGAGCGGCACCAGGCGGAGGTCGCCGCCGCCCGCGCCGCGTACGACGCCAGACAGGCGGCGGCCGGGGATCACGGTGTGTAGACGAACGGCACCGCTCCGCATAACAATTGACGTACCGTCAGATGCGACATGCGGCACAGCGGGCCGGAATTATGCCCTGATTTGCAGGACTTGCAGGGTTTAAATCCTGGTCAAGGGCCCGTTTATTTTCCGCAGCTACTTGGAATCCGGTGGCCGCGTCTATTAACGTTCGATAACGCAGCGCGGTCGTCACCGCCGTCGCACAGGGACGGCACCGTGCTCCATCGCCGAATCCGGCGTGTGCAAGACAACTGCACCAAAGGAACCGGGGAACCACCAATTGGGGTGAATCGGACTGCCGGCAGCCATCCGTGGCCGGCCGCCCGTAGGAGACCTTCCTGCTCCGAACCCGTCAGCTAACCCGGTAGGCGAGAGGAAGGAAAGGAGAGCGCCTCCGTGGCGTCGAACCGGCATGCCTCGCTCGAAGACACCCCTCAGGACACGTTCCGCCCCCTCGGCTCGGTCGACGCGCTCGACCCGGTGAACGGGTTCGACCCCCGCGGCTACGACGCACGCGACGCGTACCCGGCCTACTACGGCCCCGCGACCGCGGCGGACGAGCCCCACACCGAGTGGAACCCGAGCGAGGAGACCCTGCGACCGGTCCGCGGCCGGCACCGCGTCGGCCGCCAGCGCGGCGGAACCATCGCCCGCAGCAGGGCCGTTCTCGGTGTCGGCGTGATGGCGGCGGTCGGCGCGGGCGGCATGGCCACGGCCAACGAGGACGGCGCGGCGAACGTGCCGGGCGTCGGCGCCGCCACGGAGAAGGTCAAGGCCATACCGGTCCTCGGCGGCCTGCTCGCCACCCCGGACACCGCCGAAGCCGCCCCCGCCCCGGCCCCGTTCACCTCCGCCGGGATGAGCCAGACCGACATCGCCGCCGGGCACACCGACGCCGGCGAGGCGCTGCGCGCCCGCATCCTCCAGCAGGCCGACCAGCAGGAGGCGGGCGCCGAGGCCGACGCCAGGACCGCCGCCCTGGAGGCCGCCCAGGCCGACGCCGCCGAGGAGGCCGCCGCCGCGGCCGAGGCCGAGCGCGCCGCCGAGGAGGAGCGCAGGCGCCAGGAGGAAGAGGAGCGCCGGCAGCGCGAAGAGGAGGAGCGGCTGCGGCAGTTGCGCGAAAGCTACGCCCTCCCGCTCTCCGACTACCGCATCTCCACCTACTTCGGCGAGAGCGGCCCGATGTGGCAGTCCACCCACACCGGCACCGACTTCACCGCCCCCGCGGGCACCCCCGTGAAGAACGTCCACACCGGCACCGTCAAGGAGGCCGCCTGGGCGGGCTCCTACGGCTACCGCGTGATCATCGAGCTGGAGGACGGCACCGAGGTCTGGTACTGCCACCTCTCCTCGATGAGCGTCTCCGCCGGCCAGGAGGTCACCACCGGCGACACCATCGGCGGCGTCGGCTCCACGGGGAACTCGACCGGCCCCCACCTCCACCTGGAGGTCCTGCCGAACGGCACGGACGCGGTCGACCCCCTCGCCTGGCTGCGTGACAAGGGCGTGTCGATCTAGACCCCACCCGCTCCGGCGGCCCTGACGGCTCCCCCCGACGCCAGGGCCGCCGGTTTACGCTGACCCCATGAACGCCAAGAAACGCCCGGTCGGCACGCTCCAGGTCTCCCCGCTCTGCCTCGGCGGCAACGTTTTCGGCTGGACGGCCGACGAGCCCACCTCGTTCGCCCTCCTGGACGCCTACGCGGACGCCGGGGGGAACTTCATCGACACCGCCGACTCCTACTCCGCGTGGGTCGACGGCAACGAGGGCGGCGAGTCCGAGGCCGTCATCGGCCGCTGGCTGGCCCGCCGCGGCGACCGCGACGCGTTCGTCATCGCCACCAAGGTCGGCCGCCACCCCGAGCTGACCGGCCTGGCCGCGCCCACCGTCAAGCGCGCCGCCGAGGAGTCGCTGCGCCGCCTGGGCACCGACCACATCGACCTGTACTACACGCACTTCGACGACGAGTCGGTCGAGGTCCCCGAGATCATGACCGCGCTGGACGACCTGGTGCGGGAGGGCAAGGTCCGCGAGATCGCCGTCTCCAACATCACCCCGGAACGGCTGCGCGCCTCCCTGGAGTTCTCCCTCGCCGCGGGCACGGCCCGTTACGCCGCCATCCAGCCCCGTTACAACCTGGTCTCCCGCGACAGCTACGAGGGCGAACGGGCCGCGCTCGCCGAGGAGTTCGGCCTGGCCGCCATTCCCTACCCGGCGCTGGCCTCCGGCTTCCTGACCGGCAAGTACCGCCCCGGCACCGAGGTGAACAGCGCGCGCGCCGGGGGCGCGGCCCAGCACCTCGCGACCGAGCGGGGCCGCCGGGTCCTCGCCGCCCTGGACGAGGTCGCCGCCGCCCACTCCGCGGCCCCGGCCACCGTCGCCCTGGCCTGGCTCCTCTCCCGCCCCACGGTCGCCGCGCCGATCGCCAGCGCCAGCACCCTGGACCAGCTCCCCGAGCTGCTCGCCCTCTCCGACCTCACCCTGACCGACGCCGAACTCGCCACCCTCACCGCGGCGGCGGCGTAAGCGACATGCGTGCCGACGCCAAACGCAACTACGATCTGCTGATCACGGCGGCCAAGGACGTCTTCGCCGAACGCGGCCACCAGGCCCCCCTCGACGACATCGCCCGCCGCGCGGGCGTCGGCAACGCCACGATGTACCGCCACTTCCCCACCCGCCGCGACCTGCTCGTCGCCGTCTACGCGGACGAAGTGGCGGAGCTCCGCACCCTCGCCACGACCCTCCAGGCCGAACTTCCACCAGCCGAGGCCCTGTTCACCTGGCTCCGCGCGTTCGTCACCCATGTCGCCACCAAACGGGACCTGGCCCTGGCCACCCCCGAGGATGGCACGACCCCCTTCGCCGCATGGCACACGACGATGCGCACCACGGCCACCACCCTGCTCACCCACGCCCAGCGCGCCGGCACGATCCGCCCCGACCTGACGGCGGACGACCTCCTCCCCCTCGCCACGGCCATCGCCCTGACCACCACCACCC
>NZ_LAVK01000449.1 GCF_001083795.1 Streptomyces sp. SBT349
GGGCCGTAGCCGACCAGGACGGGGCCCACGCCGGGGGAGTCCTCGGCGTCCACCCGGATCAGCGGGGCGCCGACGGGGATCTCCTGGCCCGGCTCGCCGAAGCGGGCGGTGACCGTGCCCGCGTAGGGGCAGGGGACCTCGACCTGGGCCTTGGCGGTCTCGACCTCGACCACGGGCTGGTCCACGGCGACGGTCTCGCCGACCCCGACCAGCCAGCGGATGATCTCCGCCCCGGTCAGGCCCTCGCCGAGGTCGGGGAGGAGGAACTCCTCTTCGGTGGCGGTCTCGTTGCTCATACGAGGTCCCATTGCAGGCGGGAGACGGCTTCCAGCACGCGGTCCGCGTCGGGCAGGTGGTGGCGTTCGAGGAGCGGCGGCGGATACGGGATGTCGTAGCCCGTCACCCGCAGCACGGGCGCGGCGAGGTGGTGGAAGCAGCGTTCGGTGACGCGGGCGGCGATCTCGGCGCCCGGCCCGGCGAACCCGGTGGCCTCGTGCACGACGACGGCGCGCCCCGTGCGCCGCACCTCCGCGCAGACCGTCGCGTCGTCGAACGGGACGAGCGTGCGCAGGTCGATCACGCCGAGGTCCCAGCCCTCCGCGCGGGCGGCGTCGGCCGCCTCCAGGCAGACGGGGAGGGAGGGGCCGTAGGTGATCAGGGTGGCCGAGGACCCCGGGCGGCGGACGACGGCCCTGCCGAACGGCGGGACGCCGGGGCCGTCCAGGTCGAATGTGTCCTTGGCCCAGTAGAGGCGCTTCGGTTCGAGGAAGACCACCGGGTCGTCGGAGGCGATCGCCTGGCGCAGCAGGCCGTAGGCGTCGGCGACGGTGGCGGGGGTGACGACATGGAGCCCCGGGGTGGCCATGTAGTAGGACTCGGAGGAGTCGCTGTGGTGCTCGACGCCGCCGATGCCGCCGCCGTAGGGGATGCGGACGGTCAGGGGCATCGGCAGGGCGCCGCGGGTGCGGTTGCGCATGCGGGAGACGTGCGAGACCAGCTGTTCGAACGCCGGGTAGGCGAACGCGTCGAACTGCATCTCGACCACCGGCCGCAGGCCGTACATGGCCATGCCGGTCGCGGCGCCGAGGATGCCCGCCTCGGCGAGCGGGGTGTCCGTGCAGCGGTCCTCGCCGAACTCGGCCGCGAGGCCGTCCGTGACGCGGAAGACCCCGCCGAGCGCGCCGATGTCCTCGCCGAGGAGGTGGACCGCCGGGTCCTCGGCCATCGCGTCGCGCAGCGCCCGGTTGAGGGCCTGGGCCATGGAGACCGGGGCGCGGGGGCTCGGGGCGGCCGGGATCCGGGCCGGGGCGGTCATGAGAGCTCCCGCTGCCGCGCGGCCCGGTCGAGGTGCGCGCGTTGCTCGTCGAGCTGGGGCGTCGGGGTGGCGAAGACGTGGCTGAACAGGTCGCCCGGGGTGAGCTCCGGGTCGCCGGACAGGGCCTCGCGCAGGGCGGCGGCGGTGCGTTCCGCCGCCTCGTGGGCCGCCGCCGCGTCCTCGTCGGCGAGGAGCCCGTGGGCGCGCAGCTCCCGTTCCATCAGGGTCAGCGGGTCGCGGGCGCGCCAGGCGGCGACCTCCGCGTCGGTGCGGTAGCGGGTGGCGTCGTCCGCGTTGGTGTGCGCGTCCAGGCGGTAGGTGAGGGCCTCGATGAGGGTGGGGCCCCCACCGGCGCGGGCGCGGGCGAGCGCGCCGGTGAGCGCGTCGTGCACGGCGGGCGCGTCGTTGCCGTCCACGAGCCTGCCGGGCATGCCGTAGCCGACGGCCTTGTGGGCGATGCTCGGGGCCGCGGTCTGCTTGGCGAGGGGGACGGAGATGGCGTAGCCGTTGTTCTGCACGAGGAAGACGACGGGGGCCCGCCAGACGGCGGCGAAGTTCAGCGCCTCGTGGAAGTCGCCCTCCGAGGTGCCGCCGTCGCCGACGAGCGCGAGGACGGCGAGGTCGTCGCGGCGCAGGCGGGCGGCGTGGGCGAGGCCGACGGCGTGGGGGAGCTGGGTGGCCAGCGGGGTGCAGAGCGGGGCGACGCGGTGGGTGTGCGGGTCGTAGCCGGTGTGCCAGTCGCCGCGCAGCAGGGTGAGCGCGGCGGCCGGGTCGAGTCCGCGGACGACGGCGGCCAGGGTGTCGCGGTAGCTGGGGAAGAGCCAGTCGCGCGGGCCGAGCGCGAGCCCGGCGGCGACCTGGCAGGCCTCCTGCCCGGCGGAGGAGGGGTAGACCGCCAGCCTGCCCTGCCGGGTGAGGGCGGTGGCCTGGGTGTTGTAACGCCTCCCGCGCACCAGCTCGCGGTGGAGCCGGGGCCACAGCTCCGGGTCGGGGGCCCTGGTGCCGAGCAGGCGGTACGGCTCCTGGTCGGGCAGGGGCGGGGCGGCCTCACGGGCGGCGGTGGCATGGGCCGGCAGCTCGGAAACGGTCATGGCGGGCACCTCCTCGCGGCGGCTTCGCTTCCCTACCGATTGTTCGGTCGATGACGCAGCTTGGCTACGGTGCCTCCCACGCTGTGGACAACTGGCTCGATGTGGCGTGGTATGGGGGCAGGACGTCCAGGAAGGGGAGGCTTCTCGGCATGCCGGACGACCAGTTGACTTCCGCGCCTCCGCAGCAGGTGCGACCGCTCGATCCCATCGACGCCGCGATTCTGCGGCTGCTGCGGACGGACGGGCGGGCGTCGGTCCGCTCGGTCGCCGATCAGGTGCACATATCCCGCGCCAACGCCTACGCGCGGATCAACCGCCTGATCGAGGAGGGGGTGATCCGCGGGTTCTCGGCGCGCGTGGACCACGAACGCGCCGGGCAGGGCGCGTCCGCGTACATCACGCTGAAGATCGTCCAGGACAGCTGGCGCACGGTGCGCGCGAAGCTGGAGGAGCTGCCGGGCGCGACCCACATCGCCCTGGTGAGCGGCGACTTCGACGTGCTGCTGCTCGTGCACACGGCGGACAACAGGGCGTTGCGCGAGCTGGTCCTGACCCGCATCCAGGGGATCCCCGAGGTGCTGAGCACCCGCACGCTGCTGGTCTTCGAGGAACGCGACCTGCTGCCCGACCGCTGAGTTTCCGGGCCGCCGCCGGTCTCCCCTCCCGAGCGCACCGCCGAGGGGCGAGCGCGAGATCGGGAAGGCCGGAGAGGCCGCGAAGGCGAGGAGAGGCGCGATGAGGGTGACGCTGACGGAGTTCCTGTCGCTGGACGGGGTGGTCCAGGGGCCCGGGGCCCCGGACGAGGACACGAGCGGGGGATTCCGGCACGGGGGCTGGTCGTTCCCGTACGCGGACGAGGACTTCGGCCGCCTGGTGTCGGGCTGGTTCGGGGAGGCGGACGCGTTCCTGCTCGGCCGCAGGACGTACGACATCTTCGCCGCCTACTGGCCGCGGGTGACCGACCCGGCCGACCCGGTGGCCTCCCGGCTGAACGGGCTGCCGAAGTACGTGGTGACCAGCACGCCGGTCACCGCCGGGTGGGAGGGCACCACCGCGCTCACCGGCGACCTCGCGACGGAGATCCGTGAGCTGCGGGCGCGGCCCGGCCGCGAGCTCCAGATCCACGGCAGCGCGACCCTGGGCCGTTCGCTGCTCGACCTGGGGCTGGTGGACGAACTGCGGCTGCTCATCCACCCGGTGGTGCTGGGCGAGGGGCGGCGGCTGTTCCCCGAGGGCACCACGACCCCGACCGCGCTGACGCTGACGGGGACGGCGACCACCGGTTCCGGGATCGTGCTGCACACCTACGAGCCGCTGGGCGAGCCGCAGTACGGGGCGTTCCCGGAGCCGGACTGACACCGGCGCTCGGGGCCCGGCGCTCGGCGCCCGCGCCCGGCAGCGCCGCTCAGTGCGGGTAGGGGCAGCCGCCCTCGGCGCGGGTGCGGGCGTCCTCGTCCAGGGCGAAGGCGGGGCGCAGGTCGGCCTCGTCGTAGTAGCGGTGGAAGACCGGGGTCAGGCCGCCCGAGATGGGGGGGACGATCCAGCTCCAGTCGGTGGGCACGATGCGGCCCTGCTCCTCCTCGCGGGCGAGGTGGGTGAGGAAGCGCTGCGACTCGGTGTGGTGGTCGGCGATCTTGACGCCCGCGGTGCGGAACGAGTGCAGCACCGCGACGTTGAGCTCGACCAGCGCGCGGTCGCGCCACAGCATCGACTCGTTGGCGGTGTCGAGCCCGAGGACGTCGGCGACGACGGGCAGCAGGTGGTAACGGTCCTGGTCCACGAAGTTGCGCGCGCCGATCTCGGTGCCCATGTACCAGCCGTTGAACGGGGCCAGGGGGTAGTCGATGCCGCCGATGGACAGCCGCATGTTCGAGATGGCGGGGACGGCGTACCAGCGCAGGCCGAGGGCGTCGAAGCGCGGGTGGTCGGGGTGGGTGAGCGGCACCTCCAGGATGAGGTCGCGCGGCACGTCGTAGAGCTGCGGCTTGTCGCCGTGCACCTCGATGACCAGCGGCAGCACGTCGAACCAGCCGCCCGGCGCCTGCCAGCCCAGGCGGCGGACGGCCTCGGTGAAGCCGATCTGGCCCTGGTCGCCGATCGCCGAGCCGTCGGCGGCGCGGTAGCCCGCGTAGCGGACGAGCTGGCTGTTCCAGACGCGCGGGGCCTCGCGGTACGGGGTGGCCGGGGCGAACACGGAGATCACCGGGCGGACGCGGCCGTCGTTGGTCGCCTGTCTCAGGTGGTCGAGGAGGTGTGTGTGGATCTCGTCGGGGGTGGCGGCGGTGCGCCGGTCCAGGACGCGCAGGCTCTTCCAGTACAGACGCCCGATGCAGCGGCTGGAGTTGCGCCAGGCGACGCGGGCGCCGAACTCCAGCTCGGCGCGGGTGTGGCGGTAGGTGCCGGTCTGTTCCAGGTGCTCGCGTATCTGGCGCAGCCGCATCGACAGCGGGATGGGCTGCTCGGGGTGCTCGGAGTGGAAGAGCCGGACGAACTCCTCGGCCTCCTCCCAGTCGGGCACCCGCCAGTCGGAGACCAGGCGGGTGGGCGCCGCGGGGGCGCGGACCGGCGCGGGCGCGGGGCCGCCGGGGGTCCCGCGCGGGTGGGCCGCCTCGCGCGCCGTCTCGCGCGCCGTCTCCTGGGCCGTCTCGCGCG
>NZ_LAVK01000044.1 GCF_001083795.1 Streptomyces sp. SBT349
CCCCCCGAACCTCTCCCGCCCGGCCCCCACGCCCCCCCCCGCCTCCCCCTCGCCGTCCCGCGGATCCACCGACCCGCCCGGGTAGGCGTACACGCCCGCCGCGAACGCCATCGACGTGCGCCGGCGCAACAGAAAGACTTCGAGCTCCCCCTCCGCGCCATCACGCAACAACATCACGGTGGCGGCCCGACGCGGTTCGACAGGCGTCAGTTCCCCCCGCGCCAGCGCACGAATCCGCTCCGGCCACTCGACCGGGTACCACTGTTCGCCGGTTCCGGTTCCTGTCATGTCCGGATGCTACGGCCCGGACCCCGCGGTCAGCGAGTGATCCCCGCCTCACGGGCCGCCGCCAGCCAGTCGGGGAACTCCCCCATCAGCCGGTCGTAGAGGTCTCCGTCGGAGAGCGACCGCGGATCCGTCCCGGCCGGGAAGAACCCGGCGTTGTCCAGGGAACGCCTGATCGGCACCGGCAGGTCGTCCAGCTTCCGCAGGAACGCGAACTGCTTGTCCTCGGGGTCCCCGAACCCCACGAACTGCCAGAACAGCGGCAGCCGTGCCGAGGCGCACAGCAGCTGCTCGGCGGCGGCGCGCGAGGTCGGGCCGCCGTCCGTCTGGAAGATGACGAAGGCCGGATCCGCACTGCCCGACGCCATGTGGTGGTCGAGCACGGCCTGCATGGCGATGTGGTAGTTCGTCCGCCCCATGTGCCCGTACGAGGCGTGCAGCGCGGCGATCCGGCCGCGGTAGTCGTTCAGCGAGACGTCGGCGACGCCGTCGACACCGGTCGAGAAGAAGACGACGGGCACCACGCCGTCGTCGTCGAGGTGCGCCGAGAGGGCGAGCGCCTGCTCGGCCAGGTGCTGAACGGTGCCGTCCTGGTAGTAGCGCCGCATGGACCCCGACCGGTCGAGGACCAGGTACACGGCCGCGCGCTGCCCACCGAGACCCAGCTTCTCCAACGAGACACGCGCCGACTCATACGCCGGCACCAGCCCCTCCCCCGCGGCCGCCCGCACCTTCTCCAGACTGATCGCCGAAGTACCGCCCATGTCCCCACCCCTTTTCACCATCTCCCTTCCACCCAAAGCGGGTTGAAAGGGAAGGTTCCCGGAACGGTACCACCGGGCCCCGCCTCTCATGACTGCTCCGGGGCGGAGCCGCGCTGCAGGATCAACCGGTGTGTCGGACCAGCAACGATTCCGGGACGTTCGACAGGATGGCGGGCTCCTGCGGGCCGAGGTGGGCGAAGTGGAGATCCTCGCAGGCCCGAGTACACAGCACGAAGAAGCGAAGACGCGCTTCGACGCTGGTCGGATCCTCTGTATAGGCGTCCAGGTCCGGTACGAAGACGCTGTCGAACTCCAAGCCCTTCATGCTGGCCGTGCTCACGATCCGGATACGGCGCCTCGAGAAGTCGACGGTGTCACGGTGTCGATCGTCATGGACGTACGCCTGAGTGTGCTTCGCAAGCCCGAGGTGTGTGAGGCTGCTCTGGATGTCCAGCAGCAATCGGGTGGACCGGCAGATGATCCCGATACTCCGCCCGGGGTGCGCGGTGAAGTACTGGGAAACGCCCTTGAGGAGATGCCCCAGGGAGGGGACTTTCAAGAGAGTGGGTGTACGACCGACGCGTTCCGGCAAGGGAACTTCGTCCCGGGCCTCCTTGTGGAACTCGGATGCCAGCATCGCGATCTCACGGCTGTTTCGGCGGTTACGGCGAAGCACGAGTGGATCAGCCCGTACGGCGAGTGCACCGCGTATCTCGGACATGGTGCTCTGATCGTCGCCGATCCGCTGGTTCTCGTCCGCGAACACGGTGACCCCGACGCCGAGGACGCGACACAACTGGTAGAAGCCGACCGGGAGATTCTGGCCTTCGTCGATCACAAGGTGCGCGGCCGACCTGACGTTCTTCAGGAGGCAGTCCCGCTGCATCTCGATCCAGTCATAGCTCCACCCCCCCTCGTCGGTCTTCGGGGGGCCGGTCGAGAAGCGAGCGCGCCAGAAAGTCCTGACCCACCGATGGTAGGTGGTGATGTCGAAAGCTTCCGTGAGGTCCGGCGCCAGTTGCGCGAGGTATTGGCACAGCAGATTGGAGCGCGTGACGAGGACGACATCGCGCCCGGCCGTTGCCATCGCCCACGCGCGGTAGACGGCCATCACGGTCTTTCCGCCGCCGGGGGACCCGGTGATGACGTGACTTCCGTGGAACGGAAGATGGATGACTGCCTGCTGCTCGATTTCAAGATCGAGGAGAGAAGGGATCTTCACGGCAGATCGACGGCTTCGGCCGATTCTTCGAGCGCGGCCTGGACGACTTCCCGGAAGAACCCGGGCACTTCGCTGTCTCCGATCAGCAGTGTCCTGTCCAGCAGCGCGTTGTCGATCTCGCAGCATGTCTCGGGAAGCAGCGTGCACGCATGGCAGGCCGCACGGTTGAGGTTGGCCAGGGACCTGCCTGTCGAATCGGCGCACAGAGGGTCCTGCGAGCACCACTGCGCCGATTCGAGCAGTCGGATCAGTGTCTCGGCGAGGTTCGGTGGTTGCCCTTGGCGGACGAGCCCGCCCAGCGTGCCTTCCGCGTCCCCGGCGGCTGTGTAGATGAATACGCCTGCCTGCGGCGGAAGTTCGCTGCCCTGGGTGTGGCTTCGGGCGTAGACCCGTTCCCGTAGCGAAGCTGCGTTGTACCCGCTGTCGTACGAGAGTTGGCGGATGAAGTGATGGGCCAGGGTGTGCAGCATCACAAATCGGGGGAGAAGTCTCGGACCCGATTTACCTCTGAGCCGGTCGGCCTTGAAGGAGGCGTCGAGGTCGCGCTCGATGCGTCGTGTCCGGTCGCGCACCGACGGAAGCCTCTCCCAGGCGCTCAGGCGTTCCTCGTCGACGGCGATGAAGATTCCCTCACCGTACGTTTCCACGGCGGGCAGCCATTGGGCCCGCGTCTGCGTGTTGACCGACACCACGCGCCCGCCCACGCCCTCCTCACCGTCGCCTGAGCTGGGCTCGTAGCGCGAGAATCCTTCGAGGGCACGCACCTCGCGTACCCGGTCGGCGACGACGACCGCGGAGATGCTCGCAGCCAGTTCCAGCATGGATTCCGCCTCGTCGTGGTCGATCCCGAGATGGGTCCGGCGGACGGAGAACGTCTTCGAATTGGGGACGGATCCCGGGACGGAAAAGGCAGCCCACTCAGCGATACTGAGGTCGTCGTCCGAATCGGCCGCTGACGGCATCGAGGGGACCTCCTCAGCATGGCGGCGACGCAGAGATTCGACGAACTCCTCCGAGACCTGGCACTGCTCGGCGATCACAAGTCTCAAAGCGTCGCAAACAGGACCACCGACCGCACTCTTGAGATCCGGCCACAGTCGGTGATCGACGACCTTCCGGGTCAATTCATCTTCCTCGGGCAGGCCGTCGGGCGCGGGGATGTCGATCGCCGAGTGCGTGATCGGAAAGTACACGTTGGAGGCGCCACGCTGTACCGCGTGCGGGGTCTCCTCGCACGGATCCGCCTCGTCGCTCTCCGGTTGCCAAGGATGGGTTCCCGGGCATTGCAGCCCCGTCTGCTCGAGGATGTTCTTCTGGCTGATCCCTGCCAGAGTGCGCCCGGCCCGGCAGACGGCACAGACGACGCGCAGGGCTTCCAATCCTGATGATTCAGGAGTGGCGATGAACCGCAGCCGGCGGACCTGGCATTGGCGCTGAGCGTGCCCTTCACTCCTGGAGTGCGCCCAGCGACGCCAGTCGATGTCGGCCATATGACCTGCCCTACACACCTGGATGAATCGCATCGGGGCCAGCTGAGGTCTTCCCGCGCAACGCCTGCAGGTCGGTTGCTTGTCCCGTTCCTCGTATTCCGAACGCCAAAACTGAATCTCCCTGCACTGAGGGCAGAACAGCCACCTGGGGAAACGCACGTACGAGGGTCCGATACGGGACGCGAAGGCGGCCTTTCCCGACGGGATGACGGGGGGTGAGCGGAATCCCTCGACCCTCAGTTTCTCCGCGAGCCGTGGTGATTCCACCCGCTCGCCCCTCGCGGCCCAGCTACGGATGTCCGCGGCCACGAACGATTCGCCTCGGAGGTCGATGATCCCGCCGACGCCGAAGGGGACGATGGTCTGCGCCCTGCGGACCTTGCGCCGAATATCCTTCACTGCGCTCATGTTCCCTTCACATCGACGAGGCACTCACGGTCGACGTTGCGCATCGACTGAGCCGTCTCCCACCGGCCGTCCTGCTTGCCGAAGTCGGTGAGGAGCGAGGTGTGCAGGCGCCCCTGGGGCCGATAGTAGAGACGACTGCCCTCGCCACGCGCGATCTCCGCCTCCTGCTGCCAGGCTTCGATCAGCGAGTCCAACTGTTCGGCCGCATCTTCCGCCTCGCCGGGATCAGCCTGCCGCACGTGAGCCACCACGAGGTCGCGGATCCGGGCGACTTCGACCGTGTGGTCGAGGATGTCGCCGGCCTTGTTCTCGGCGTTCAACCCGATTCCGTGTCGCACCAGGATGGTGAGCACGGCGTGCAGCGCCCGGTTGCGGGAAGGCATGGACCACGGTGTGACGCTGGTCGGTTCGACGTGCCGGTAGAGCGAGCGGTGGTAGACGCCGAACGACTCGTAGTGGGACCGGTCGCGTGGTTTGGTCGAGCGGAACAGCGTGACGATCAACCCCGGTACATGACGTCGGCCGACGCGGCTGGTGGCCTGAATGTACTCCGATGTCGTCTTGGGCTGGCCGTTCATGAGCATGAGGCCGAGCCTCGGAACGTCGACGCCCACGGAGAGCATGTTGGTCGTGGCGAGGAAGGAGACGCTGCCGCGCTCCTTGAAACTCTTGCCCAGGCGCTCGAGGAGGCGTGGCTGCGCAGCGCGTGGGACGTTGCTGGTGAGCTCGACGACCGAGTCGTCGTTCAGTTGGCGCCGCCGGGTGTCGTCCTTCGTCAGATGCTCGAGACGCGCGGGAATGTCGTCCCTGGCGATGGTGACGGTCCGTCCGAGCTCCCGCAGGCTGTTGTGGTAGGCGACCGTGGTCCAATACGCGTCCCGGAGGACGTCGTCGTCACCGATCTCCTTCGGGGCCTGCAATCCCGCGGCACCCACATGAACGGTCGCCGTCGAGGCCGTATGTCCCTGGGCCATGACTCCTACATACAGCCTTCCGGGCTTGTCCTTGTCCGGCGACGCGAAATAAGAGTGACCGGCCTTGATCCCCGGGGGCGGGAAGAGCTGTGCGGGGCGACCGTAGAGGCTGCGGATCTGCTCGCGTGAGCGTCGGATCGTCGCCGTCGATGCGATGACCTTCGGCGCGGTTCCGCCCCAGGCGCACAGTTCGAGGATGGCCGATTCGTACAGACCCACCGTAGTTCCCAAGGGACCGGCCAGCAGGTGCAGCTCGTCCTGGATCACCAGCGAGGGTGGGCGGTTGCCGTTCCTGCCGAAAAGGTTCCCCGCCGCCGGCTCCCACGCCAATCGCGCGAACTTGTCCACTGTGCCGAGAACGAAGGTTGGGGGCTCTCGGTAGATCTGTTCGTCCACAACGGACACCGGAAGCCACTCGTGGAAGACACAGGTGCCGCGCGGACAGAAGAACGAAGTGGTGACTCCGTCCGCCCGAATTCCGAAGTCCGGGTCTCTACCCTGCCGTTCCGGGACGATCTCGGTGCCGCACCACGGGCAGCGCTCCAACAGGAAGCGATCGTCCGGCTCGTTCGTCTGCTTCAGGGCGCTGAGTGCGTCCTGCGCGGCGGAGATCTTGTTCGGCGTCGTCTCCTGGCCCACCCAAAGTCCGATGGAGATGGGCTCCTGCCCCAGATCGTGAGGCAGCGGCCCGTCGTGCCCCCTCCTGATGTACTCCAGGGCACAGATGGCCGTCGCCGTGCGCTGAAACTGCTGGGTGGTGAGGAGACTCAGCGTGTACCGGCTCAGAACGGCCGTACCGCCCCCGGCCGCGCCGAAGCGCAGCCGGCGCCAGAGGATCTCGAAGCAGGCGGTGAGGAGGTAGGCCTCCGTCTTGCCACCACCGGTGGGGAACCAGATGAGGTCGACCGTCTTCCGGTCCTCGTGCTCAGGGATCATCAGGCCCTCGACCACGAGCAGGAAGTACGCGAGTTGGAACGGGTGCCACGCGTAGTCGCCCCCGGGCTCGGTCAGTTCCACCACTTCGCTGTTCCTGCGGCGACGGCTACCCGCCAGTTCCGGGCGGCTGTGGAGCATTTGGAGAGCCATGGCCCGATTGGCCAGGCGAAACGCCTCGCGTGCCATGGCTCCCCCCGAGGTCGACGCGGTGAGTGCCTCCACCCCGGACGTCATGCGGTCGAGTGCGGTACCGATGCGGTCGAGGATGCGCGCGGCGGGCGCGGCGGCCCATTGACGCATGTCCTTGACCTTGGACCGCTGGCTGTCGAACCACGTGCGATAGCCCAGGACGAAGGAGTGCAGTTCGGCGCGGAGGTCGTCCACTGCGAACCCGGGTTGGGACAGACGCGCGAGATTGAGTACCGGCAGGTTCCTGGGTCCGTCGGGTTTGATGTGCTCGACCACCTGCTGAGGCATGACCTGCGCCCGAACGGTGGTGACCGGGTCGGATGCGTCGTCCCACTCGACGGCGCATCCGTGTCCCACGGCCCGGGTCACGATGTGTCGGTACTGGACGCGGAGTTCCTGCTCCTCCTCGTCACGGCTGTTGAGACGAGTGCTCGGATACTCGAGGATCGACCCACCGAGTGTCGTCGCCTTCAGCTCGGACTGGAAGAGCATCAGGTCGCGATCTTTGTGCGTGCTCTCCTCCTCGTCGTGCGCGTTGGCCAGCACGCAGGTGACGAGATGCCCGGCGCCGAAAGGGCGCCACCGGACGTGGAGACGACCGTGGCCGTCCAGGACGGGGATCGGGGTCCGCTGCCTCTGCTCCACGGTGACGGTGCTCGTGGTGGAGAGTCGCGGTTGCCTCCGCCAGCTGCGGCGCCCGCCCTCACGGGACGTCACATAACGGGAACCCCCGCACGTCACCTCGATGTGACGTGCGTCGGTGAAGAACGAGAAGCCGAGAGAGGACGGCAGCCATGCGTTTGCTTCGGCCACCGGATCGTCGGCGAAGGTGTCCTCCTCTCCGTTTCCGGCCTCGGTCCCGTTGAAGGCCTGCTCACCATCCTCCTCCTGCGAGTGCTCCAGGGTGGAGGCTCCGCGGGGATACAACGTGCCCATCAGGTAGCGTCGGTCGGGCGGGTCGACGAGCGTCTCGTCCTCTGCGACGGCCGGGCCGACCAACTGTCGGCGGAGGTACGTCACGAAGTCGGCCCGGTGCGCGGAAAGCCGTGATTCGGAGTCGTTCACTTGAGACGGCCCTCCCGCGTCAGCACGGCGACGCCCAGGTTCTTCAGTGTCTCGCGGGTGCCTGGGCGGCAGGCGACCCAGAGCTGTGCGCGGGCCCTGGTCCAGGCGACGTACAGCCCGTCGAGGCGCCCTTCGAGGTGTTCTGGTTCGAGGTCGATCAGACAGACGACGTGGCTCTCGTGACCCTTGAAGTCGGAGACGGATGACCAGGTGAGACGGTGTCTCGCGCGGTCGGTCCCGACGACATCGGTGAATCGCTCGATCTTGGAGGCTCGCTGGGACAGACGGGCCGAGCTTCTCTCCCAATTCCCGGAAGCGGATAGCAGCGTGATGTCCCGCGGCGAGACACCCTCCCGCACGAGTTCGTTCACATAGGCGTCGAGAAGGGCTGCCTCCTCCTGGGCGTCGCGCACGTCGGCGAATCGGGCCGGCTCACCCTCGCCCGCGGAGGCGACGCCGAGGTCGGCTCCCGTGTAGAAGTGGACCTGCTTGACGATCTGCACCGTATTCCGGCAATTGCGCTTCATGGGTCCGTAGACGGAGCCCAGTGGGCGCAGGTACTCCCAGGCTTCGGAGTCATAGGTGTCCGGGGCCAGCACCTGGTTGTTCTGATCCAGCATGAAGATCCAGTGCCCTTCGGCGAGGCCGCCCGACACCAGGTCCTCCAGGGTGCTGAGACTCTCGAAGGTCATCAGATCCTGGGCCTCGTCCACGATCAGTTGGTCGAAGGTGCGACCTCTGACCTCGTCCAGACGGTGGAACGGCAGGACGGTGATCGGCTCTTTGGCGAGGATCCGATCCATGTGGGTGGCCAGTGTGGTGCTCGCACAGGTGAACAGGACACTGCCGGTGGCGGATGTGCGGCGGGCCGCCTCGGCGGCGAGAAACGTCTTGCCGGTGCCTGCGCCACCGGCCCAGATGAGGCGTGGGTTCGACTCCAGTTCGTCGAGTCTGTCGATCTGTTCGTTCGTAAGACGTTCGAAGGCAACGTCGAGATGGGTGAGCCGGGACTGCAGATTGGGCACCAGGTCGAAGTCTGGGCGGATCGCTTCGAGCATCCTCTTGCGCAGGGAGGCGGAGACGGGGGCGCCCGCCCACTTGTTGCGCTTCAGCCAGAAACGAGTGGCACGTTCCAAGCCCCGCGCCAGGCCGCGTCCGCCGTGGTAGGCAGTGCTGCCGAGATACTGTTCGGGCTCGAACTCGGTCGTGCGTTCGATGTCGACGTCCGGGGTGATCACCAGGTATCCACTGCCGACGCCATGGCGTCTCAGGTCACCGACCAGGGCGCCGATCTCCCGGTCGAACTCATGCATACCGCCGCTGGCCTGCACGAAAGGGCTTTCCTTGGGCCCTGTTTCGCGGCCGGGCGGGCCGTAGTACCACGTGCCGTCGCGCTGCACGACCCGACCGCCCTTGACCTCGATGAAGAGCAGGATGTCGGGCATGATGACGACAAAGTCGATCTCTCCGACACGCTTCTTGTGATGCCGGGGGAGATGAACCGTGTGCAGCGCAACGCTCTGGGCGTCGGGAATCGCCTTGAGCGCCGAGAACACACTGCGCTCGGCCTGGCTCTCGGTGCTGCCAGAGATCTCGCTCGGAATGATCCGCATCAACTCTCCCCATGCTCACGCAGACAGGTCATTAAGATACCGAGTGGTGGATCCGTGGGGCTCGGGCCCTGGCGGAAGTACTGGCAGCGGCGGCCCGGTGAGTTGTGGACCGCGGGCGGACACGGACGGAGCGCGCGGGGGCGAGATGACCGAGGAGCGGAACGGTGCATCCGGCAGACGGATAAATGCAGCCGGCCGGGACCTGGCCGTCGACCTCGTACGTCGATTCATGAAGGAAGGGGTCGACGCCCGCACGGCCCTGAGCCAGGTATCGAGCGCTGCACGCCTCGATGCGGAGGAGACCTGGATCCTGTACGAGGCCGTGGCGACCGTGGCGGTGGAGGACGAACTCGTCGAAGACGGGACGGACACCACACCGGGTGCGACTGTCGACCACGGGACCGGGCCCGACGAGGGCTTCGACGACTTGGAGTCCCCCGACGACGAAGTTGACCTCCCGGACCTCGAATCCCTTCGTGGGACGGTGCGCGTCACAGACAAGCAGGCGGCTCGTCGTGTTGCTCGGGATCTGCTCGAGGTCGATCGGAGGCGGGTGAACCCGCATCGGCGTCTGCTGAGCGCCGAGGAGGAAGTAGGGCTCTGCCTCCTGTTCCGAGGCGCCATAAGGCCGTCGGAGTCATTGCCCGAGGGCTACCTGGCGAGGCTTCCTCGGGATGGCGAAGAATACAGGGCCTTATCCGCGATGGTCATCCACAATCAGCGTCTTGTTCTCAAGATCCTGCATGGCATGGGGCACTGGCCGGGCAGTGCGATGTACGAAGATCTTGCGCAGCACGGCACGATCGGGCTCATCCGTGCCGCCGAGAAGTTCGACGTCTCCCTGGGCTGCAAGTTCTCCACCTATGCCACCTGGTGGGTTCGACAGCACATCACTCGCGCCGTGATCAACGAAGGGTCGGCCATACGGCTCCCGGTCCATGTCTGGACCGATATGGAAAAGGTGCGGAGGAGGGAGCAGGAGTTTCTCGGTCAGGGGAGAAGGCCCACTGTGGACGACCTTGCCCTGGCGTGCGAGCTCGATCCCGCAAAGGTTGAGGAGTATCTGCGCCTGGGCCGTCGGGCGGTTCTTTCGCTCGAACAACCCGTCGGCGAGAACGTGACTCTCGGAGAACTGGCCGTCGATGAGTTGCGGCCTGTTCCGGGCCCTGAACAGGCGTTGTGGTCCACATTCGAGCGCCAGGGACTTTTCCAACTCTTCGATGCCTGCGTTTTCACGGAGAGGATTCGGAAGCTTCTTCTGCTGCGGTTCGGGTTCTTCGACGGCACATCCTGGACGCTGGACGAGATCGGTAAGCGACTCGGAGTGACGCGCGAACGCATTCGGCAGCTCGAGAAGCGTGCGCTGAAGGATCTCAGGATCCAGGTGGGACTGGAGCCCGACGATCCGGAAGCGGAGCGCCGTCGTACGAACGCAGCCCGAAGAATCGCTCAGGAGGCTGCCGAGAGGATCTCACGTCGCGGAGGCTCGGCGGGGCGCGCCGGCATGGGCGGGCGCGAGTCGCTGCCGAACGGCGGCAACGGTGTGGCGGAGACAGAGAGCAGTTCCGACGGGAGAGAGGGAACGGTGGCTTCGAAGAGAACGGAATTCGCTCGGTGGTTGGCCGAGCGGATGCAAGCAAATGGGACGGACGAGAGCGAACTGGCACGCCTCCTGGGAGTGCCGCGAGCGCCCGTCGAGGCCTGGCTCGACGGGCGCTCCGTGCCTCGCCCGGACTTCCGGGTCACGATGCGTGAGATCCTCGGAGACCCGGACGGTGGCGGTCAGGTCTCCTCGATCGGTGGAGATCAGCAGGACCGATCCGCGGAGACGTCGGTCGTGTGGTACCACCGTCCCGCTCACGATGACGGCGGGCGGGAGTTCGGCAACGCGGCGGCCTTCGCCTTCGAGGCCGATCTGGAGATCCTGGCCCGGGAGGCGACCCAGAACAGCCTGGACGAGCGCGACAGGAGGAACAACCGCCCCGTCAGGGTCCGTTACACCCTGCACGAGCTCACCGGTGCGACTCTGGCGCAATTCCGCAGGGCGATTCGCTGGCACGACCTTCAGCCGCACTACGAGGCGGCAGCCGCGCAGGACCAGAAGGTCGGGCGGGTCATCAGTGCCGGCTTGCGCGAGATGTACGAGCGGGATCGGCTGGTTCTTCTTCGCGTCGACGACTACAACGCCAACGGCCTGACCGGTGACGACTACGAGGACGGCCGATTTGCAGCCGTGGTCCGGCGCCAACTGGACAGCCACAAGTCCGATGTGGCCGCCGGCGGTTCATACGGCCTCGGCAAGGCCACCCTCTGGGCGACGAGCCGTCTGGGGCTCGTTCTCATGAATACCACACTCTCCGAAGCGCACGAGGGACACACCCACCGGCGGCTGATCGGACGACTCGATCTGCCGTGGCGTGAGGTCGTCGGTAGGAGATTCGCCGGCCCGGCGTGGCTGGGCCGGCCGGACACCGAGGCGGACAACGCCGAGGTGGCACGGTCCTGGTGGGCCGACGAGGAGACGGTCGCGAACCTGCACCTCACCCGCGAGAACGATGAACCCGGCACCTCCTTCCTGATCGTCGGAGCACACGACGTGGCCAGCCTCGCCGAGGCCGGACAGGACCACGAAGGCGATGTGGGTGACGACGAGGACAGCCTGGAGCGCATGCACCAGCGGTTGGTGCGTGCGCTCGGTCGTAACTTCTGGGCCGCGATGACGGCGGGCGGCGACAGCAGTCCGCTGCTGGAGGCATCCGTGCGGACGCTCCGCAACGGCGTGGAACACATGGAGGAGGAGCGGGTCGATCCGCAGGTGCATCAGCCCGCGCGCTCGCGCGCTCTTCAGGCGTTCCTGAGCGGCACCACGGTGGATCGCCTCACCGAGGCGGGTCAAGTGGCCCTCGCCACTGTGCCGCTGAAGGTGCCCGGGCGCAACGGTGTCACCGACACGGCCGGTGAGCACCGGGCCGTGCTCCTCATCACCGAGGCCACGGACGCCGACGGCAAGATCAACCAGGTGACCGCGATGCGCGGCAACCGCATGACGGTCAAGACCAGTTGGGTACCGGGCCTCCCAGTGGGGACGAACCCGTTCCAGGCCGTTCTGCTCGCCGGCCGGGCGGCCGGGGACGAGGCGCCGTTCGCGGCCGAGGCCGAGGAGTTCCTGCGGTCCTCCGAACCGCCGGAGCACAACAAGTGGGGGCAGACCGAGGAACTGAGGATGCGCTACTCACCCTCGGCCCATCGGCGGATCGCGGCGTTGACGTCGGCGACCAACAAGGCCGTGCACGACCTCGTGGCGATCCCCAAGGAGAAGAAGCCGGGTGCTACGAGCAAGGTGAGCAAGCGGCTCAGGATCTCGGGCAGGCCCACCATCAGGGCCAGGGGGACGGTGACGCCTCCGAAACTGGACGACCTGGATGCCGTGATCGACGCCTCTGGTGCGTGGCAGATCACCGCCGAGGTCAAGGTGTCGCCAGGGGAAGAGCCCTGGCGCATGAGCCCCGTGGCCAAGCTGGAGGTTCGCTCGGGCCCCCGTCCCGTGGTCAAGTGGGCCGAGCTCGTCGCTGTCAGCAACTGTGAGCTGACCGACGGCGTCCTGCATTTCGCTCCCGGGACGCGCCGTGCCGTCTTCCGGGGCGTCACCGATGTGTCCACACACCCGGTGCCGGCCGCGCTGACCGGGCTGGTTGTCGAACTCCACGAGAACAAGGGAAGCGTCGCGTGAGGGCCTATCCGTACCCCCGTCTGACCGGCGCGGTGACGGCGCGCGTCACGGCCGTCCGGCTGCGCGGCCCCGGCGACACCCGAGAGCAGTTGGACACCAAGGGATACTCGGTTGTCGAGCAGGTCGTGGCACTCGGCAGGGCAGAGCGAGACGACTGGCAGACCGCGCGGCTCGCCGTGACGGCGACCGTACCCGTTCGTGAGATCACGACGAAGGGCCACTGGACCGATGTGGCGGTTGTCGCCGTTCTGACAGAGGGGGCCACCAACGCACGCACGGTTGCCCGGTTGAAGCCCGGTGCGGAGGGTGCCAAGGACTGGTGCGGGGAGATCGAGCTCGACCGGGACAATCACCTGGACCGGGCGTCCCTCGCCGTCCATGTGGTGGCCACAGTCGGGGGGATGGCGGGTCGGATCATCGGCTCCACCGACCAGCAGTGGATGATCGACGTAACGTCCGACGCCCCGCTCAGGGCTCGCCAACTCGAAGTCAGCACAGTCAGTTTCGCCCGCGGCGCCGAGTGGTTGCGGAGTTTCCGGGAGGCACCTTGGATTGTGGACACCTCGGGGCGGATGCCCACCGTACGCCTGAACTCGGACTTCGAGGGCCTCGTTGCCCTCGTGGAGGGCCGGGGCTCGAAGGTCGAGAGCGTGGTGGGCGAGATGCTGCTGGCGCAGATGTGCGTCGATGTGTGGACCGCCGTTTTTCACACCGCGATCGGCGACCTGGAGATCGAGGATGACGGGACTCCGCTCTTCCCGCCCGACTGGCGAGGTGCGGTGCTCCGCGAGATGCTCCCCGACGTCGTCCCCGGGCGGTCGGTGGAGGACGCTCTCCGAGAGGTACACACCCGACGCACCGGCGAGGGGAGTTGGGCGGATCTCCAACCGCGTATCCAGTACGCGGCAGCTCGCCGTGCCGAGGTCCCCACGGCGTTGGCCGCCACTGTCCGCGACATCGAACGACTCGACCAGGAGACCCAGCCGTGACCTCCCGCCCCGATCACCTGCCGGAACGACTCGCACTGATCTCCGATGTGCAGGCTGCCGAGTACATCTCCACGGGACTGCTCGAGGGACGCGAGGACGTTCCTTCCATCGCGCTCAACAAGGTTGCCGAGCCGCTGGCGGGCGACGACGCGCGGCTGCGGCTTCACCGAGTACGGGATCTGGTCGACGACGCCCTCTACAGGTTCCGGGCCGAGCGCCCCACGGCGGCGGATGCGTGGCTGGCCCCACGTCTGCACGAGACCCTGCGATTGACGCGCAAGGAAGCGGCCGAGAAACGACTCTGGACGTACATGGCCCTCGGGGTGGCGCCGGACTACGTCGTCTGGCGCCACCTGTCCGAGCCGAAGGCGGACGGTTCGCGGGGGCGTGTGGCCCGGGACAAGTTTGTCGGCGCGCACTACAAGCAGGCGTTCGCGCGCCTCTGGTGGGCGGCCGAGCTCTTCCGCAACGGCTCGGACTACCGCCCCGTCGTCGTGGCCTGTGGCAACCAGGACATGCTCAACTCCGCTCTTCGGCTGGACATCGTCGATCACCGCCCCACCGCGCTTGCCCTCGTCGGACTCCTGGAGAGAGGAACGGTGCGCACCGGTCGCGAGGTCAACGCCCTGACACCCGCGGTCAATACCGCCGCGGCGACACTGATGTACGACGTCATCGCCCCGGACGTGGAGAGTGATGGAGAGCCGTCGCGGGAGTGGATCGCGGGGGCCGCGTCAGCCCTCCCGTCCCCCCGGAACGCCCTTCCCGAGGGTCCGGAGGGGGAGCGTGTCCCGGACGAGGCGGTTGCGACCCTGGTGGCCCACTTCGCGGAGTTGTTCGCGGACGCGCCGGTCAGAGGGCGGACTCCCGAGGAGCACCACTGACCTTGTGCGAGTCCGGAGGGCATCGGCTTTCGTCGCCGCACCCTCGGGAGCGCAGTTCCTCCGTGTAGGTCTGGGGCACGGTCGGCCACGTGGCAGCGACCGCCAACTCCTCGTCCGAGGGAGCTCTCCCCCGCAGCGCCCTGCTGAGTATGTGCATGCCGAGCCGGGGTGGTACCGCATTGCCCACCTGCTGCGCCTGGTCGTTCCCCGACCAGGGGTAGTTGTGGGGGAAGGTCTGGAGGACTCCGGCCTCCGGAATGGTGAAGCGGTCGGACTTCCCCGCCTCGTACTCCGCGGTGCTCTTGTACACCTTGTTCCGAGAAATCTTGCCGGTCACCGTGAAGGCAGGCTCGGAGGACAGACGCCGACCTCGATTCTTCGGATCGCCCCCGGAGCCGTAGTTCGAGACGACGAAGAAGTCCATCTCGCCATTCGTCCGGAGCCGGGACACATCCACGGGCGAATCATCGAGTCTGCTCGCCGCGTCGAGGGCCTCCGCCATGGAGAGCCAGCGCCGCCTGGTCCCGGGAATCACACTGTCGGTCGGGAGCATGTCCGATTGAGCGGGGTCGTACTTCCCCCGATGAAGGTCGAAGGGCAGATGAGTCGCTTCGAGCGACGCGACGGCCCCCTCCGCCGGGAGTCGGGCGACGAGTACGGCGCGTGTGCGTGTCTGCGGGACCCCGAACTCCTCGGTCTTCAAGGCCCAGCACTCCGCTTCGTACTTGACGCCCCGGAGACGTCCTTCGCCCCTGCGCAGCAGCTCCGCGTAGACCTCCCAGAGGGGCAGGACCGTGGGCACCTGCTCCAGAACGATGAGGTTGTACGGTTCGCGGCCCTCTGTCTCGATCGCCTTGAGGAGCCAGCGGAGAGGCTCCAGCACCAGAGCGGTGCGAGGGTCTACGCCAAGGGCGTGCAGATCCTTGTCGATCTCGGCTTCGTCCTCCCCGTGCACGAGGCGATGCATGAACTCCTTCACCGTGTCCAGCGCCAGCCGTCCGGCGCCGTTTCCCGCGACGGAGAAGGATTGACAGGGGGGTCCGCCGGTGAGCACGTCGACCGTTTTCGGGATCTCATCGAAACGGGTCTCCCGCATGACGCTCACATCGGCGTGAATCGTCTGCAGGCCCGCCGCGTAGCGCGTCTCGCACGCATTCCGGTCCCACTCGATCCCGACGCTTTCGAAGCCCAGGAAGCGCGCGGCAACGTCGAGTCCACCAGGACCTGCGAAGAGGTCCAGGATCCGGACCGTGTCGGATTGATGAACCTCTGTCTCCGCGCTGATCATGGGGTCGAAGTGTAGCCGGCGACGGAGGTGGCGGGCGTCGCCAAGGCGGATCGGATCGCAAGCCCCAGGGCCCTGGCCACCGGCGGTGGGGAGGCATGCCCGATCTGGCGATAGCGGGCCGTCTTCTTACCCGAGAATCCCCAATCGGACGGAAAGCCCTGCAGAAGCGCGGCCTGATCCGTCGTGATCCTCACCATCCCCTGCCGCCCCGTTTCCGGCGCCCAGGCGAAGTCCGGGCTGGGAACGTTGTCGGCCACGGTGCCTCCATCGACCCCCATCCGGGCCCACGCCTTCTTCGTCCCCGTCGGGCCGAGATCCGCGCCTCCTCTACTGTCCGACCCGCCCACCAACGTCGGTGCCACGCCGATCGCCTGGGCTGCCCATCGGTCGGCGTCCCGCCAACCGCCCATGGCCATGGAGGAGCGGAGGGCTTGGCCCACGGACAGATGCTCGCGAACCGTCGGCTCCGGTGGGCGGAACGCGTCGAAGTACTGCTTCCTGAGCGCGACGAGGAGCCCTTGCTTCCGGTCCTGCGGCACCCCGAAGTCGGCTGCGTTCAGGAGGAACCATCGGAACCGATAGCCGAGATGATCCAGCTCCTTGCGGATCAGGTCGCGCACCGGCTCGAACTCGGGCGCGCCCACCAGCCCCGGTACGTTCTCGATGACCAGGGCTCGGGGCTGGACGGCATGCGCAAGGTAGACGGTCGCCTCCAGCAAGCGCAGCTCGGCCCCGGTCTCGGTCCGCGCCACGGTCGCGCTGGACTTCACACGGGGCAGTCCGGCCGACAGCAGATCGACGTCATAGATCTCCTGGTGCCGCGAGGGGGTGAAGTCCAGCAGGTCCGTTTCCAGAACCTGCCAGGCCGGACGGTTACGGCGCAGTGTGTCGCAAGCCACGGCCTTCTTGTCCAGGAGCAGTAGGGGTTCGAAGCCGGCCTGTTCCAGCCCCAAGGCCAGCCCACCCGCCCCCGAACACACGTCGACGGATCGTAGTTCGCTCATCGGCCCCCGCCCTTCGTGAGTCGTGCACGCCTGTCCGCCTTCTCGCGCTCGACGGCCGCGGCCACCTGCAGCATGACGGCCTCCGGTGACTCGTGTTCCCAAAAGCGCAGGACCGTCCACCCCTCGGAAAGCAGCTGTTCGTTCGTCTCCTGGTCCCGCTCGATGTTGCGATCAAGCTTCTGTCGCCACCATTCGGCGTTCGCCCTGGGGCTGGTGGCGTGCTCCGGGCAGCCGTGCCAGAAGCAACCGTCGATGAGGACGGCCAACCTCGCGCGGGTGAACGCTATGTCGATCTTGCGTCTGCGCATGCCCGGCACCGGATAGTGGGTCCGATAGCGGTATCCGGAGGCATGGAGGAGCTGCCGCACCGCCCGCTCGGCACCGGTGTCCCGGTTGGTCTGCCGGCTCATCCGGGCCGCGACGTCGGCGCTGGAGGGGGGTGCGGCACGCATGGTTCCAGTGTCCTGCTTCTCGATGTCGTTTCGGCCCCGGCGCCCGGAGTCACACCGATCGGAGTGCCCGGGGGCGGAAGAGGCCGGCCCTGCCTGATCCGGGACCGCCTCAGGCCCCCGTCCCGTACCCGGTGATCGAGTACGCGTCGACGCGTGAGCGGTCCCCACCATGCTGTCATTGCCCTCACCGTGCCGGAAGGGCGCCCCGGCCGCCCCAGCACCGCCCTGAACGCGGAGCGGGCGCGAGCCTTGCTCGCCGCGGCACGCGGGTCGCGGGTCGCGGGTGTACGCGTAGCTAGTGCTCTCACTCCTCAGCGGCGTGCGCTGATTAATTCTCACGTAGTGGGGCCTGCTACGTAGAACCAACATCTCCGGTGTAGCCTTACCTCACGTAGCGTCATTCACTACGTGAGACAGGTCAGTCACGTCTACAGGAGCAGTGATGGTCGAGGCGAAGCAACAGCAGATGTTCGGGTTCGTTCCATATCCGGCGATCGGCTACCGTATGGGCGGCCGGCAGATGGTGGCGACGGCGATGACGCCGATCGACTACACCGGTGTGGTGGGGCTGCGGGAGGTATGGGACCCGCTGTCCGGCGGTGGGACCAACCGCAAGGAGGACAAGGCTCACCGGCAGCGCATCGCCAAGTACATCGAGGAGACCGAGGAGTACGTTCTCAACTCGATTCTGGTGTACATCGGGGAGGGTGATGCGAAGTTCGTTCCCGACGATGGTGCCCCCGATGGCCAGGCCGTCAAGACGGGGGTGTTGTACGTCCGGCCGGGGGCCAAGTTCAAGGTCGGGGACGGCGGCCACCGCACCGGCGCCTACACCGACGTGGTCGAGGCGCATCGCGACTTCAACGACGACGTCTATCAGCGCTTGGCCACGAGCGGGCAGCCGATCATCGTGGTGCTCGACGACGACCAAGTGCGCCGTGCTCAGGACTTCACCGATCTCCAGAAGAATGCCAAACCCCTGAGCGCGAGCATCGGTCAGTCCATGGACCGTCGGAGCGCGCTGAACCGCGTCCTGATCGAGAAGATCATCAAGCGGGACGACATCCCCATCTTCGCCGAGGGCCGTCGCGTCGAGTTCCTCACCGATACGCCGGGCAAGCTGAGCGCCAAGACGATGTCGTACAAGACGCTGCGCTATGCCAGCGGAACGCTCCTGGTTGGCACCGGCCTTCGCGACACGCGGGGTTGGGAGGACGCAGTGGAGCTCAAGATCGCATCGGACGAGAAGGGTTCCATCTCAAAGATCGTGGACTTCTGGCAGGGACTGGGGGAGCTGCCGACGCTCAAACAGTCGCTGGCGCGGGAGAAAGGCGTAGCGCTGCTCAGGAACGACACATGGCTCCTGAGCGCAAATCTGCTGTACGCCATCGCCGCAGCCGTGCACCAGGTGGCGTTCGAGGACAAGCAATGCCACCTCGCCGCCTGCATGAGAGAGCTTCACGACTTCGACTTCTTGCGTGGCAGAAACAGTCCCTTCGTCGGTACCTTGGTGGATCCGGTGACGTTCAAGGCCGTCGCCGGTCGAGGTGCCTGGGAGGGTGCGGCCGAGGTGCTCGTGGGCCACATCGGCCCCGGCTCCGGAAAGAACTGAGCCACCGGACAGTTTCACATCTTCTTCGTCGCGAACTTCGCATGCAGTTACCAGTCCAGGCACACCAGGAGATCCTCGTGTCGGCACTCAACCAGCAGATCGTCCATGCGGCCCTGAACGCAGCCACCCTCGCCGACGCCGAGGCGGTCCAAGAGCTGATAGCCCAGTCCTTCGCCGCCGAACACCGCCGTCCGGTGGGCGACAAGTGGAACAACTTCGGCCTGATGGGGTCGTCGGGCAGTTACGATCTGAAGCTCATCGAGCTCGTGACCAACATGCAGGACAGCGTCATCGAGCGGTTTGCTCTGCAGCACTACGGCTCAAGGGCGAACGTGCCGTTCGAGACCCCTTTCGAGGCGACCGGCGAGCTTCTCAAGTATCTCGACTCCGGTGAGAAGTCGAACTTGGCCGTCACCACGTTCGAAGACTCCGATGCACCGGCCAGCAAGACCAAACGCCTGACGGCCATGTTCAGGGACAAGGGCTGCGGTATGACGCCTACCAGCGTGCCGAACACGATCTTCGCGCTGGGAGGCAGCAACAAGGAAGACGCTCTGTACCTCCAGGGGGCCTTCGGGCTCGGTGGCGCCATGACCTACCGCAACGCCAAGGCGGTCGTGGTCGTCAGCCGGCGTGCTCCGGCGCTCCTGCAGGACGGTGAGGAGGACCGGATCACGGTTGCCGTGGTCCAGTGGCAGGACAACACCAAGGGCCAGACGGCCTACTACCTTGTGGATCGCGAGTGGCATGCCGCAGGGGACACGGCAGAGCCTTGGTCGTGTCCCCACGAGGACTACGACGACTTCGAGCCCGGTACCCATGTGGCCCTCGTTTCCTACCGGGTTGACGGTGTCCAGCGTCGGCGCGAGGGCGATGCAAAGTCCTTCGACGTCGTAACCAACACCCGGCTCGTCCACCCCGTGTTCCCGACCCGGTTCGTCAACAACACGACGCGGGGCCGCAGCACCCCTCTGGGAGGTCTGGCACACCGGCTGGAAAGGTCGGAGTACGACTTCGAGCGGGGCGAGGAGACTCTGCCCTTCAACCACCAAGGCCGGACGTATCAGTTGCCCGTGCGCTACTGGCTCTTCGCGGGAGGTCCGAAGGACCCTGGCGGTCGCGATAAATTCCTGGCCAGCGACCACGCCGTGCTATTCACGTCGAACGGGCAGGTACACCATCACTGGAGCCCGCGGGAGGTGCGGGACCAAGCGGGCCTCAACAGGCTCTACGACCGCCTGCTCGTCATCGTGGAGACGGATGAACTGCCCATTCATCTGCGTACCAGTCTCTTCACCGCAGACCGGAGCGAGCTTGTGAGGGGCGACGTTGCCCTTCGGTTGGAAGAGGCCGTCCGGGCGCTGATTCGGGATTCCGCCGTTCTCCGAGAGGCCAACAACGCGCTCATCCGCGCCTCTTACCAGGACAAGAGCGACCAGCCGACGGCGGAGATCGCGCGCAGGATCAGCCGCGCGCTCACCGTGAAGGGGTTCTCCTTCAGTTCCGGCAACGGCAACGGCAACGGCGGCGGCGGCGGTCAGGGGGCCGGCCGAACGGGTGGCGGTGGAGGGGGGCTCAAGCCCGTGGTACTGCGTCCGGACCCTACGCTCATCACAGGGCCGGCCACCGTCCGGGCCATCTTGGGAACCACTCGCTCGATCACCTACACCGTGGATGTCGAAGACCCGTTCTACGAACGACGTGGACGTCTCCGCGCCATCTGCGACCATCCCGACATCGTCGAGGATTTCGAGATCACCGCGGGCAAGGGACGCAACGGCCGCGTACGGGTCATGGTGGCGGTGCCCGAAACCGCAGAACTGGGTAAATACGAACTCCGCATAGTGCTTGAGGACTGGATCCGTGCGGCAGGTGGGCTGGGACACAGGATGGAGCACGTCACCAGGCTGGAGCTGGTGGAGGACATCCCTGGCAACGGGACGGGCACGGGCACGGGCAAATCCACCAAGGGAGCGCAAGGGCAGGGAGGGCCTGGACCGGGCAGCAATGTCGCACTCCGGTGGACGAGCCACGAGTCAGAAGACAACTGGGAACGCGTCACCGTCGGGTCTGTCGAGGATGTACCTGCGTCCATCCTCGCCAACCAACAGTCCGACTACGCAGAGCTGCGGGCCCTCGGCGAACAGCTCATCCCGACTGTCCTGCTCAATCAGGAGTATCCGCCCTTCAAGAAGTACCTCGCCGCGCGGAACAAGGAGCTGACCAGCGACAAGCGGGCCCGGGAGCAGTACGCCGTTGGAGTCGGTGTTTCCCTCCTTCTCCTCCAGCAGAAGCTCGACAAGATCAAGGATGCCGGCGAAGCGTTGCCCGAAGACGACTTCATCGACGAAGCGCGGCGCGCAGCGGCCGGTGCTGTACTCGCCGTCATGCCCGCCTTCGACGACCTGGCGAAGGAGATAGGCCTTTCCGGATAGCTGCCAGGGCACTGGCAGGTCCATTTGTCCGGGGACCGGACCGGAGTACGCGACGTCCGACCAGGCGATGGCCATCCCGAGACGTGCGGGCTCCGGGCCCTCGGGCTGCCCCGCCGCTGCGTCGACGCGCTCAGACAGGACCGCGGGCGGCAGGACGAACACCGGAAAGCTGCGGGCTCGACGCGCAGGAACGGGGCCTCATCCTCGCTTCGGAGGTGGGCGCCGAGCTGAACTCGACAAACGTCCAGTGTACGTTCCGCCGGACGATCGGCAATGCAGCCAGCGTCGTCCCGAGCGAGCGGACGCCTCGGAGCTGCGGCACAGCTTCGCGGCACTGCTCTCCGACCAAGGAGTCCCGCCGGGGCAGATCTCCCGTTTGGTCGGGCACTCAGCACCTCCGTGACGGAAGAGGTCTTCCGCGGGCGGGGAACGGTGGTCACGCAGTTGGACACGCACGCGTATCGGCCCCCACCTACTGAAAATAGTAGGTGGGGGCCGACCTGCTGTTTCTCTGTCGGGGTGGCGGGATTTGAACCCACGACCTCTTCGTCCCGAATGAGGTTCGGGCGTGATCATCACCGGCCTGTTTGCTGTTTCTCCTGGTGAGGGCGTCGGGGTGCGGTGGTCTCGGGTGGTCTTGAAGGGGCTCGGGGAGCAGATTGGCTCCCAGACGGCTCCCAAGGCGAGCTGTCACTCGTACGTGTTATTGCAGAGGGCCCGGGCGCGGTGTGGGCTGAGTTCATGCATCGTTGGTCCCCCCTGAACGAGCGGCAGCGCGGGCTCCTTGGTCGGCTCGCGGCCGGTGAAGAACTTGGCACACAGGAACAGGGCGACCGGCGTTCCGCCTACGCGCTACGTGACCGTGGGCTAGTAACGATCGGGCGCAGCGCCGGGGTTCTACAGGCGCAGGTCACTGAAGCCGGGGAATTCTGTCTTGAGCACGGCCATCACCCGGATCACCCCTCATACGCCGACAGCGGTATCGACCAGAGGGCGAAAGAAGCCCCCTCGACAGGCGGCGGTAGGTCGCAATCCACACCTGTCAGGCGGAGCCCGAAGCCGTACAGCGAGGGGTCAGTCGCACGTGCCCGGCGCGCGAAAGCGGTCGGCCTCGTCGAGCGGCTCGTCGCCGAGGGGCGTGTCACGATCTCCAGTCCCGACGAGGACGAGGAAACGGAATGGCGACGCGTGATCGACTATGCGAAGCGGCACGGACTCGCCCCGCAGGGAAAACGCATCGAAAAGACGCGGATGTGGGACCGCGACCTGCAGATTGCGCTGGTGGAGGGCCCGCACCCCAACTCGCGTAAACAGTCACCCGGGGACGCGCCACCCGTCTGCGTTCCCGCCCAACTGCGATCCCCGCATCGGGTCGTGAGCAAGCTGAGGGATGACGAGGGGCGGCTTGTGATGCCGTCTGCCCTCCGTCGTCGGGCACTTCTTCTATTGCAGGGCTTGGCCGCCGAGGCTGTGCGGCGAGGGCATGAAGTGAAGGATCATCCCGTCGCCAACCGTCACCACAGTCGCGAGTACTCCTATAACGGACAGCACTTTCCGTCACGCTACTCGCGGCGTGAGGCCGAAATAGACGTGGTCGTCGACGGCTTGGTGTACACCATCACGGTCCAGCAGGAGTTCCCGCAGTCAACTGACCCTGAGCGCTCACGGAAACTGGTGATCGAACTCGGCTACAGCCGATCCACTCGGCAGCACCGCTGGGCCGATCGTAAACGGTGGAGCCTGGAGGACGTTCTCGGCGCGGTTCTTCGAGAGATCGAAGCCCGGGCCGTGGAAGACGCCCAGCACAAGGTGGACGAGGAGCGGGCCAAGGCAGAACCTGAGGTCCGCTGGAAAGCGGCCATGGCGGAGGCGAAGGAGCAGGCCATCCACGCCCAGTTCGCCGAGGTGCTGTGCGCACAAGCGAGGAACTGGCAGGAGACGGTGGTGCTGCTTGCCTACTGCGACGCGCTGGAGCGACGGCTGGCGGATGCGGACGGCGTCGATGATACGACGGTGCCCGCGGCGCGTCAGTGGCTGACATGGGCGCGATGTCACGTACAGGCCGTCGACCCGCTTCGTCGACTGCCCGCCATGCCGACGCCACGAGATCCGAAGCCGGACGACCTGAAGCCTTACCTGAAGGGCTGGAGCCCGTATGGACCCGAGGCACACAGCATGGGATGGAGCACGAACTGAATGGTCCGCGGAGCCAGGCACTGCCTGTCGGCGATCAAGGACTCGATGGTGACCGGCCCACCCACCACACGCGCCGCGCACGGTTCTTCCGTGAGCTGCGCCGAGTCTTGAGACGGGCTCCACCAACCACCCACGCGGGTCCACGCCGTCCAGATCCGGCAACTGCAACCAAAAGTGCAACCACGGTACGACGAAGGCTTCTCGCGGTCGGGGCCACGTTTCCGCAGTTCCGAACCTCGCTCAACGCAGGCGAAGGCAACTGGAACTGCAACTGGCCGGGCGCTGCCCACGTCAGATCTGACCCACGGTGTCATGAGTTCTGCTCAATGGTGAGGGAACACAGCTACGCGTGCTGCCAGTCGGCGGCGGAGTCGAAGTTGGCGTCGGTGATGCCGTGGCCGGATCGAACTCGTACGGGCTGGACTGCCGAACAGCGGGTGAAGATCACGGGCCATGCGCAGCGCCGACGGCGGGCGGCGGCTCGGGCGTGCCACCTGCGCCGACGCGCTCCCGGGGCTGATACACACCACCCAATGCTTCTCGCACGCCCTTTCCGCTCAAATCCCGGGCTAATTCCCTGGCCGGGACAGCACTCGGGTTCGACTACGAGGTGGGGTATGGAGCGCTCGGCTCAGGGGACAGCACGGTGCGGCACAGATGACACGGGCGAGCGGCGGCCCGCCCGCTTCCTCGGCAGCCTGTCAAGGCCGGTCCGGGAGGAACTGTTGAACATCGGTTCCTCGCAGAAGTATCCGCCCGGCGAGAAGATCCTGGTGGAAGGGGCGCCGGGCGATTACATAGTGTTCCTGAAGTCCGGCTGCGTGAAGGTCACTGGCAAGCTCGGCAACGGGCGCGAAGCCCTGATTGCCATCCGTGTCGGCGGAGACGTGGTCGGGGAGATGTCCGTGATCGACGGCGTGCCCAGGTCGGCCACGGTGACAGCGTGCGACGACATCGACGCACACGTCGTCCAAGGCCGAGCGATGCGGAGCTTCCTCGAAAAGTACCCCGAGGCCGCCATTCAGATCGTACGGATCATTAACCGCCGCCTGCGCTCCGCAATTTCCTGGCGCATCGCCTTCGGTGAGTTCCCGGTTCGAGTACGGCTGGCCCGGGTGCTTGCCGAACTGGCTGAGAACCACGGTCGGCCCGTCCGGAAATACGGCCGTCTCGCCCACTCGTACACCCTTATCTGTGTCAACCTCACGCACACCGAACTCGCCGCGCTCGTCGGAGCGAAGCCGGAGACGGTGCAGAAGACGCTGGCAGCTTTCCGCGCAGAAGGGATCGTCACGACCGGCAGCCGCCGGATGGAAGTGATCAAGCTGCACCGCCTCCAGGCGATTGGACTCCTGCCGACGACTGGCCGCTGACAGGAACAAGGAACCCGCCTTTTTACGGCCAGCTCCGAGGTATGGCCCCACCGGCGGCACAGTTGGCGTCCAGCTCAGCCAACTGCCCAAATCGCTATTGAGTAGGTGATGGTTCACATGACATCGCAATCGAGCGTCAGTCCCTGGGGCCGGCCCCGGCCGGACATCACCCGCCGCCTCTGCCTGGCGGCGGACATCGAGCAGTACAGCCGCCTCGACACCCCGGACCAGCAGGCCGCACAAGCCCAACTCGAACGGGTGCTGCGGGCGGCAGCCGAACGCAGTGGGCTGGACCACGGCAAGTGGTCCACCCAGCCGCAGGGCGACCTGGAGTTCGCGGTTCTCCCGCCCGGCATTCCCGAGCAACTGGTGCTGGGCGAGTACGTCACGCACCTGGCGGCCGAGCTCGGCGGCTACAACGCCACCCGACGGCCCGCCGGGCGGATGCGCCTTCGGCTGGCCATCGACACCGGCGTGGCGACCACGGCCGCCCTCGGCTTCTCCGGCCCCGCCCCGATCGCGGTGGCCCGCTACCTGAACGCACCCGAGGTGAAGCAGGCCCTGACGGCCCCCGGGTCGGCGAACCTGGCCGTGGTGGTCTCCGACCGGCTCTACCAGGACGTTGTGCGCTCGCGATTCCGCGGAATCGACCCGGAGCAGTACCACCGCATCCACGTGCAGCAAAAGGGGTTCGCCGGGTACGGCTGGGTCCAGCTGCCCGGTGCGGACCCACAAAACACGCGAAAGCCCCGGCCGGGTGCGTCGGAGGACGGGCCGCAGCCCTCGACGCGAACGGCGGAGCAGGAGCAGCCGAGCTTTGTGCAGCACCGTGTCCGCGGCACCGCCATCCAGGGTGTGATCCACGGGTCCGTCGTCCACGGGGCGGCGCCCGGCGGGGCACACCGATGACCGACGATCCGTCCGCCGAAGGCTGTACCTCACGCCATACCGCGGCGGGCGGCAACCACCAGCAGGGCACCCGGGGCCTCTCCGTCCAGGGCCGGACCGGCGACGTGCATTACTACGCCGCCGCCTGCGACCACTACTCCGCTGCCGGCGCGCCGCAGCCCGCGGCCGGCTTCTCTCCGGTCCCCTACGAGACGCTGCGCGAGGAGTTGCACCGGATCATCCGGGCCTGCTCGCTCATCGTGGACGACCTGCGTGGCGACACCGACGACTCGGGAGGTTCACCATGGGACTGATCCCCTACAACCGGGTGTTCGACGTGCTGGAGCACCGATTCCTGCCCGCCGACCTGCCCTTCCCGGTCACCACGGCCGACGGGCTGGTCCGGCTCTCCGCCCTGGCTGCCCGGCGGGCGTTGTACGGCAGGTCGGCGGACCCGCGGCTACGCGAGGAGATCTGGCGCGAGGCCGTCGGCGCGGCGCAGCGCGAGACCGGCGCGGCCGGACCTGACCGGCTGCTGGTGCTCTGGCTGGCCCTACCGGCGATGCGGCGAACCCTCTACCGGATCGGGATCCGGTGGCCGATCGACCGGCGGGAGCTCGAATCCGAGGCGCTGCTCGCCCTGTTGGCAGCACTCGCGGACGTCAGCCCGCAGGCCCGGGAGGATGGCCACGCACTGCTGTGCCCCGCCGTCAACCAGGTCTGGGCGTTTGCCCAGGCCCGCAGCCGGGAGCGACCGGTGGCGGATGTCGCGGCGCTGACCGCCGTTCACCTAGCTGTGGAGGCACCCGCGGAGTCGCCGGTCAGCGACTGGCAGGATGGCTGGGAGCTACGTGTGTCGCCACCTCCCCGGCCTGATGGGCTGTCGGCGACGGTGCGGTTCAGCGTCACACCGGAACGGCTGGAGAGCTTTCGTCTGGGTGAGCTGGCAGGCCACTTGGGCCTCGGAGCGGTCGTGCACCGGGCGCGGCGCCCCAGCGAGGGCAGCAGGATCGGTACCCTGTCGCTGCGTCCGGTCGGAGGGCAGCGATGACTCCTCGCTCCGGCAGCTGGCTGTCGTTCAGCGAGGCGTTCGACCTGCCCCTGGCCGTCGACCTGCGCACCGCCGCACGCGCACTCGGGCTCAGTCCCTCCACCGCCTACAAGCTCATCCACCAGGGCGGTTTCCCCTGCCCGGTCCTGCGCCTCGGGTGGCAGTACCGGATTCCCACCGCCGACCTGCTTCGGGCGCTCGGGATCGAGGAGCGCCCCGTCTACCTGGCTGACCTGCGAGATGGCGCCGACTTCGCGGAACAGCGCGATCGTGCAACCGAGTTCAAAAGGGAGGACTACGCATGAGTATCGTGGCCGTCGCCGATCCGGAGCCCGAGGAGGCGCCAATGACGACCTGCTTCGTCATCGCGCCCATCGGCAACGAGCACGCTCCGGACAGGAGCCCGGAGCTCCAGGCGTTCGAGGAGAACTTGGAGATCTACGAGAAGGTGATCCTGCCCGCCTGCGCCAGGCACGGCATCGTCCCGGTCAGGGCGGACGGGATCGCCGACTCGGGCGAGATCACCGAGCAGATCTGCCGTCACGTGCTGCAGGACGACATCGTGATCGCCGATCTGACCGGTGGCAATGCCAATGTCACTTATGAGCTCGGGATCCGGCATCTGACCGGCAAGCCCATCATCCACATCGGCGAGCATGGGCAACTGCCCTTCGACCTCTCGCAGATCCGGACGATCATGTTCAAGCGCAGCCGGAGCGGGCTGGTCAGGGCGCGGCAGGACCTGGAGACCGCGCTGGAGGGTGCCCTGCACAACGGGTTCGTGCCACTGACCCCGGCCCGGATCCTGTTCGGGCTGCCAGCGGCGGCACCGTCGGCTGTGGTCGAGGCGGAGCCGGACGACCCGGAGGCCCCCGGGCTGATCGACCGGTTCGCCCGGGTGCAGGAACAGATGGAGGCGATGGGCGAGACGACGGAGACGATGGCTGGGTTCATGACGGTGATCAGCGAAGTCGCCCGGCAGATCGGTCCGGTGCTGCAGCGGGCCTCCCAGCCCGGGACGCCGATGAGCGCATGGCTGCCAGCGATGAGCGAGTTGGGGAAGGCGATGGCCGAGCCGGCCTCCGGCCTCCGGGAGGCGTGCACCCGTTTCGCCGGGCAGATGGTGGAGATGGACGCGGCGGTCCAGATGGCGTTCGACGTCATCGCGACGATGCCACCCGAGCAGCGCGCCGGTTCGCCGACCGGCTTCCTGGAGCAGATGATCAGCACCGCCGAGTCCACCCACGAGATGGTCGGCGTTCTCAGCGAGGTCGAGGTCGGCATGCGGTGGCTGGTGAAGATGAGCCGGGAACTGCGGGCACCCGGCCGGGACATCTCGGCCGCGGTCAAGCAAGTTAGCGGCGTGGTGACCCGGATCGCGGACTGGGAGCGCCGGGCCCGGGAGCTGATCTGACGGCGCGGCGGGTGGCACCGGCGACGGCTGCCGGGGCCACCCGCCGGGGCTTCTCGCGCCGCACATCTATCGGCCGGGTGAGCCGCACGATTGGCTCACCCGTGAGAGCCATCGCTTGGCAGGGGCGCCGCCGCGATCCAGCTGGACAGGGCGGCGCAGGTCTCCAGGTGGTGAGAAGTCGCGGGACCGCACCACGCGGAAGTCAGCCTGAAGGGCCCCGAACATCATCGTCGGCCAGTCCAGCGAGTCGGTCGAGAGCAACAGCCGGCAGCTATCGGCGTCCACCTGCGACACCGCGACCATTGTTTTTACCATGAGAAAGGGAGATCGGCCCCGCTTTTGGCGGCCTGCCGCCTTGCACTCACAAGATCCGCTGGACAGAAGTCAAGCCCCCGGCGCTGAGGGCTCCTCCTTGGCAGACCGCAGCGCCTCATATGCTGCGCTCAGTTGAGCCTCGGTCAGCTGCGCTGGGCGGTCAAGCTATGCCTCGCCAATGGGATACGAGCGTCCTACCGACTATCTGCGGATTGGCCACCTCTCCACAAGCGGAGCAGGTTACGGGAAGAATCCCGGGCGTCCGTCGGCGGCGGCGGTGAAGCTGTAGGTGATGGCCTCGGAGAGGACACCGAGAGGTGGGTCGCCGTTCTCGATGATCACGGCTTGGCCAGGGAAGGCGAGCATGTCCTCGTAGAAGCAGTCCACGACAGCGGGCGTGATGAGGACGTCCGGGAGGTCGGGGTCTTCCGGTCTGTCCGCCACGGGCTGGCGGTAGGTAACCACCGGGGAGTCCAGGACCACGAAGCCGAGGTGGTGGAGGTCCCGTTCGATGCAGAACCGCGCCAGGGAGGTGGTGAAGGCCGAGTGCAGGACGGACCGGACGCCCTTGCCGCGGCTGGCGCGCGGGCGTCCTCCTGCCCGGATCTCGGCGTTGTACTGGTCGTACCCGGCGTGGTCGACCGCCGGCACCTTCCAGTTGCCCAGGGTGCGCTGGAGGACGGAGTCGAAGTCACTGAGGACTCCGGAGGGGATGTACTCCGCGGGCCGGGTGGCGGGGACCGCTCCTTCGCCGTCAAGGCGGGACCGCTTGTTCTCCAACTCCGAGATCCGTGTGTGCAGTTCCAGTCCTCGCTCGACTTCGGATCGTGCGTCCAGCAGTTCCTGCAGGCCCTCCCTGAGCGGTGCGAGTCGGCCTTCGGCTTCGGCGATGAGTTCGTCCGTAGTCTCCAGGTTGTCCTTGGTCACCTGCCAAGTCCTAGTGAGCGCTTCCTGTTCGCGGGCGAGGTCGGAGATGGTGGGCAGGAGATCGGTGAGCAGGGCCGTCGTCTTTGCGGCCTCCGCCCGTACGGCGGTGTGGAGTTGAGTGGCTTCCTGCTGGCTATGGCCGGGATGCTGGTGCTCAGGGTCGGCCCCGCAGAAGACGCATGTGCCAACGCGAAAGTAACCAAGGATGCTGCTGGCCTCGTTGACCATGACCAGGCGCTCCAGGTCCGAGCGGTACTGCTCCTCCAGCAGGTTGAACCGTCCCAGCAGGTCGCTGACCTCCGCCATCCGCTCGTCCAGGCCGGCCAGCTGGCGGGCATACGCCATGCGTTCCTGTACCGCTTCGCGGTGGTCTTCGTCAGCCGCGCGCAGAGCAGTGCTCTGCGTGTCGATCGCGGTTCTGACCCGGGCGAGACGGTCCCGTAGTTCGCGTTCGTTCTCTTGTGTGTCGAGCTTCGCGGCCAAGTCGATGACGAGCTGGTCCAGGAGGTTGATCTGTCCCTTGTGCACCCGCCGCTGGCCGGCGTTGGGCCCGGTGTCGATGGAGGGGTCTCCCTCGCCAGTGAGGAGGAACCGCATGACTGATGTCTCCGCGGTGCGGGTTGTGGCCGTACCCGTGCGCAGCACTGGGGAGGCCATAGCGATCATGCGATCCTCGGTGACCACGGACAGGTACAGGAGATCGGTGAGTGCGAGGGTCCGGGTGCCGCCAGCCTCGTTCTTGCGGATGAGAACGCCGTCGAGGCCCAGCGCACGCATGAGGTGGATCGAGAGGCTGTTCTTGCTGCGGGCGTTGTGCACGGCAGTCACGATGTCGTCCGGCTGCCGGTGGACCAGGTCACGCAGGTCCTCGCCGTGCAGGTGCACGGAGTTGGTGCCGGGGCGTCGGACGAGGGTCAGCGGGCTGCCGTCGGGCATGAGCAGGCCGAGGAGGATCTGTGTGTACTCCTCTGCCTCGGGGATCAGGGTTAGGTGGGTGCCGCCGAGCATGTAGCCGAGGGAGTCGACAATGAAGGACTTCCCGGTGTCGGAGGCTCCGTAGATCGTGGTCAGCTCGGGACCGAAGACGATCTGCGCCAGCGGTTTGCCGGAGCCCGCGTAGGTGAGGTGGACCAGTTGGAGGTCACCCACGATGACCCTCAAACGGTGGGAGGGACTCGGTGGGAGGGGAAGTGCTGAGCAGGACCCGGGTGGCGGCGCGTACGTCCGTGTTGGGGGCCCATTCGTGGACGGCCCACTCGGCGCGCTCGCGCAGCCGCAGCACGTACGGGGCTCCGAGAACATCCACGAATGCCGGCCCGCGTTCGGTGGCTCGGTACACCAAACCGGTCCCGTCGGCTTCGAGTTCGGCCAGGCCAGCACGGATGAGCACCAGCAGCGCCTGTTCGAGGACAGCGCGCCTCAGGCCTAACTCGCCCCAGCGGGCGGGGAGGTCCGGGTGCAGGCTCGGCGGGCCGTCGAACTCTCCGCTGTGCACCGCAGCGTGGTCCAGAAGCGCCAGCTGGGCCAGGTCCAGGGGATCGGGATGGCTCTCCGACAGCAGTATGAGGGCCCGAACGCCGATCTCCAGCGGGCTGTTCAGTGGTTTCATGCCCCTCCTCCCTCGCACCATGTCAACCGGTTCTCATTCGCTAGTGTCCTGCGCCTGAAATCCTGGCTCTAAGTTGTTAGGGTTGTGGGATGTCGTTTTCGGGGCGGTCTGCCGGTGAGTTCGTGTTGAGTCCGGACGAGCGTGACCAGTTGGTTCGCTGGTCGCAGGGTTCGTCGAGGTTGGCTGTGCGGGCGCGGATCGTGTTGCGGTGTGCGGAGCCGGGTGTGGTGTATGCGCGGGTTGCCGCTGATCTGGGCGTGTCGGCGATGACGGTGGGCAAGTGGCGCCGGCGATTCGCGGACTTGCGGGTGGAGGGTCTGGTGGACGCCGGGCGGCCGGGACGTCCGAAGGCCGGTTTGGTCCTGACCGACATCGAACGGGAACAGCTGACGCGTTGGGTGCGCCGGGCGAAGACCTCACAGGCCCTGGCGCTGCGGTCGCGGATCGTGCTGGCGTGCGCCGAGGACACGTCGAACAAGCGCGTCGCCGCGACCTTGGGAACGTCGGTGTCCACGGTGAGTCGCTGGCGGCGCCGGTTCGTGGAGTCACGGCTGGA
>NZ_LAVK01000450.1 GCF_001083795.1 Streptomyces sp. SBT349
GGCGTGGACACGGCGGTGGTGTGGAGGGCGTGGGTGGGACCGCGGCGCCCGCGGCGGTGGCGCGGTGGGCCGCCGAGCGCAGGAGGGCTCGCTGGTGGGCGCGAGTGAACCGGCGGGCGCCCGGCCGTCGTTCACATGGGCCGCGAGGAGGTCGCGGGGGACCCCGGTCGGGGTGACGAGGATCGCGTCCCCGACGCGGACCGGCGGATTTCCCGAGGTTCCGAGAACGAGCCCGTAGGAGACCGTCTGACGTGCCCTGATGGTGAGTTCGCGCCAGGCGCGGCGTCACTCGGCAGGAATCCCTCGTCGCACGTTCATCTCTCGTTCACCTATTCACCCTACGTTAACGGCGCTTGATCCCCCGCCCCGCCGAACGGATTGCCCGGTACATGGAACACATCACGCTGCTGATCGCGATCGTGATCATCACGGCCCTGGCGTTCGACTTCACCAACGGCTTCCACGACACGGCCAACGCCATGGCCACCACGATCACGACGGGGGCCATGAAACCCCGTGCCGCGGTGGCGATGTCGGCGGCGCTCAACCTCGTCGGCGCGTTCCTCTCCGTCGAGGTCGCCCGCACCATCTCCGGCGGCATCATCGACGAGGAGGCGGGCGTCCAGCCGGAAGTCATCTTCGCGGGGCTCGTCGGCGCCATCGTCTGGAACCTCCTCACCTGGCTCGCGGGCCTGCCCTCCAGTTCCTCGCACGCCCTCTTCGGCGGCCTGATCGGCGCCACGCTGGCCTCGGTCGGCACCGGGGCCGTCAACGGCGACGCCGTGGTGACCAAGGTCGTCATCCCCGCCCTCGCCGCCCCGCTCGTCGCCGGGGGTGCCGCGCTGCTGGCCACCCGGCTCACGTACCGGATCACGCGGAACGCCGACGCCCGTGCCTCGGCGCGCGGTTACCGGTCGGGGCAGATCGCCTCGGCCGCGCTGGTCTCGCTCGCGCACGGCACCAACGACGCGCAGAAGACCATGGGCGTGATGACGCTCGCGCTGATCGCCGGCGGCGCGCTGTCGCCCGGCGCCGACCCGCCGCTGTGGGTCATCACCTCGGCGGGCGTCGCCATCGCGCTCGGCACCTACCTGGGCGGCTGGCGCATCATCCGCACCATGGGCAAGGGCCTGACCGACATCGAGCCGCCGCAGGGCTTCGCCGCGCAGACCAGCGCGGCCACCACGATCCTCGCGTCCTCGCACATGGGGTTCGCGCTGTCGACGACGCAGGTCTGCTCGGGCGCGGTCCTCGGCTGCGGCCTGGGCCGCCGGGGCGGCACGGTCCGCTGGTCCACGGCCACGCGCATGGTGGTGGCCTGGGGCCTGACGCTCCCGGCGGCGGGCACGATCGGCGCGGCGGGCGCGCTGATCGCCGAGCGCGGCGACTGGGGCGTGGGCGTGGTCGTGGCGCTGCTCATCGCGGTCAGCGCCGGGATCTGGACGCTGTCGCGCCGCAAGCCGGTCGACCACTCCAATGTCAACTCCGACGTCAACGCGGAGGCCGACGCGGACGTCGACTCCGACGTCGACTCCGGGGGCGACGAGGACGGTTCCGGGGACGGCCAGGACGAGCGGGGCGCGGGCGCCGTGGCTCTCGACGTCCCCGCTCCGCCGAACGTCCCCCCCGCGCCGAGCGCGCCGTCCGTCACCTCCGCCCTCTCCTAGCCGCCGTCTCTCGATCCGGGGTTTCTCGTGCACATCGAATGGGCCGTGCTCGGCCAGGTCGTCGTCGTGTCCCTGCTGGTGACCGTCGCGATGGTCGGCCTCTTCTCCCTCGGCATCAGGGCCGGCTCGGCGGGCACCGCCGCCGCGCGCCCTGCCGGGTATCTGTCGTTCGCCCTGTGCGCGGCGGCGGTCGCCTACGGGATCTGGATCATCGCCGTCTGACGCCAGGAGGCCGGGAGGCCAGAGGCTCAGGCCGTCCGGCGCTGCCGGGCGACCACCAGGGCGGCGGTGCCCGCGGCGAGCAGGCCGAGCGCGCCCCCGATCACATAGGGGCTCAGGGAGCCGCCGCCGGTCCGCGCCATCTCCGGGGCCTCCTCGGTCTCCTCGGTGACCGTCTGCGTGCGGGGGCTCGCCGCGGGCTCCTGGCAGCTGACCTCGGCGAGCGTGACGGTGCCGGTGACCCCGGCGACGCCGAGGTTCAGCGGGTTGACGGCGACGCGCAGGTCGAGGGCGCTGGCCGCCGCGGCGCCGTCGGAGGTCTCGCGGCGGGAGAGGTCGAGCGTGACCTCGCCGACGCCGGGCACCGGGACGGTGAAGGTGCCGTCCGCGGTGAGGTCCACCTCGCGGCCGAGCACGGTGGCGGCGGCGGGCATGTCGGTCTCCGCGACCGGCGCCTCGCCGGGCACGCACCGGGCGCGCGCGGCGACCGCGTCGAGCTCGACGACCGCGAGCAGCGGCAGGCCCGGCACGTGCACCCGGGCGTTCACCAGGGACGCCTCGGCGCTGCTCGCCTCCGCGTCGGCGGTCGCGGTCGCGTCGGCGACGTCCGCGCGCAGCATCTCGAACGGGCGGCCCCCGTCGAGCCCGTCCAGCGAGGCGGTCAGCAGCGTCTCGCTCGCCGTGCGGCTCCCGGCCGGCGCCGACACCTCGTTGAGCGCCACGTCCAGGGGCAGGCCCGTCGCGCCGTCGAGGAGCGAGACGTCGAGGCCCGCGCGGAGCACCGCGGCGCTGGCGGTGCCCTCGGCGCCGGCACCCCCGGGAGCCGGCTCGTCGGCGTGCGCGGCCGGGGCGGCCGACACCGCCGGTGCCAGGAGTGCGGCGCAGGCGAGCAGCGAGGCGGCGGCGCGGCGGCAGACAGACTTCTTCACGGGCGGGACTCTCCCCAAGTGGTGGAACGCCGGGACGCCGCCATCCTTGGGGCCGGGAACCGGCGCGGGCGGGGTTCCGCCCGCCCTTCACTCGAACGGGGGACTCAGGGGGCGCGAGGGCCGTGACGCGGCGCCGGGGGCGCGGGGGGTTCGGGCGACGACGCGCCCCCGCAGCACCACGCGGGAGGGGTGGCCGAGCACGCCGATGTCCCGGCGGGGGTCGGCCGCGTAGACGACGAGGTCGGCGGGGGCGCCCTCGGTGAGCCCGGGGCGCCCGAGCCAGCGGCGGGCGCTCCAGGTGGCGGCGGCGAGCGCGTCGTCCACGGGGATGCCCGCGGTGACCAGCTCGGCGACCTCGCTCCCGATGAGCCCGTGCGGCAGCGAACTGCCCCCGTCCGTGCCGGTGTAGAGCGGGACGCCCGCGTCGTGGGCGGCGCGGACGGTGTCGTAGCGGCGGGCGTGGAGCCGCCTCATGTGGGCGGCCCAGCGCGGGTACCTGGCCTCGCCCTGGGCGGCGAGGCCGGGGAAGGTGCCGATGTTGACCAGGGTGGGGACGATGGCCACGCCGCGCTCGGCGAACAGCGGGATGGTGTCCTCGGTGAGCCCGGTGGCGTGCTCGACGCAGTCGATCCCGGCCTCGGCCAGGTCGCGCAGCGCGTCCTCGGCGAAGCAGTGGGCGGTGACGCGGGCGCCCTCGCGGTGTGCGGCGGCGATGGCGGCGCGGACGGCGTCGGCGGGCCAGCAGGACGTCAGGTCGCCGCGTTCCCTGTCGATCCAGTCGCCGACGAGCTTGACCCAGCCGTCGCCGCGCCTGGCCTCGCGCCGCACGGCGCCGGCGAGCTCGCCCGGCTCGACCTCCTCCGCGAAGTCCTTGATGTAGCGGCGGGTCCTGGCGATGTGGCGGCCCGCCCTGACGATGGGCGGCAGGTCGTCGCGCGCGTCGGTCCAGCGGGTGTCGGTGGGCGAGCCCGCGTCGCGCAGCAGCAGCGCGCCCGCGTCGCGGTCGGCCACGGCCTGCTCCTCGGCCGTCTTGTCGTCCACGGCGCCCGCGAGGCCGAGGCCGACGTGGCTGTGCGCGTCGACGAGGCCCGGCAGGACCCAGCCGTCGAGCGTCACGACGTCGCGGGCGGCGGTGGGCCGTTCGAAGGTGATCCGGCCGCCGACGACCCACACGTCGCCCCTGGTCTCGTCGGGGCCGATCAGTACGCGGCCCCGGATGCGCAGGATGGTCACACCGCCCATGATCACATGGGAAGGGGCCCAACGACCGCTCGGCAGGCGGGTCTTCGGCTGCTAGGCTCCTCGGACGCTGGGAGGCGGAGCACCGACACGGGCACGGCCGCGAACGTTGCACGACCTGTCGAACGGGCGCGGCAGGACCGTCGTGAACCGAGCCGTCTACCGACAGGGAGCCTCGGCGTGGCCAGCCCCAGCGATGAGTTCGACGCCTTCTTCGAGCGGCACCACGCCGAGCTGTCCCGGCTCGCCCACCTGCTGCTGGGCGGTGCCCGCGGCGGCGAGGACGCCGACGACCTGGCCGCCGACGCGCTGGTGGAGATCTGGCACCACTGGGACCGGGTGTGCGCCGCCGAGTTCCCCGTGGCGTACGCCAGGGGCGTGGTCGCCAACCTGGCCAAATCGCGGATCCGCAGCCGCACGCGCGAGCGCCGCAGGATCGCGCTGTTCTGGTCGCGGCAGGGCGGCCAGGCCCTGGAGTCCGAGGGGCCCGACGTGCCGGCGGTCCTCGATGTGCGGGCGGCGCTCGGCCGGCTGCCGTACCGCAAGCGGGCGTGTGTGGTGCTGCGGCACGCCTTCGACCTGTCGGAGCGCGACACGGCGCGCGTTCTGGGCATCTCCGTGGGTACGGTGAAGAGCCAGACCTCGCGCGGCATGGCCGAGTTGGAGCGGCTGCTCACCGAGGCCCCCGGCGCCGAAGGCGGGGGCGGCAGCGGGGAGTTCCTCCGCGTGCTGCGCACCGGCCCGGTGCAGCGGAGGAGTTGGTGACATGGGCGAGCGGCCCGAGGTGACGGAGTTGCTGCGCGCCGCCGCCGCCGGCCACCGGCCCGACCGCGAGCGGATGCGGGCGCGCGTGGAGCGGGGCGCCGCGGCGGAGGGCGGCGGCGCGCTGCTGGAGGGGGCGGGGGAGGAACTGCTGCGCTACGACGGCCCGGTGGAGCTGGCGACCTGGCGGTTCGCGACCGAGCCGCTGGCGCCCGGGCGGGCGGCGGGGGCCCCCGGC
>NZ_LAVK01000451.1 GCF_001083795.1 Streptomyces sp. SBT349
CAGATTGGTATAAGATGCAGCACCCGTCCCGCCCGTGATGACGCGACCGGCGACTGGACCTCCGGAACGGTGCCCGGCTCCCTCACGCACCCGGTCGACCCCGCGCCACCCGAGGCACCCGCCGAGCACCCCGTCGCCCAAGGGCGCGCCGAGGACCACGTCCTGGACGAGGAGGCATACGAGTGGGTCCGCGACCCCGAGCTGCTGACCGACGCCGAGTGCGCGCTGCCCTGGGCCGTCGGGCTGGACGTCAACATGGCGTTCGCCGCCGCCGCCAACCGCCTCACGGTAGGTCTGGGCGAGCCGCTGCACACCGACGGCCCCCGCTTCGACAAGAGGATTCCCGGCGCCTGGTACGTCGACCTCTCCCACATCGAGACCGACCCGCGCCTTCCCAGCCCGTTCACCCCGCACGGCGGCCGCCCGACCGGCCCGGCCTGGTACGCCACCCCCACCCTCACCTACGCCACCGAGCTCGGCCACCAGGTCCACCCGCTGGAGGGGTGGCTGCGCCCGGAGTCCGGGCCCTACCTTGACCCCTGGTACGAACGGCTGCGTGACGCCTACCTGGACACGATGGCCGACCTCGGCATCACCAAGGAGCTGACCGAGGAGGAGCACCTGGCCCAGATGGCCGGCCACCAGCACGCCGACGCCCGGGTGGCGGCGGTGCTCTCCGCGATCAAGGCCACCGTCAAAGGGGGCATCGGCAAACTCCGCGAGCGCCCGCAGGGCGCCCGCCACCGGGCGGGGGAGCGGTGGCCCGCGCTGGACCGCCCGACCTGGCGTCCGGACATCCGTGCCGCGGTCATCTCCGCGGCCCGGATCAACATGCACCGCAAGATGCGGAACATGGCAGCCGCCGGAATCTACCCGCTCGCGGTCCTTTCCGACTGCGTCGTCTACCCAAGCGCGGGCCCGTCGCCGCTGGACCTCCTCCCGCGCGCCCCGCACGGCGGAAAGCCGCCGCCGGGCATCTTCCGGATCGGCGTCAGCCCCGGAATGGTGAAATGCGAGGGCGCCCGTGAATTCTGGTGGGCGGCGCAGATGATGGAGCAGGGAGCGAACCCCGCCCGCCACATCAAGGACAACGCACCCGGGGGGGACACCTAGCGATGGGCGACATCCAGGACGCCATCGAGACCGCGCTCCAGGGCGCGCAGACCCGCCCGCTGCCCAAGAGCCCGGCCGCCAGGATGCGGGTGCTGACGCGCGCCGAACGCGGCTCCACCCGCGCCGTGGCCACCCGCCTCGGGGTCTCCCCCCGCACCGTGCAGCGCTACCTCGCCGGACAGACCAGGACGCCCACCCCGCGCCTGGCCGCCGCACTCGAACGCGAGGCCCGCCGGTCCTGGCAGCCCCGCGTGCGGGCCCGCGCCATCCGCCAGGCCGCACGCGCCGGGATCACCGTGGAGACGCGCGCGCGGTTCGGGTTCACCGCAGCCGGGGGCTCCACCGACGACCCCCGCCTGCGCCGCGTCACCGAGCAACTCGCCCCCGACGACACCGCCCAACTGCTCGCCGCCCACCAGGCCGGCGCCGACGAAGCCCGACTCCGGCAACTGCTCGGCAACGGCCTGGGGTTCGCCTACTTCCGCGACCGCGGCAGCCGCGCCCACGACCTGGACGTCGACCTCACCGACATCGACTACCTCGACGTCGACCTCCCGTAGAGCCGGGGCACACCGGAGAGCGAGCGGGCCGAGCGTGCGGGTGGGCCACCCGACGAGCCCCCACTGATGAGAAGAACCCCCGCCGTGAGGTCGCGTCGCTGTGCAACCATCGATCTGCTCGCATGCGTCACGTACTTCGCCGACACAGCCCCCGTGGGCGGAGACGCGCGGAGCGGCGAGCCGATCGCCACCAACAGGGAGAAGCGACAGATGTCCTTACCACCGCAGCAGCCGGGTCCCTGGGGAGGCGGTCCCGACCACGGCCGGCAGCCCGGCCCCTATCCACCGCAGCAGGCGCCCGGCGGGTACGGGCAACCCGGACCGTACGGCGGCGAGCCACCCAAGAGCCGGAACGGATTGATCGTCGCCATCGTGGCGATCGCGGTGCTGCTGCTCGGCGGTGGCGCGATCTACCTGCTCACGGAGGACGACGAGCCGACCAGCGGCGCGAGCCAGGACCCGAGCGACTCGCCGGAGCCGTCCGACGCCGAGGAGGAGCCGCCGCCCGAGGAGGAGCCGACCGATGACCCCGGTGCCGGCGGCGGTGGCGGGAGCGACGAGGACCTGCTCGCGGTCGCGCAGGACTACGTGAACGCGGTCAACGCCGCGGACGAGGCGGCGGCCACGGCGCTCATGTGCGGCCAGACCGACCCGGGGGGCCTGTACTCCGCCGTGGCCGGCAGCGCCACCGTGGTGACGGTCGGCGAGATCACCAGCTCCGACGGCACCGAGGCCTTCGTGGAGTTGATCATCGGCTCCCAGCCGCCGCTGCCCTCGCCATTCGATTTCACGGACGGCTCCTGGTGCGTCAGATTCTGACGGCCGCAAGGAAGTGACCGGCCCATCTGCCGGTCACATCGCGCAGCCCCGTCAGCGGTCCGGAAGCCGTGGAGCACGGTTCGAGGGCGGCCCGCCCGTCACTCCGCCAGGACCCGCCAGTACACCCGCGAATCCCCGGCGGTGAACCCCAGCCCCTCGTACAGCCGGTGCGCCGCCGTCCGCCGCGGGTTGGACGTCAGGTCAACGCGCCCCGCCCCCAACTCACGCGCCAGTCGCAGCGCCTCCTCCATCAGCGCACGCCCGGCGCCGCGCCCCCTGGCCGCCTCATCCACCACCACGTCCTCGACCCGGGCCCGTACTCCCGAGGGCTGGACCGGCACCAGCAGCGTCAGCGTCCCCACCACGCGCCCTCCCACCTCCGCCACCAGCAGCACGGTCGAATCGCCCTCGACCACCCGGGTCAGCGACTCTCTGGTCGGCTTCGGCAGATCGGGCGACAGCTGCGGCAGCAGCCCCGCCATCGCCGCCACGAGTTCATCGCCGACCTCGCGGACCCGACGCACCTCGACACTCATTCCGCGGACTCCTCCCCGACCAGCAGCACGTCACGGTAGCGGACCTCCGGACCATCCGCCCTGACCTCCACCACATGCGTACCCGCGGGCACCCTCAGCTCCGCGCGGAGATTACCGGCCCCGTCCGGCACCATCACCAGCCCCTCCTCCCACGTCTCCAGCCCGGCGCCCACCACCACGCGTACTCGGCGGCGTTCCTCCACCCCCACCGCCACCACCTCGAACGGCTCGCCCGCCACGGCGAACTCCGGCACCTCCACCCCGAACTCGCCGTCACCCGCGAGCAGTTTCCGCGCGGACCGCTCTCCGATGATGTGCGTCAGCTGCCGCACCACCGTATCCTCCCCGGCCAGCGCGGCATGCCGGTGTCCCGACCAGATACCGTCGTCCATTCCGTCCAGCGCCCAGTAGGCCAGCGACGACTCCTCCGGCACGGTGCCATCCCCCGACCAGGAGCCCGAATCGTCCAGCGCCGCGGGGAACTCCAGACCCGTCGGCGTCACCCGCACCCCGTGTACCGTCGGATGCCCGCCACCACCCAGCGAGTACACCCGGTACTCCTCCCCGCGTCCCCCCGGCGGGCGGGCGTCCCGCGCCTCGGTGAACTCGCGGGAGAACGCGAAGGCGTCCCGCACCGCCCCGCCCGGCAGGTCAGGAACCGGCACGTTCTCCAGCGTCACCCGCCGCCCACCCCGCGGCCTGAGCGCCGCCCGATACACAGGCAGCAGCTGTGCCACGGACGGGAACGTCCCGCACAGCTCGGCCAACCGCTCCCCGACCCACCCGCGGACCGCCCGCTGTCCCGGACCCCGGGACAGGGCGTTGCCGGTCAGTATCCGGATCGCCTTCGCCGCCCCCTGGTGCGGGGTACCGATGGTGACCAGGGCCCGGGCCGTCTCGTGCCCGCCGAGCCGCTCCAGGTAGTACCGGGCCACCAGGCCGCCCATCGAGTGGCACACCAGTACCACCCGCGCCTCATCCGCCCCCGGCCACCGTGCCGCCGCCCTGGGCCGCCACTCCTCCAGCGCCGCCTCCACAGCGACCTTCAGACGCGCCGCCGTCACTCGGTTCGACAGCCTCCAGTCATACGCGAACGCGCGGAACTGCCCCGGTTCCAGCGCCAGCGCCGCCCCCAGGTCCCGGTAGCCCAGATGGGACAGCAGCCCCGGCAGCACTGCCGGCGCCGTCAGCAGCCCCTCGGGCCGCAGCGCCGCCGGCCCCTCCGGCTCCCCGTCCCCGATCCCGGGCGGCAGCGCGAGCGAGCGCCACGCCCGCGCGGGGCGCCGAAACTGCAACAGCGCTCCCAGCGACAGCGCCCACGCGTCCTTGCCGTCGCGCGTCAGCCTGCTGCCCATGATCCCCGGAACGAAGACCACCAAGTCGTGCTTCACAGATCAGTCCCCGTTCCTCAGGAGGAATTGCGGCGCGATCCCCATCAGATCCGCCAACGCCTCACGAGACAGCAGCAGTTGATCGCACCGCCGCCTTCCCTGAAGCATGAGCGTGCCCCCCCGCCTTCCGAACGCGGCGGCCGCCCACTCCACCGGAAACCCCCGATCCGGCACCGCCGGCCCCGGCAGCCAGCGCCGGCCCACCACGTCCCGGATCCACACCGCCGCCGGCTCGCCCCCGCACGCCACCAGGAGCGGCCGTTCCTCCGGTCCGCTGAACACCAGCGCCACCGACATGCCCGGATCACCGATCCGCCGGCCCGACGACTCCGCTCCGTCGCACTCGGCGATCCGGATCCCGTCGTCGGCCACCCACGCCAGCAGTGGCACGAAGTCCGGCCCCTCCACCAATGCCCCGAACGCCACCGCCTTCGTCCGGTGCGCCGACGGAACCCGCACCGTACGGGCCTCCGGCGCCCCGTCCCGCGGCAGCCGCCACAGGTTCAGCGACGATACGCAGTCCGCGGCGAGCCACAACGCCCCGTCCCGGCCCGCCCGCGCGTGGACTCGGTGCGCCGTCGTGGCGTTCCGGAACGGCAACGCGGGCCCCAGCAC
>NZ_LAVK01000452.1 GCF_001083795.1 Streptomyces sp. SBT349
GGGTGGGTGGTGGGTGAGGCTGGCACTCATGGCTCATGGTCCCTACGTCGTCATTGCCTTCGCCGTCATCGCCGCCGTCACGGCCTTCGCCGTCGCGGCCCGCGCGGTCAGCCGGATGTCCGGTCGGATGTCGCGGGTGTCTGGGGCGAGTCCTCGCGCGCGAGTTGCACGGGAACGTTGCCGAGCCTGCGGTGCAGCAGCAGGCCCCGGCCCTTGGCGCGCCGGGCGGGCTTGACCCCCCAGATGGGCAGCTCGTCCTTGGGGATGCTGAGCAGCACGGCGGGGAAGTTCAGCTCCTTCATCCGGCCGAGCACCGGCTCCAGCACGGCCCGGCCGGCGCCCCCGGCCTGGCGGGTGATGAAGACGTGCAGCCCCATGGCCCGCGCGTGGGGCAGGAAGTCGAGCAGCGGGGCGAGCGGGTTGCCCCGGGAGGTGGCGACCAGGTCGTAGTCGTCGACGAGGAGGTAGATCTCCGGGCCGTTCCACCACGAGCGGTTCCGGAGCTGCTCCGGGGTGATGTCCGCGCCCGGCACCCGCTTCTTCAGCCCCTCCGCCAGCCCGCCGACGACCTCGGTCGAGCGCTCGACGGTCGTCGAATACCCCAGCAGGTGCGGGCCGTCGAACTCCCGGAGCATCGTCATCCGGTGGTCGAGCACGACGATCTTCGCCCGCTCGGGGGCGTTCCGGGCGATGATCTGCCGGGCCACCGACCGCAGCAGCCCGGTCTTGCCGCTCTCGCTGTCGCCGACGACGATCAGGCCCGCGTCCTCGCCGGGGGCGAGGACCACCGGCTCCAGGCGGTTGCCCTCCAGGCCGATCTCGACGCCGGGCCTCCCCCCGGCTTCCGCGGCCCGGGAGGCGTTCGGGTGCGCGAACGCCGCGGGCGACTCGACCGGGCGCCACGTGGTGGGCAGCAGCCGCACCTTCGGCGCGCGCGGCCCGGTCCACGCCTCGTCGACGCGCCGCACCAGGTCGCCCACGCCATCGGCGAGGCCGTCGGCGGAGCGGACGCCGTCCACGCGCGGCACGGCCACCAGGAAGTGCAGCTTCTCCGCGCTGATGCCGCGCCCGGGGCGGTGGGCGGGGACGTCGCGTTGCAGCTTGCGGTCGACCTCGGAGTCGAGCGCGTCACCGAGCTTGAGCTCCACCTTGGTGCCGAGCAGGTCGCGCAGGCTCATGCGCATGTCCATCCAGCGGTTGCCGGTGACGACGAGGTGGATGCCGTAGGTCAGCATCCGCCCGGCCACGCCCATCAGCACCTCCTCGATCTCCGGGTAGCTCTGCCGCAGCACCTGCCAGCCGTCGACGACGAGGAAGACGTCGCCCTGGGGGTCGCCCGGGCCGAAGGGCGAAGGGCTCCCGTCCCGGGTGCGCCCCTCGGCGCCCGAGGCCCGGACGGTGGCCATCGACTCGACGCCCAGTTCGCGGAAACGGGCCTCGCGCGTCTGGAGCATCTCCAGCACCTCGGCGACGGTGCGGTTGACCAGTTCGGTGTCGGTGCGGCCCGCGACGCCGCCGACGTGCGGCAGGCCCGCGAGCGGGAAGAGGGTGCCGGAGAAGTCCAGGCAGTAGAACTGCACTTCCTCCGGCGTGTGGCGCAGCGCGAGGGAGGTGATCAACGCCCGCACCGCGGTCGACTTGCCGCCGAGCGGGCCGCCGACGATGGCGACGTGGCCGCCCGCGCCGGACAGATCGAGTTCGAGGGGGTCGCGGCGCTGGTGGAACGGCCGGTCCACGACGGCGACGCGGGCCGTCAGCGGAGGGCCGGAAGGGGAGCTGCCGAAGCCGCGTCCCTCGCGCACGGCGAGGTCGCCGAGGAGGGTGTCCAGCGGCTCGGGCGCGTCCAGCGGCGGCAGCCACACCTGGTGGGCGCGCTGCGCCTGACCGGCCATGCGGTCGACCATCACGCTCAGCACGGTGGTGCCGAGCTCCTCGTCCTCGCCGAACTCGTCCGGCTCCGGGGCCGGTTCCGGCTCCCGCTCCGGCCGCTGCTCGGCCGGCACCGGTACGTGCCCCGCGGGGAACGCGCGAACGCCGAGAGCGCCGCCGAGCGCCCGGCCGCCGCCGTCCTCGCCGGTGCGGTAGGGGCCCGAGACGTACGCGGCCCGGAAACGCCGCAGCGTGGCCGTGTCCGTCTTCAGATAGCCGTGCCCCGGCGCGTTGGGCAGGCGGTGGGCGTCCGGGACGCCGATGGCGGTGCGGCTCTCCGACTCGGAGAACGTCCGCAGCCCGACGCGGTACGACAGGTGCGCCTCCAGGCCGCGCAGCCGCCCCTCGTCCAGGCGCTGGGAGGCGAGGAGGAGGTGCAGGCCGAGCGACCGTCCCAGCCGCCCGATCTGCGCGAACAGATCGGCGAAGTCCGGCTTCTGGGCCAGGAGTTCGGAGAACTCGTCGACGACGATGAACAGGCTCGGCAGCGGCGGCAGGCTCGCCCCGCGCTGGCGGGCCCGCTCGTAGTCGCGGACGGAGACCAGGTTGCCCGCGTCGCGGAGCACCTCCTGGCGGCGGTTGATCTCGCCCGAGAGGGCCTCCTGCATGCGGTCGACCATGGACAGGTCGTCCTCAAGGTTGGTGATGACGGCGGCGACGTGCGGCAGGTCCGCCATGCCGGCGAACGTGGCGCCTCCCTTGAAGTCCACCAGGACCAGGTTGAGGTGCTCGCACGGGTGCGTGGCCACCATGCCGAGCACCAGGGTGCGCAGCAGCTCCGACTTGCCCGACCCCGTCGCCCCGACCAGCAGGCCGTGAGGTCCCATGCCGTTCTGCGCCGACTCCTTGATGTCCAGCTCCAGCAGCCCGCCGTCGGCCGAGACGCCCAGCGGCGCGCGGAGCCGGTCCCGCATCGGGCGGTGCCGCCACAGCGCCTCCAGGTCGAGCTGGCCGGGGTCGGCGATCCCGAGCAGGCTCGGCAGGGTGTTCACCACCGTGGTCAGGTCCTCGGCGTCGGCGGCCGTGGCGCCCGCGTCCACGCGGTAGCGCCCCAGCCGGCGCGCCAGCGCCTCCGCCTCCGGGAGCGACAGCCCGTCGGCCCGCCCCAGCGCGTCCCGCGTCTCGCCCGCCACCACCGCCAGATCGCCGCCGTCGATCTCCAGCCGCACGCCGTGCCCCTCCACCAGCGGCCCGGCCGCCCGCCCGTTCACCTCGACCACGGTGACCGCCTGGAGCCCGCCCGGGTCGAGCAGCGCCTCGACGCCGGTGACCAGGCCGCCGTCGAGCACGACGAGGAGGTGCGGGAGCTCGGGGTCCGGCTCGGCGTCGCGGCTGAAGCGCGTGCGACGGGTCAGCTCCGGGCCGAGCCACTCCTCCAGCACGCTCAGCGCCTGGTGCGTCATCCGCACCGGCCCGACGTGGTCGACCTCCTGCGGGTGGTGCGCGTGCGGGAGCCACTTCACCCAGGCCCACTCCGGGTCCTCGACGTCGGAGGTGCAGACCACGACCCGCAGGTTCTTCGGGGAGTGGAACGTCACCGCGTGCGCCACGATCGCGCGCGCCCACGCCCGTGACTCCTCGCCGGTGACGGCCACGGCGGCGAAGCGCCGCAACGCCACCTGCAACGGCAGGTCCGGCACCACGGCGTGGGTGTCCACGAAGCGCCGCAACGCCACCGCGCTCAGCGGATCGAGGTCCTCGACCGGCGCTGTCTCGGCCGCCACCAGCGGCGTCGCCAGGAACCGCGGCCCGGTCCCGACCCGCACCACGCCGAAGTCGGCGTCGTTGCTGCGCCGCTCCCAGATCCGGCGGCTCTCCGCCACCGCCCACAGCGTCCCCGGCCCCGGGGCGTTCCACTCCAGCGCCTCGCGCTGCGCCTGCGCCGTCCGCCGCACCTCGGCGCGCGTGTGCTCCAGGTACCGCAGATACTCGCGCCGGTCGTTGCGCGCGATGCTCCGGGTCTTGGCCCGGTGCCAGACGATCGCGCCGACGACCATGGCGAGACAGGAGACGAGGAACATCGCGCCGACGATGTATCCGATGGGGCCCCGCCCCATCGTCACCATGTACATCACGGAGCCGAGCCCGCTCAGCGCGGGCAACGCCATCATCCAGGCGTTGGCGTCCTCCGGCTGCGGCAGCATCGGCGGCGCCTGGACGACCACCTCCTGGTCGGGGACGGCCGGCTGCGCGGCCCGCGGGGGGCGGCGGACGAGGGTGGTGGGGGCGGTCATCGGCCGTTCCCCCCCGAGGACTCGCCGTCTCGCGCCGCTCCCTGGTGCGTGAAGCGGGGATGGCCGGGATCCAGCATGAGTGATCCACTCCCTTCCTGTCTCGTGCCGGGGACGCGCGCGTGCCGGCGGGGCCCCTACAGGCCGTCGGCGATGGTCCGATCGATCCGCGCCCCGGCGGACGCGCCGCCGAGCACCTGCCCGGCGGCGGCGTCCACCTCCTCGCCGAGGGCGGCGACCCGCTCGTCCGCGGCGGCCATGTTCTGCCTGCCCTCCGCCGCCGCCGCGGTGCCCCGGGCCTGCGTGTCACGGGTGGTGGTGAGGGCGTTCACGAACGCGTCGGCCCCGCCCCAGCTCGCGGCGTTGACCTGCACCTGGCCGAGGAGACGCCGGGCGCTCTCCGCCGCCTCCGCGGTGTCGGTGTTGGCACGGGCGGCTTCCCGATAGCCCTCGGGGATGTACCAGAGACCGTCTGCGGACACGTGCGTTCTCCCTTCTTCTCGTCTTCTCGTCTTCTCGTGGAACGGGCTACTCGCCCAGGACGCCTCGGGCGGCGCTGCGGGTGGGAGCCCAGACGCGGGGGTCCTCGGTGAGGTCGGTGGGCCGCCGGTTCTGGTGTCCCGGCGTGCCGCGCCGCTGCCCCCCGGCGCCGGCGCCCGCGCCCGCCGCCGCGCCCGCCATCGCGGGCGGGGGCATGAACGGGCGCCCGCCCTGGGCCGCTTCGCGCATCGCCATCTGGTTGGCGACCTGAGCCCGCTGGCTCATGTTGCCCATGGCCTGGCCCAGCATCTGCCCACCGGCCGGGCCGGCGTGGGCGATGCTCGGCGGCAGCACGCCGCCGTACAGGCCCGCGAGCCCCGCCGAACCCC
>NZ_LAVK01000453.1 GCF_001083795.1 Streptomyces sp. SBT349
GCGTCAGATGGTTATAAGAGATGGGAGCCGGGACCGGGGACGCGCGGGACCCCCGGGATCTCGAAGCGCCGGGCGTCGCCCTCGACGGCGAGCCGGACCGGCGCGCCACCGCCCGGCGGGGTCACCAGGACGTCGCCCGTGCCCTCGGCGGTGCCCCTGACGACGGTCGCGGTCCGCTCGTAGCCGCTGATCACCACGGAGGGCGACGCGTCGAGCAGCGGCAGGCCGTCCAGTGACACGGTGAGCCGGTCGCCCGCGTCCACGGACAGGCGGCCTTCGCCCAGCGGCAGGCCCGTCAGCCCGGCGGGCTCGCCCGGGTGCGCGAAGCGCCAGCCGCCCGGCGCGGCGTCGGCCAGCTCGCCGAACGCCAGGTGCCCCAGCAGACCGCCCCAGGCCATCAGGCCGTCCGAGCGGGCCGGCAGTCCGGTGAGGTCCTCGTCCGGCGCGGCCGGGTAGTTCTCCCGGACGTGGCTGTGCAGACGCCACTCGTCGAGGAACAGCCGCAGCAGCGCGTCGACCACCGGGCGGCTCGCCGCCCGCAGCCCGTAACGCCGCAGGCCCTCGACGGCCAGGTAGGCCATCGGCGCCCAGATCCGGCCGCGCCAGTAGGTGGCGGCGAACCCCGGGTCGTCCCTCGCCACGCTGGGCAGGGGGCGTTCCCCGCCGAGGGTCCCGGGCCGCAGCAGCGCCTCGGCCACCGCGCGGGCCCGTTCCTCGTCGGGAACCCCGGCCAGCAGCGGGTAGAGCAGGGTGGGCGCCACATGCGGGTCGTGGCCGCCGGCGGCCCGCAGGTTGCGGTACCCCCCGGCCTCCTCGTCCCACAGCAGCGCGTCCACCGCGGCGCGCGCCCCCGCCGCCTCGGCACGCAGGCGGCACTCCGCCGCCGCGTCGCCCAGCAGGCCCGCGATGTCGGCCAGCGCCTCGGCGTCCGCGATGTGCAGCGCGTTCAGCCCGACGTCGGCCAGGTCCATGGTGCCCGTCGCCGGGTCGTAGGCGGCCTCGTCGTACATCGGCGAATCGTCGAGGCCCGACTCGCGCTTGGCGCGGTCCAGCGTCGCCGACTCCGCGTCGCCCTCGACCGGATCGGAGCCCCAGGCGAGCAGCCCGTGCGGGCCCCGGCGGGCGCGCGGCCACCAGTCGTGCCAGGCCAGCAGCGCGGGGAACGTCTCCTCCAGCAGCGCCCGGTCGCGGGTGGCATGGCTGAGGCCGCCCGCCAGATACGCCCGGTACACGGTCAACGCGCCCACCGGCGGCTGCGAACGGTCGTCGGTGCGGCCCCGCTCGTCGGAGACCCGGTTGGGGATCATGCCGGAGGCGGTGGCGTGCGGAAGGATCTGGCCGAACACGCCCCGCGCGTAGGCGCGGTCCACGGCGGTGGCGGCCAGGCCCGTGAAGAACGTGTCCCACGCGTGCAGCGCCCAGGTGCCGTAGAAGCCGCGCCGCTCGGCCGACACGAAGTCGCGGGAGGTCACGGTCATCACCCGGCCGGGTCCCGGGGCGTACACGGTGTTCCAGGTGACGGCCCGGGTGAGGGCGTCGGCCGCGTCGCCGAGCCAGCCGGAGGAACGCAGCCGCGCCGCCTCCGCGCCGGCGCGGCGCGCGGCGAGCGCGCCCGGGGTGTCGGCCACCGAGCCCGGCGTGCCGGGCGGCGCGACGCGCACGGCGGCGCCCCCGGGCGGGAACGTCCACACCCGCGCGCCGTCGGGGCGCGTCGCGGGCTCGGTGGCGGGGGAGACGTCCACGTCCCAGCCCCCGTCGCCGTCCGCGCCGCCGCCCTCCACCACCAGGACCGCCGCCCCGGCCGTCTCCGCCGTGGCGTGCAGCACGTCGCCCGTGCCGCCACCGAACGCCAGCCGCAGCGCCACGCCCCCGGCCTCGACGGTCACCTCGGCGAACGAGCCGTCCACGGCGTGGTGCCCCAGCCGGACCAGGCCGTCCCGCCAGGTGAACCCGTCCACCACCGGCCCGTCCTCGCCCACCAGGCCGAACCGCACGCGCGGCCCGGAGGGCAGGTGGCTCATGCCCGTGTGATGGCGCACGTCCCAGGTGTTCCACCCCGCCGGAACGGGCAGCACCGTACTCACGCGGTCACCTCTCCCTTGTCGTGGGGCTCCGGGCCCGCGCCCGGCTCGCGCTCCGGCGCGGTGTCCAGGTCGAGCGCCGCGTCCAGCAGGGCGCGGGTGTACTCGTGCCGCGGGTTCCCGAGCACCTGCTCGGCCGGGCCCTCCTCGACGATCACGCCCCGGCGCATCACCGCCACCCGGTCCGCGATCTGCCGCACCACGCCCAGGTCGTGCGTGATGAACAGCAGCGCCAGCCGGTGCGTTCCGCGCAGCTCGACCAGCAGCCGAAGGATCTGCGCCTGCACCGACACGTCCAGCGCCGAGACCGCCTCGTCGCACACCAGCAGCTCGGGCGAGACCGCCAGCGCCCGGGCGATGGACACCCGTTGACACTGACCGCCGGACAGCTCGCCCGCCCTGCGGCGCGCCACCTCCCCGTCCAGCCCCACGTCGGCCAGCAGCCGCCGCAGCGCCTCCTCGCGGTCGCCCGGCGGCGCCGCGGCCGGGTGCGTGCGCCACGCCTCGCCGATCACCGAGGCCACGGTCATCCGCGGGTTCAGCGAGGACCGCGGGTCCTGGAACACCATCTGGATGGCGCGCCGCAGCTCCCCGGAGCGCCGCCCGGCCCGCTCCAGCGGACGGCCGCCGAACGTCAGCGTGCCGGCGTCGGGCCGCACCAGACCCGTGACGCAGCGGGCCACCGTCGTCTTGCCCGAGCCCGACTCGCCGACCAGGCCCAGCGTCTCCTCGGGCCCGACCGACAGATCCACGCCGTCCACCGCGGTGAACGCGCCCCGCCGCGTTCCGCCACGCGCCCCGCGTACATCACGACCACCTCGTCCGCCGTGTGGGCCACCACCCGCAGGTCGTGGCTGACCAGCAGCATCGCCAGGCCCTCGGCCCGCTGCACCGAGCGCAGCAGCCGCAGGATCCGTGCCTGCACCGTGACGTCGAGCGCGGTCGTCGGCTCGTCGGCCAGCAGCAGCGCGGGCGAACCGGCCAGGGCGAGCGCGATCATGGCCCGTTGCCGCAGGCCGCCCGAGAGCTCGTGCGGGTAGCGGCGCGCCCGTGCCGCGGGCTCGGGCACCCCGGCGAGGGTGAGCAGCTCGACCACCCGCCGCTCCACCTCGGCCCGCGGGCGCCCGGCGCGGCGCAGGATCTCGCCCACCTGACGGCCGATCCGCTGCGTCGGGTTGAGCGCCGCCAGCGGGTCCTGGAAGATCATCGCGATCTCGCGCCCGCGCGCCGCCCGGCGCCTGGCCGCGTCCGCGCGCAGCAGGTCCTCGCCGCGCCACTCCAGGCGGCCCCCGGCCTCGCCGCCCTCGGGCAGCAGCCCGATCACGGCCCGCGCGGTCATCGTCTTGCCGCTGCCCGACTCGCCGATCAGCCCGACCGTGCGGCCCTCGCCGATGCCGAACGACACGCCGTCCACCACCCGGGGCGTCCCCGGCAGGTCGACGGTCAGCCCGTCGATCCGCAGCAGGGAGCCCGGCGCGGCGGGGGGCGCCTTCTCGGCGATCACGATCCGTTCACCACGCCGGAGAAGTCGGGCAGCCCGCTCGCGTCCGGCTCCATGCCCTCCAGGCCGTCGTTCCAGGCGTAGGCGATGGACACCGCCATCGGGTACATGCCCACCGCGTCCCGCCAGATGATCTCGCTCGCGTCCCCGTACAGAGCGGTCCGCTCCGCCTCGTCGGCGGTCCCCGCGGCGGCGGCCAGCAGCTCGTCCAGCTCCGGGTTGCAGTAGCCGTTGCGCCCCGCCTCGCAGGGGTAGAGGCGGCCCAGGTTGCTCGCGGCGTCGAACGTCGGGGTGGCCAGCTGCTGGAAGTTGATGTCCCAGTTGAGGGCGAGCAGGTCCTCGGTGAAGACGGCCTGCTCCTTCTCCAGCGGTTCGACGCGCACCCCGATCTCCTCCAGGTCGGAGACCACGGCCTGGATGAACGGGCGGAACTCGGCGTTGGCGAACTGGAGGCGCAGCGTCCGCGAGAAGTCGAACCCGGCGTCCTCCAGCGCGGCCCGCGCCGCCTCCGGGTCGTGCTCCACCGGCTCCTGCGGCGCGTATCCGAGCACGACGGGCGAGACGGGCGCGTCGGCGGGCTCCCCGGTCTCGGGGTACAGCTGCTCGATGATCGTGCCGAAGTCGACGGCCTGCCACAGCGCCCGCCGCACCGCCGCGTCCTCCAGCGCGGGCACCCCCGAGTTGAACCACATGGTGAACTCGGCGGTGCTCGGCACCGTCTCCACGGTCAGCCCCTCCTCGCCCTCCAGCGTCGCCAGCTGGTCGTCCGGGATGCCCCAGACCACGTCCACCTCGCCGGTGCGCAGCGCGGTCAGCCGGGCGGAGAGCTCGGGGATGTTCCGCACGACCACCCGCCCGGCCCGCGGCACGTCGCCCGCGTACTCCTCGTTGGGCACCAGTTCCAGCGTCTCGCCCGGGGTGAACCCGTCCACGGTGAACGGGCCCGAGCCCACGGGGTCGCCGAAGAACTCCGCGTCGTCCGCCGCGACCCCCGCGGGCAGCACGTAGAAGAGCACCAGCTTGCCGGGGACCGAGGCGTCGGGCACCGGGCTGGTCAGCACCACCTCGGTGGGGGAGGGCGCGGTCATGGTGGCGCCGGGGAAGTTCGCCGCGTTGGGCCCGTCGAGGCTCATCATCCGCTCGAACGAGGCGACCACGTCCTCGGCCGTCACCTCCCGCCCGTCCGAGAAGGTCACACCCTCGCGGAGGGTGAACGTCCACTCGGTGACGTCCTCGTTGGCCTCCCAGGACTCGGCCAGGTCGGAGGTGAGCGTGCCGTCCGCCTCGGGCTTGACCAGGCGGCTGAACAGCGCCTGCCCGGCGAACTGCGTGCCGGTGGAGGCGCCCTGCGCGCCGTGCGGGTCCAGGCTCTCGATCGGGTAGGTCCCCGCGGCCGTCACCGCGCCGCCGTCCCCGCCC
>NZ_LAVK01000454.1 GCF_001083795.1 Streptomyces sp. SBT349
CGCCTGGTGGGACGCCCACCCCCGACCCACGGTTGACGTGGTCGCCGGCGGTTTCCCCTGCCAGCCCTTCAGCCTCGCCGGGAAGCTCCTGGGCATCGCCGACGTGCGATGGTTGTGGCCCGCGATGGCTGCCGTCGTTCGCCACGTACGACCCCGCTACGTCGTCGTGGAGAACGTCGGAGACCTTGTTCGAGATGCCGACGCCTTCGGATGGGTGCTCGGTGACCTGGCCGCGTGCGGGTTCGATGCGGAATGGGCAGTGCTTTCGGCGCCCGAGTTCGGCGCCCCCCAGGCTGCCCGTGAACGGGTCCTCCTCCTGGCCCACCCCCCGGGCCTCCATGGGCTCACACGGGATCGCGTGGGCCAGGGCCGAACGGGGAGAGCACCGCTCGCAGTTGGAGGACTACATGGCCTTCCGGTGGCTGCGAGAGGGCAGGCCGCGCGTGCGTGGCTTGCTGCCGAACCCCGAGTGGATCGCCTGGCTGATGGGATTCCCCACCAGGTGGAGCAGCTTGGCGCCTACGGCAACGCCGTCATCCCCGCCGCGGCCGAACACATCGGACACCTGATCCTCGACGCCGAAGCGGCGGCGTCGTGACCACCGCCTATGCCGAGGTCTACGACCCGGACGGCACGCGGCACGGCATCCCGACCTGGCCATGGCGCTGGGCACCGGACGGACTCGCCACGCGGCGGCAGCTGCGGGCGATGGGGTTACGGCCGGGTGGTCAGGAACCGGCGGCGCAGGTCATGCGCCTGCGTCGCCGGACCCGGGAGCCGCTGGTCGCCTACCTCTACCACGTCTCCCTGGCCCTGCCGGTGCGGCCGATGACCCCCGCGAAGTGGGCCGCGATCGACGTGGCGCTCAAGGCTCGGCGGACCTGCCCCCAGTGCCGGCAGGTGTGCGACTACGTGATCCCGCGCTCGCTGGGCTGCTGCAACCAGTGCCATGCCGGGTGACCTGCGGCCGGGCCCCGGGTTCCCAGGCATCTGGGTCAGTGCCCCGGTCAGGCCGGACCGGCCGTTCTCCCCGTACACCGCCCGCCCGCCCGAGGGCGCGTACTGGTGCCGCTGCGGCACCAGCGCCACCGCTCGCGGGGAACAGGCGGTTGCCCTGCTCGTCCAGGAGTGGGAGGCACACCAACCGGCCTGCCCCGCGCGGACCGAGCGGCCCTGCCAGCACTGCGGCAAGCCCACGACGGAGCGTTCCACGCCCTCCGGATGGCCCGCCCACGACGCCTGCTACCAGGCGTGGGCCGCCCGGGCGGTGGAGCAGCGGCGCCGCCAGCAGGCCGCTGCTGCCATCGCCGCCCGGCAGGCACAGCGCCGCACGGCCGCGATCCTGCGGCGGCAACTCGAACGCGACGGCTGCCCGCCGCAGGTGATCGACGCGATTGTCAGCGGCGGCATGACCGCCGTCTCCGAGTGATCTGGCCCGGTGTTCCGCCGGGCTCATCAACCCGGGGTCGGCCGCCTCCCTGGCGGTCGGCTCCTCAAGGAGGAGATCAGTGAGTACCCCACCCCGTACCCGGCCGGTCGTCGTCCCGCCGCCTCCGTCGTCCCCGCCAACGCGGGTGCGGCCGACGGTGGAGGACAGGCGCGCGGCGAGCGAGGCCGCGAAGCAGCAGCGGAAGGCCGCCGCGCGCACCGACCGCGAGGCCGCTCGCACCGAGCGGGACCGGCTGCGCCGTGAGCGGGCGGCCACGCACGTCCAGCGTTCGCGGTCCACGCACCGTGAGCGAACCAAGAACCGCAGTCTGACGATCAACATCAACAAGAACTCCGGCCGGTCGGCGGGTGCTGCGGTCGGCCAGAGCGCCGCTGGTGAGGCCAAGGGCACGCCGGGTGCGGAGTTCATGACGAACGAGGACATCCGGGCGTTCTCCGAGCATCTGCGCAAGCAGGGCCGCAACCGGGCCGTGGAACGCGGCATGGACTACGAGCACCTGGTGCAGGTGCTGCGGCACATCCCGGCCTCGGACGGCTCGCTGGCAGGGGCGCGGATGCGCGCCCGGCGGGTGGCGAAGCACCTGAAGGCCATCGCGAGCGCGGAGAAGGTCGTCGCGAAGCAGGCCGCCGCCCTCTACGCGAGCTTTGAGCGCGAGTTCGAGTCCGACCTTCGGAAGATCGGCAAGGCCCGCGCCGCGCAGCAGCCCCGAGCCCCCTTCACCTTCAACTGACAGGAGCACTTCGGTGGCTGACACGGCCAAGATCGCGAAGCTTCTCACTCCCCATGCCCGGCCTTGGGCGGCGCTGGTCGCCGAGGTCCCTGCCGGCGTCGCCACGCACCTCGTGTGGGGCGACTCCCCGGCCGCCGCCGCCGCGATGACGCTCGCGGCCGGCGGCCTGACGGTGGCCACCTGGGTGGCCAGCAAGGGAACCGCCGCGCTCCGCCGGGCCCTTGCCACGCTCTCCACGGGCGCCGGTACCGGCTACCTGCTGGTGGCCACCGTCACCGACCCGCTCGACCCCGTTCTGATCTCCACGCTCGGTATCGGCGGCGCCGCGCTGGCCGGGACGTGGAACGTGGTCACCGCCCTGAAGGTCCGCGACGCCGCCGCCGGCGGCCCGAGCGAGACCGGTGTGCTGGTCAAGTCGATCGGCCAGGCCCGCGCCAAGCTCCGCAAGAAGCCGGACGTCGAGCCCAACAAGGTCACCGCGCCACTCCAGCTGGACGGCATCACCCCCGGCGAGCTGGGCAACCGGATCGAGGCCATGGCCGTGGAGCTGGGCATCTCACCCACCAGCATCCGCATCCTGCCCGACCCGGAGCGGGCCGACCGGCCCGACCTGGTGATCGTGCCGACCGACATGCTCAAGGAGTCCACCCCGTGGCCGGGGCCCGCCAACCTCGGTGGCTCCATCACCGACGCGATCCCGATCGGCCCTTACGAGGACGGCCAGGTCGCTGAGTTGTGGCTGCCTGCCGACCTGGCGACCGGCCGTAACGCCACGCACTTCGGCGTGTTCGGCATGAACGGCTCGGGCAAGAGCGCCGGGTGGTCGGTGGTGGTGACCGAGGTGCTGACCAGGCGCGATGTCATCGTCTGGGGCGCCGACCCGAGCAAGGGTCAGCAGACCTTCGGACCGTTCATGCCCTACATGGACTGGTGCGAGACCACGATGGCCGGGGCCGAGGCCATGGCCGCAGCTCTCCCGCAGGTGATCACCGCGCGGGCCGACCTCATGGGCCGCCACGGCTTCAAGAACTGGACCCCGGAGGTCTACGAGAAGCTCGGCATGCCCTACATGGTCGCCTGGTTCGAGGAGTCCGCGAAGCTCTTCCGCTCCGGCGACGTCGAGATGGAGGGAATCGTCCAGGAGGCCCGCTCCGCCGGAATCACCGTCGAGCTGAGCCAGCAGCGCCCCTCATCCACGAGCATGCCGACCGATGTGCGCGAGCAGCTGGGCGGGATCCTCTGCTTCGGCGTCAAGGGCTCCACCACGGCGGACATGGCGTTGCCGGAGGACGTCCGCGACGCCGGTGCCCGCCCGGAGGCGTGGGAGAACCGGCGGCCGGGCTACGCCTACCTGGTGGCCCCGGGCGTCCCGGAGGAGCGCTACGTCATGCCGCTGCGCACCTACAACATCACCGACGAGCAGATCGCCGGAACCCTCGCCATCGCCCCGCGCCCGAGCGCCGACCCGGTCACCGCACGGGCGGCCGGTGAGGCATACGCCGACCGCGTCCGCCACACCGCCGACAGCATCGCCGTCCCGCAGGAGAGGCACACCGTGCGCACCCACCACGACGAGGAGGAGGAGCGCGAAGCCGCCCTGGACCGGCGCGTCGAGCAGGCCATCATGGAGGCCGCCGGCCTCCACGACGACGACACCCCGGACCCCGACGTGGACCCGGACCGCGAGATCCCGCCCATCCAGCCGGACCAGGTGTGGCCCCTCGGGCAGCCGACCACCGGACGCACGCCCCGGCGGCGCCTGACCCCCGGCGAGGCAGAGGCCGAACTGCTCGCCGTGCTGGAGGAGTTCCGCGAGGAGGACCGCGAGCTGATCGGCCCACGGGACTTCTCCCCGTTCTGGGGCAAGGACGGCCGCCTCAACCGCTCCCGGGCCTGGCTGAGCGAGCAGCTCGGTGACCTGGCCGACGCCGGACTCCACCTCGCCGAAACCGGCGACGAAGGCACCTACCGCCTGCTCTACCCCGAGCCCGCCAACGCCTGACACCCCCGCCGACCAGCACTGACACCTTCTGACACCCACCTGGGGTGCCGGAGGTGTCAGAACGGGGTGTCAGCGGTGTCAGAACGGGGTGTCAGAACTTCTGACACCCCCATCCACCTATAGCAACGCGTGCACGCCCGCGACGCGGCGCGCGTTCTGACACCCCGTTCTGACACCGGCCCCCGGAGAGGAACGGACACCCGTGAAACCCCGCGCGGCCCGCATCCTGGCCGCCGCCTTACGCGCCTGGACCACCCCCACCCCGGACCCCGACAAGGCCGCCGCCCGGCTGGTCATCCGCCAGCCCGACGACTGGGACCACACCGCCACGATCAACCTCACCCACGGCCACACCGACCGGCTCATCGGACTCATCCGCCGTGACGTCGCCGACCGCCTGCCGCGCCGTTGCTCGCCCGAGCAGACAGCACAGGCCATCGACCGGCACCTCGCTCACCGGATCGCCGCCGGACACCGCACCGTGAGCCACAGCGATCTGGTCGACATCGCCCGTTGCACCGGTCAGACCACCCACTGGCTCGCCCACCACCTCGTCACGCTGCTCGACAGCGGACTGCTGCGCGAGACCTGGTGGCGCCCCGGCACCTACCGCATCACCACCCCACCCCCCTGGGCCATCCGCCCCGGCATCACCGCAAGGAGCAGCCGGTGAACCACCACCACCTCACCCACCACACCCACCAGCTCCACGACCAGCCGAAGCCCACCACCCCCACCACGATCGAACTCGCCGCCGAACGCGGCCCCGTCGTCTGGGTCCCGGACGCCTACGGCACCGGCATGGTCCCCATCACCCGCGACCTCGCCCCCTCCATGCC
>NZ_LAVK01000455.1 GCF_001083795.1 Streptomyces sp. SBT349
GAAGACGTTGCCGTGGAGGTCCGTGGTGCCCATGACGGAGAACGAGAGACGCGTGGGGTCCGCGGTCCAGTCACCGGCGGCGGGGGCGGTGCCCGCGGCCGTGCCGAAGCCGACGGCCGCCCCAGCGCCCGCGCCGCGGGACGCCCCGCCGACAGGCGGCGCCACGATGACGCTCGGCACCCCCGTCCGCACGCTGGACGCCCCGCCGCCCGGCGCGACCGTGGCCCTCGGCGTCCCCGCCGTCGCGGCCCCGGCGCCGCCGCCCGCCGGTGACGACGCCGACCCGACCCCGCCGAACACCGAGGATGCCCGATGACCGCCTCGATCCCGCTGCCGCAGCAGGCCTCGCCCCACCTGCCGCCCGTCCAGGCCCCCGCGGGTCCCGCGCCGCTCCCGGCCGCCCGCGCGCACCTCGGGCACGCGATCGCCTCCGAGTGGACGAAGATCCGCACGGTCCGCTCCACGGTGTGGACGCTGGTCATGATGTTCGTCCTCACGGTGGGCATCGGCCTGCTCTTCGCCGTCTCCGTCAGCGGCGACGACTACGTCGGCATGCCCCTGCTGGCCGGCGGCTTCTTCGGCCTGATGCTCGGCCAGATCTGCGTCATCACCCTGGGCGTCCTCGTCATCTCCTCCGAGTACAGCACCGGCATGATGCGCACCACCCTCACCGCGTGCCCCCGGCGCGGGCGCGTGCTGACGGCCAAGGCGATCGTGTTCTTCCTGCTCTCCTTCCTCATGACGTTCGCCGCCTGCGTGCCGACCGCCCTGATCCAGAGCGCCCTGCTGAGCGACCAGTCCGTCCCCGAGTACGCCTGGGACGACGTGGCCATGTCGGAGTCGATCGAGAGGGGCGAACTCGTCGCCACCACCGGCCAGGTGGTGGGCGCGACCGTCGGCGCGGCGCTCTATGTCTCGGTGCTCGGCCTCCTCGCGCTCGCCGTGGGCGCGCTGCTGCGGCACTCGGCGGGCGCCATCACCACCATGCTCGGCATCGTGCTGCTCCCGCTGCTGGCCGGGCTGTTCCTGGTCGGCGAGAGCCTGGAGACCGCCCGGGAGAAGCTGATCGAGTACTCGCCGCTCAACGGCCTGGCCTCGCTCTTCGACATCCCGATCATGGGGGACGAGCCCAACGGCGGCTGGTCGCTTCTCGGCCTGCTCGCCGTGATCACGGTGGCGGTGCTGATCGCCGCCTACGCCAAGCTCAACTCCACGGACGCGTAACGGCGAGACCGCGGCGGATCGCCGCGTGGCCGCACCGCCGGATCAGTAGCGTGGCGCGTTCCGCGACCGCGCGGGCCGGGCTCCCCTGCGGTCGCGCGCGTTCCAGCAGGAGCCGTGCCAGTGGCGGCGGTCGTCGACCGCGCCCGCCTGCGGCCAGGAGACCACGTGCGGCACCCCGGGCGGGATCTCCTGGTCGCAGCCGGGGCACCGGTAGTGCTTCGCCGCGGCGCCGCCCGTGATGCGCCGCACCACCCACTCCTCGCCCCGCCACAGCTCCGTCCGCTCCAGACCGTACTCGCTGCCTCGGCGGTCCTGCGGCCGGTCGGCGGCGCGCGGGCGATTGCGACGGGGGGACACGAGCACACACCTCTGGATCGTGGAACGGCCTGTGCCGTCGAGTGTATCCACCGGCATTTCGGGCGCTTTCGGTGATCATCGGAAAACTTACCGGCGGCCCGTGCCCCCGGCAGGTGTCCCGCGTTATTGCCGACAGGGAGATCGGGGCAGAGGAGTCCGAAGGGACCACGGTGAGAGGGGTAGACAGCGGTGCGACCGATGCGGATGGGAACATTTGTGCTGGCCGGTCAGTATCCGGGTCAGAGCGACGCCGAGGCGCTGCGCAGGGCCGTACGGTCCGCGGAAGTGGCGGACGAGGTGGGGCTCGACGGGGTCTGGGTGGCGGAACACCACTTCGTTCCCTATGGCGTCTGTCCCTCGGCGGTCACCCTGGCCGCCCTCCTGCTCGGCCGGACGCGGCGGATCCGCGTCGGCACCGCCATCAGCATCCTCACCACCGGCCACCCGGTGGCCCTCGGCGAGCAGACCTCGCTGCTGCACCTGGCGAGCGAGGGGCGGTTCACGCTGGGCGTGGGGCGCGGGGGGCCCTGGGTGGACCTGGAGGTGTTCGGCTCCGGGGTCGAGGAGCTGACCCACGGCTTCCCCGAGTCGCTCGACCTGCTGCTGCGCTGGCTGCGCGAGCCGCGCGTGGGCGCGGACGGCGACTGGTACCGGTTCAGGGAGGTGCCGGTCGTGCCGCGCCCCGAGACGCAGCCGCCGATGGTGGTGGCGTGTACGTCGCCGGGCACCGTCAGGCTGGCCGCGGAGCGCGGGCTGCCGATGCTGCTCGGCATGCACATCGGGGACGAGGAGAAGTCCGAGATGGTCGCGCTGTGGCGCAAGGCCGCCGAGGAGGCCGGGCACTGCCCCGACGGCGACCACGTCTCGGCGGGCATCGCGCAGGTCGCCGACAGCCACACCGAGGCGGTCGAGACGCTGCGGCGCTCGCTGCCCGGCTGGCTGCGGCGCGGGCTCGGGGCCCACCAGACGCTCGACGGCGGCCCGCGGAAGATGCGCGACCCGCTCGCCTACACCGAGTTGCTGTGCGAGATCCACCCCGTGGGGAACCCGCAGCTCTGCGCGGACCGGCTGACGGCCACCATGGAACGCACCGGCATCACCCGTTTCGCGCTGCTGGCGGAGGGCTCGGGCGACATGGCGGTGACGGAGACGAACGTGCGGCGTCTCGCGGCGGACGTGCTGCCGCTCCTGGGGAACCTGGCAGGACCGGTGGAAGCGGCAGCACCCGAGACCGCCGTCAGCAGTCCCGCAGCTCCGGCGACTGGTTGAGTATCTGGTTGCGAATCGACGTGAACCGGGTGTGCGTCGCACCCGACTCGGCACCGAGCGGGAAGACCGCCACCCGGTGGCAGTTCTGGAAGGCGAGTTTCACGCCGAAGTGGCGCTCCAGCGCACCCCGGATGGCGTCACTGGCGAGGGCGCGCAGCAGTTGACCGCGCGCCTGTTCGTCCGGGGGTGGCGTGGTGTTGTCGGCGAAGTCGCCACCGTCGACCTGGAGCCGGGCGACCAGATCACTGATCATCTGCCAGGCAAAAGGCAACGATGTTCGAACGCAGTCGACGAACTGCGCCTCGTCGACCTCGCCTCGCTCGGCCTGCTCCAACAGCGCCGGTGAGACGTCGAGCGACATGGAATTCTCCTCTCGCGACCCCTGGCAAGGAGGTCTGGCGGACGGGCCGGGAGCATCTCCGCCGCCCCGTCACCGCGCACTCCGCTGGTTCCGAACGCCGGCGACGCCCCCTGCCCCACCGTAGGCTGATGGACCCGTACATGTCAGTGGAACGGGCACATATCTGGCCACGGGCGGATCCCTCCCCTCACGCACGTTTCACCCGTGTCGGAACGCGCCGCCCGTTACGCCGTCCCGGGGCGGGCGGACGCGGTCGGGGTCCGCGGCGGCAGCCTCTAGGCTGAGTCCATGCGTCTCGTCATCGCCCGCTGCTCGGTCGACTACGCCGGACGGCTCACCGCCCATCTGCCCCTGGCACCGCGGCTGATCCTCGTCAAGGCCGACCAGTCCGTCTCGATCCACGCCGACGACCGGGCCTACAAGCCCCTCAACTGGATGTCGCCGCCGTGCACGCTGAAGGAGAGCACGGAGGAGGAGGGCGGCGGCGCCGTCTGGACCGTGCAGAACAAGGCGGGCGAGAAGCTGATCATCACGATGGCGGAGATCCTGCACGACTCCTCGCACGAGCTGGGCGTCGACCCCGGCCTGATCAAGGACGGTGTGGAGGCGCACCTCCAGGAGCTTCTGGCGGACCGGATGGAGACGCTGGGCGAGGGCTTCAGCCTCGTCAGGCGCGAGTACCCGACGGCGATCGGGCCGGTGGACATCCTGGGCCGCGACGCCGGGGGCGCGACGGTCGCCGTGGAGATCAAACGGCGCGGGGAGATCGACGGCGTCGAGCAGTTGACGCGCTATCTGGAGCTGCTCAACCGCGACCCGCTGCTGTCCCCGGTCTCGGGCGTGTTCGCCGCACAGGAGATCAAGCCGCAGGCCAGGACGCTGGCCACGGACCGGGGCATCCGCTGCGTCGTCCTCGACTACGACGCGCTGCGCGGGGTCGAGGACGACAAGCTGCGGCTGTTCTAGGGCTGTTCGCGGGCGCTAGGCGGTGGAGCCCCACCGGAACCACGTGGGTGAGGGCTCGGCCGTCGTGGCGCCGCCCGCGGCGGCGTCCTGGCCGCCGTCGGCGCCCTCGGCGGCCCCGGCCTCCGTTCCCTCGTCGGCGCCACCTTCGTCCGTTCCGCCTTCGTCCGTCCCACCCTCGTCGGTGCCACCTTCGTCCGTGCCACCCTGGTCCGTTCCGCCCTGGTCGGCGCCACCTTCGTCCGTGCCACCCTGGTCCGTCCCGCCCTGGTCGGCGCCACCTTCGTCCGTGCCACCCTGGTCCGTCCCGCCCTGGTCGGCGCCACCCTGGTCCGTTCCGCCTTCGTCCGTTCCGCCCTGGTCGGCGCCACCCTGGTCGGTGCCCCCCGGATCTCCTCCGCCGGGGCCGCCGTCGGAGGCGCCGGCCCCGCCGGAGCCGGGCTCCGAGGGCGTTCCCGGATCGGTGGTCCCGGGGCTCTCCGGTGTCTCGGACTCGGAGGGCGGGTCGGAAGGGCTCGGGCTCTCTTCGGCCTCGGGCGAGTCGCTGGGCGAGCCCGAGGGCTCGGGCTCCTCCTCGGACGGGCTCTCGTCGAGCCGGGAGGGGCTGGTCCTGTCGCCGTCCTCCGGGGCGCTCTCCTCGGACTCGCCGCCCATGCCGAGCGCAACCACCGTGCCGAGCACGGCGAGCACGACGGCGCCCGCGGCGGCGGCGACCGCGTTCCTCCGGTGCCCGCTCGGCACGTCGGGGACGGGCGGCGGCGGGCGGCGCAGCACCCGGGTGAGGTCGTCGGCGCCCGCGGGCGGCAGCGCGGGCGCCGACGACCTCACCCGGGTGATCGAG
>NZ_LAVK01000456.1 GCF_001083795.1 Streptomyces sp. SBT349
AATTCACAGTGGACGCGAGCATCTGCGGACAAGCCCTCGGCCTATTAGTACCGGTCAACTCCACCTGTCACCAGGCTTCCATCTCCGGCCTATCAACCCTGTCGTCTACAGGGAGCCTTACCCCATCAAGTGGGTGGGAGTCCTCATCTCGAAGCAGGCTTCCCGCTTAGATGCTTTCAGCGGTTATCCCTCCCGAACGTAGCCAACCAGCCATGCCCTTGGCAGGACAACTGGCACACCAGAGGTTCGTCCGTCCCGGTCCTCTCGTACTAGGGACAGCCCTTCTCAAGACTCCAACGCGCACAGCGGATAGGGACCGAACTGTCTCACGACGTTCTAAACCCAGCTCGCGTACCGCTTTAATGGGCGAACAGCCCAACCCTTGGGACCAACTCCAGCCCCAGGATGCGACGAGCCGACATCGAGGTGCCAAACCATCCCGTCGATACGGACTCTTGGGGAAGATCAGCCTGTTATCCCCGGGGTACCTTTTATCCGATGAGCGACGGCGCTCCCACAAGCCACCGCCGGATCACTAGTCCCTGCTTTCGCACCTGCTCGACCCGCCAGTCTCACAGTCAAGCTCCCTTGTGCACTTACACTCACCACCTGATAACCAACCAGGCTGAGGGAACCTTTGGGCGCCTCCGTTACTCTTTAGGAGGCAACCGCCCCAGTTAAACTACCCACCAGACACTGTCCCCGATCCGGATCACGGACCCAGGTTAGACATCCAGCACGATCAGAGTGGTATTTCAACAACGACTCCACCCAGGCTGGCGCCAAGGCTTCACAGTCTCCCACCTATCCTACACAAACCGAACCGAACACCAATATCAAGCTGTAGTAAAGGTCCCGGGGTCTTTCCGTCCTGCTGCGCGAAACGAGCATCTTTACTCGTACTGCAATTTCACCGGGCCTATGGTTGAGACAGCCGAGAAGTCGTTACGCCATTCGTGCAGGTCGGAACTTACCCGACAAGGAATTTCGCTACCTTAGGATGGTTATAGTTACCACCGCCGTTTACTGGCGCTTAAGTTCCCAGCCTCGCCACCGAAGCAGCTAACCGGTCCCCTTAACGTTCCAGCACCGGGCAGGCGTCAGTCCGTATACATCGCCTTACAGCTTCGCACGGACCTGTGTTTTTAGTAAACAGTCGCTTCTCGCTGGTCTCTGCGGCCACCCCCAGCTCCGGACGAAAACGTCCTTCACCGGAAGCGGCCCCCCTTCTCCCGAAGTTACGGGGGCAATTTGCCGAGTTCCTTAACCATAGTTCACCCGAACGCCTCGGTATACTCTACCTGACCACCTGAGTCGGTTTCGGGTACGGGCCACCATGAAACATCGCTAGAGGCTTTTCTCGACAGCATAGGATCATCCACTTCACCACAATCGGCTCGGCATCAGGTCTCACCCTCATGTCGCACGGATTTACCTGCACGACGGGCCACACCCTTACCCCGGGACAACCACCGCCCGGGATGGACTACCTTCCTGCGTCACCCCATCACTCACCTACTACTCCCTCGGACCACCGGCTCCACCACTCTGGATCACCCCGAAGGGATCACCAGCGGCTTCACGGGCTTAGCATCAGAAGATTCAGCGCTGGCGCTCCATGGCGGGTACCGGAATATCAACCGGTTATCCATCGACTACGCCTGTCGGCCTCGCCTTAGGCCCCGACTTACCCTGGGCAGATCAACTTGACCCAGGAACCCTTAGTCAATCGGCGCACACGTTTCCCACGTGTGTATCGCTACTCATGCCTGCATTCTCACTCGTGAACCGTCCACGACACCCTTACAGGACCGCTTCACCCGGCACACGACGCTCCCCTACCCACCACACAGATGCGTGGTGACACGACTTCGGCGGTGTACTTGAGCCCCGCTACATTATCGGCGCAGAATCACTCGACCAGTGAGCTATTACGCACTCTTTCAAGGGTGGCTGCTTCTAAGCCAACCTCCTGGCTGTCTCTGCGACTCCACATCCTTTCCCACTTAGCACACGCTTAGGGGCCTTAGTCGATGCTCTGGGCTGTTTCCCTCTCGACCATGGAGCTTATCCCCCACAGTCTCACTGCCGCGCTCAACTTACCGGCATTCGGAGTTTGGCTAAGGTCAGTAACCCGGTAAGGCCCATCACCTATCCAGTGCTCTACCTCCGGCAAGCACACACGACGCTGCACCTAAATGCATTTCGGGGAGAACCAGCTATCACGGAGTTTGATTGGCCTTTCACCCCTAACCACAGGTCATCCCCCAGATTTTCAACTCTGGTGGGTTCGGGCCTCCACGCGGTCTTACCCACGCTTCACCCTGCCCATGGCTAGATCACTCCGCTTCGGGTCTAGGGCATGCTACTCGAATCGCCCTGTTCGGACTCGCTTTCGCTACGGCTCCCCATCACAGGTTAACCTCGCAACACACCGCAAACTCGCAGGCTCATTCTTCAAAAGGCACGCAGTCACGACACACCAAGGCAAGCCTCGATGTGCGACGCTCCCACGGCTTGTAGGCACACGGTTTCAGGTACTCTTTCACTCCGCTCCCGCGGTACTTTTCACCATTCCCTCACGGTACTATCCACTATCGGTCACCAGGGAATATTTAGGCTTAACGGGTGGTCCCGCCAGATTCACACAGGATTTCTCGGGCCCCGTGCTACTTGGGAAACACACAAGAGAGCCATCACAGTTTCGTCTACGGGGGTCTTACCCTCTACGCCGGGCCTTTCGCATGCCCTTCGACTACCACAATGGTTTATCACTCCCCGGCCGTCCGGCAGAACGACCAATGCACACTCCCACAACCCCGCCTGCGCAACCCCTGCCGGGTATCACACACAAACGGTTTAGCCTCATCCGGTTTCGCTCACCACTACTCCCGGAATCACTGTTGTTTTCTCTTCCTGCGGGTACTGAGATGTTTCACTTCCCCGCGTTCCCTCCACACCGCCTATACATTCAGCGGCAGGTGACAGCCCATAACGACTGCCGGGTTTCCCCATTCGGAAACCCCCGGATCACAGCTAGGTTGACAACTCCCCGGGGACTATCGCGGCCTCCCACGTCCTTCATCGGTTCCTGGTACCAAGGCATCCACCGTGCGCCCTTAAAAACTTGGCCACAGATGCTCGCGTCCACTGTGAAATTCTCAACCAACAAACGAAGACACACCACTCGCAAAAGCAGCCATGCCCTCAGACACCCAACAGCGTGCCCAGCACCACCAGCAACCCCACACACCGTTCCACACCCCCAACAGGGAGCAGTACTAGACCGTGCGAAACCACCAGCACCACCGAATAGTCAATGTTCCACCCATGAGCAACCACCCCGGGACACTCGCCCAGGGACTGGCCATATGCTCCTTAGAAAGGAGGTGATCCAGCCGCACCTTCCGGTACGGCTACCTTGTTACGACTTCGTCCCAATCGCCAGTCCCACCTTCGACAGCTCCCTCCCACAAGGGGTTAGGCCACCGGCTTCGGGTGTTACCGACTTTCGTGACGTGACGGGCGGTGTGTACAAGGCCCGGGAACGTATTCACCGCAGCAATGCTGATCTGCGATTACTAGCGACTCCGACTTCATGGGGTCGAGTTGCAGACCCCAATCCGAACTGAGACCGGCTTTTTGAGATTCGCTCCACCTCACGGCATCGCAGCTCATTGTACCGGCCATTGTAGCACGTGTGCAGCCCAAGACATAAGGGGCATGATGACTTGACGTCGTCCCCACCTTCCTCCGAGTTGACCCCGGCAGTCTCCCGTGAGTCCCCAACCACCCCGAAAGGCGTTGCTGGCAACACAGGACAAGGGTTGCGCTCGTTGCGGGACTTAACCCAACATCTCACGACACGAGCTGACGACAGCCATGCACCACCTGTACACCGACTCAAAGAGAAGCCCTGTCTCCAGGGATATCCGGCATATGTCAAGCCTTGGTAAGGTTCTTCGCGTTGCGTCGAATTAAGCCACATGCTCCGCCGCTTGTGCGGGCCCCCGTCAATTCCTTTGAGTTTTAGCCTTGCGGCCGTACTCCCCAGGCGGGGAACTTAATGCGTTAGCTGCGGCACAGACAACGTGGAATGCTGCCCACACCTAGTTCCCACCGTTTACAGCGTGGACTACCAGGGTATCTAATCCTGTTCGCTCCCCACGCTTTCGCTCCTCAGCGTCAGTATCGGCCCAGAGACCCGCCTTCGCCACCGGTGTTCCTCCTGATATCTGCGCATTTCACCGCTACACCAGGAATTCCAGTCTCCCCTACCGAACTCTAGCCTGCCCGTATCGACTGCAGACCCAGGGTTAAGCCCCGGGCTTTCACAACCGACGCGACAAACCGCCTACGAGCTCTTTACGCCCAATAATTCCGGACAACGCTTGCACCCTACGTATTACCGCGGCTGCTGGCACGTAGTTAGCCGGTGCTTCTTCTGCAGGTACCGTCACCCCGAAAAGCTTCTTCCCTGCTGAAAGAGGTTTACAACCCGAAGGCCGTCATCCCTCACGCGGCGTCGCTGCATCAGGCTTCCGCCCATTGTGCAATATTCCCCACTGCTGCCTCCCGTAGGAGTCTGGGCCGTGTCTCAGTCCCAGTGTGGCCGGTCACCCTCTCAGGCCGGCTACCCGTCGTCGCCTTGGTAGGCCACTACCCCACCAACAAGCTGATAGGCCGCGGGCCCATCCCACACCGCAAAAGCTTTCCACCGACAGGCCATGCGACCATCGATGTATATCCGGTATTAGACCCAGTTTCCCGGGCTTATCCCAGAGTGCGAGGCAGATTACCCACGTGTTACTCACCCGTTCGCCACTCATCACCGGCCGAAACCGGATCAGCGTTCGACTTGCATGTGTTAAGCACGCCGCCAGCGTTCGTCCTGAGCCAGGATCAAACTCTCCGTGAATGCTCAAAGCAATCCACCGAGAACAGA
>NZ_LAVK01000457.1 GCF_001083795.1 Streptomyces sp. SBT349
GAGCAGCAGGTGCAGCGTCTCGCCCCGGCGCGGGCGGCCCACCGCGGCGAGACGCTGCACCTGCTGCTCTGGGACGCGGACGGCGCCCTCGCCGCCGCGCTCCCCCCGCCGGGCGAGCGCGAGACGCGCCATTCCGCGGCCGAGTTCATGAGTTGGACGGGCACGCTGTGCGTCCTGGCGATGCTGGAGCTGCTGAGCCGGGCGCGCGCCGCCCGCCCCGCCCTCGACCACCTGGTGGGCGCCCTCTCCGGACGCCCCGAGGTGCGGGCGCCGTTCACCTGGCAGCGCCCGGCCGAGGGCGTCGCGCCCGAGCCCCCGCCGCGCGCGCCCCGCGCGTTCGACCAGCTCGCGCTCGGGTCGTTCAACGAGAAGCTGGTCATCGAGTCCATCCGCGAGGCGGGCGCGCTCAGCCGCGTCGAGATAGCCGAACGCACCGGCCTGACCCCGCAGGCCGTCTCCCGCATCACGCGGAACCTGCTGACCTCCGCGTTCCTCGTCGAGGACACCCACCGACCGGCGGGCAAGGGCAAGCCCCGGGTGCCGCTGCGGCTGCGGGCCGACGCCGCCTGCGCGATCGGCATCCACCTCGACCCGGAGATGATCACGCAGGTGGTGGTCGACCTGTGCGGCGGGGTGGTGGACCAGCGGCGGCTGCCGCTGCACGACCGCCATGACCCGGACTGGGTCATCGACCACATCACGCGCATGGTCCGCGAGGGGATCGCCGCCTCCCGCCCCGCCTCCGACGCGCTGCTCGGCATCGGCATCGCGGTGCCCGGTCCGCTGGACACCGAGGCCGGAGTCATCCTGGACCCGCCGCTGTTCGACGGGTGGCGCGACGTGCCGCTCCGCGCGGAGCTGACCGCCAGGCTCGGCATCCCCGTCACCGTGGAGAAGGACGCGACGGCCGCGGCGATCGGCGAGCGCTGGATCGGAACGGGCGAACGCGCCGGGGACTTCGTCTACCTGTACCTCGGCGCCGGCGCGGGCTGCGGCGCCTTCCTCAACGGCGACGTCTACCGGGGGCGCACGGGGAACGCGGGCGAGTTCGGCGAGCTGTGCGCGCTGACGACCAACCAGCTCTCCCCCGAGGGCGGCCCGCTGATGGTGCCCGAGTGCGCCACCATGTCCGCGGTGGTCGCCAAGGCCGTCGCCGCGGGGCTCGCCCTGCCCGCGCACGCGCCGGAGCCCACCCCGGCGGCGCCGGGAGACGCGCCGGCGCCCGGTGAGTGCGCGCCGATCTCGGCCGTGGTGGACAAGGCGACCGCCTCCGGCGTCCTCCCCCGCCCGCGGCGGCCCGATCCGGCCGGCACGGCCGGCACGGCCGACACGGGCCCGGTGCCCAGCGCGTTCGAGGAGGTCGTCGCCGCCGCTGCCGCCGGCGACGCCCGCGCGGTGGAGGCGTTCCGTTCCACGGCCCGCGTCCTGGCCACCGGCGCCATCGGCGTGACCGACCTGCTGGACACCGCCCTGCTGATCGTCGGCGGCCCGGCCGTCCCGGCCGCCGTCGCCCCGATCTACCTGGAGGAGATCAGCGCCGCCGTCAACCGTTACCCGGTGGCCCGGCGCGTGCGGCGCGTGCACGTGGCGCACTCCCTCCTGAACGAGTCCGCCGCCGCCATGGGCGCCGCCTCGGGGGTCTTTCACGCCTCCTTCGCGCCCAGGCTCCGGACCCATGCCCGCACCGTCGCCCGGGCATGGTGAACCCGACATCCCCATGTCACCGCCACACAACGGCAGTTAAGTATTTTTACATCTGGAGCGCACCATGCCCGACCCCCGTCCCACCGCCGCCCTCGCGATGAGCCGCCACGCCGCCGACCAACTGCTGACCGGCAACACCCTCGCCGGGCTCGCCGAGGTGACCGACCTGCGCTACCCGCCGCTCCTGGAGGACCTCGCCGCCCCCGCCGCCGCCGATGTGCTCGCGGACGCGGAACTGCTGCTCACCGGCTGGGGCTGCCCGCCGATCGACGCCGGGGTGCTCGAACGGGCACCGCGCCTGCGGGCCATCGTCCACACCGCGGGCACCGTGCGCGGCCATGTCACCGACGCCTGCTGGGAGCGCGGCATCCGCGTCTCGTCCGCCGCCTGGGCCAACGCGCTGCCCGTCGCCGAGTACACGCTGGCCATGATCCTGCTGGCCAACAAGCGGGTCCTGGAGATCAGTTCCGAGTACCGCGCCGCCCGCGCCCGCCTGCCCTGGGACCAGCGCCTGCCCGAGCTCGGCAACTACGGCTCGACCGTCGGCGTGCTCGGCGCCTCGCTGATCGGCCGGCGCGTGCTCGACCTGCTGCGCCCCTTCGGCCTGCGCACCCTCCTCTACGACCCGTATGTGGCGCCCGCGGACGCCGAGCGCCTGGGCGCGCGTCCGGCCGGCCTGGACGAGGTCTTCCGGGAGAGCGACGTCGTCAGCGTCCATGTGCCGCTGCTGCCCGGGACGGTGGGCCTGGTCAGCCGCGAGCTGATGGCCTCGATGCGCCCCGGGGCGATGCTGCTCAACACGGCGCGCGGCGCGGTCGTGGACCAGGACGCGCTGGCCGAACTGGCGGGAGCCGGGCGGATCAGGGCCGTTCTCGACGTGACCGAGCCGGAGGTGCTCCCGGCCGACCACCCGCTGTGGGACTGCGAGAACGTGCTGATCAGCCCGCACATCGCGGGCTCCGTCGGCAACGAGATCCGGCGGCTCGGCGAGTCGGCGGTGGCCGCCGCCCGCCGCTTCGCCGAGGGCCTGGAGTTCGCCCACCCGGTGCTGCGGGAGCGCCTGGACATCACCGCCTGAACCCGGCGGACCACCGGAGGCCGTTGACTTCATCCATCCATTGGATTTACATAACGTCGGTTACCGGCTGCCCCCACCCCACCGACGGAGTGCCCCCCGATGCACGATGACCGCGTCCTGATCGAACGACGTCTCGCCCGGGTGCTGACCCAGCGCCTCCGCCCCGCGGTGCACGCGACCAGCGTGCCGCTGGACGTGCGCGCCTGGCCGGTACCGGGGGAGCCCGTCCCCGTCGAGGACGGCATCGCCGCGCCCTACCACCCGGTCGGGCCCCGGCACCGCTGGGGCCCGCCGTGGTCCACGTGCTGGTTCCGCGTCAGCGGCACCGTGCCCGCCGCCTGGGCGGGGCGCCGCGTCGAGGCCGTGATCGACCTCGGCTTCGACGCCACCAAGCCCGGCTTCGCCGCCGAGGGCCTGGCCTACCGCCCCGACGGCACCCCGATCAAGGCCCTCAACCCGCGGAACGCCTGGCTGCCGGTGGGCGATCCCGCCCTGGGCGGCGAGGAGTTCGTCTGCCACATCGAGGCCGCCTCCAACCCGCTGATCCTGGACGACGGCCCCGGGCGCGACCCGTTCCTGCCCACCGCGCACGGCGACCGCGCGCCCTGGCTGCGCGACACCGGGGACGGCGGCGACCGGGAGGCGGCCGAGCCGCTGTACCGCATCGGCCGCGCCGACCTCGCCGTCTACGAGGAGGACGTGTTCGAGCTGGTCCACGACCTCGACGTGCTCGGATCCCTCATGGAGCAGCTTCCCGAGGACTCCACGCGCCGCTGGACCATCCTGCGCGCCGTCGAACGCTCCCTGGACGCCCTGGACCTCCAGGACATACCGGGCACCGCGCGCGCGGCGCGCGCGCCCCTCGTCCTCGCGCTGAACACCCCCAACGCGCCGGGCGCCCACCGGGTCTCGGCCACCGGGCACGCCCACATCGACACCGCCTGGCTGTGGCCGCTGCGCGAGACCGTCCGCAAGGTGGCGCGCACCGTCGCCAACGTCACCGAACTCATGGATCACCACCCGGAGTTCACCTTCGTCATGTCCCAGGCGCAGCAGCTCGCCTGGCTCAAGGAGCGGCGCCCCGAGGTCTTCGAACGGGCCGCGGCCAAGGCGCGCGCCGGGCAGTTCCTCCCCGTCGGCAGCCTGTGGGTGGAGCCCGACACCAACCTCACGGGGGGCGAGTCGCTGGTCCGCCAGTTCGTCCAGGGCAAGCGCTTCTACCTCGACGAATTCGGCGTGGAGACCGAGGAGATGTGGCTGCCCGACACCTTCGGCTACACCGCCTCGCTGCCGCAGATCATGAAGCTGGCCGGGGTCCGCTGGTTCCTCAGCCAGAAGATCTCCTGGAACACGACCAACCGCTTCCCGCACCACACCTTCTGGTGGGAGGGCATCGACGGCACCCGGATCTTCAGCCACTTCCCGCCCGTCGACACCTACAACTCCGAGCTCTCGCCCGAGGAAGTCACCCGCAGCGAGCGGAACTTCAGGGAGAAGGGCCGCGCCGGCGGCTCGCTGATCCCGTTCGGCCACGGCGACGGGGGCGACGGCCCCACCCGCGAGATGCTCGCCCGCGCCGCCCGCATGGCCGACCTGTCGGGCGCCCCGCGCGTCACCATCGAGGGCCCCGCCGACTTCTTCGCGCGCGCCGAGCGCGAGTACGGCGGCGAGGCGCCCGTCTGGTCGGGCGAGCTCTACCTGGAGCTCCATCGCGGCACGCTCACCAGCCAGCTCGCCACCAAGCAGGGCAACCGCCGCAGCGAGCACCTGCTGCGCGAGGCCGAACTCTGGTGCGCCACCGCCACGTTGCGCACCGGCGCCGCCTACCCGTACGAGCGGCTGACCGCGCTGTGGCAGACGGTGCTCACCCACCAGTTCCACGACATCCTGCCCGGCTCCTCCATCGCCTGGGTCCACCGCGAGGCCGAGGCCACCTACGCCCGCGTCACCGGCGAGCTGGCCGCGCTGGTCGACACGGCCCAACGGGCGCTGGCGGGCCCCGCGGACCCCGGCACGAGCACGGGCACCGGCACCGGCGCGAGCACCGGAACGGGCACCGGCACCGGCACGGTCACGTTCAACGCCGCCCCGCACGCCAGGGACGGCGTCCCCGCCTTCGGCGCCGAGCCCACCCCGCCGCCCGCGAC
>NZ_LAVK01000458.1 GCF_001083795.1 Streptomyces sp. SBT349
GGCGGGGGGTGAGGCCCGTGGTGGGGACGCTGTAGAGGCCGCCTCTGGCCTGGAGGTCGTAGAGGGCGTCGATGACGCTCTCCAGGTGGGAACGCATCTGGCGCTCCGCCTCCTCCGGCTTGCCCGCGACCACCGCGCGGACGATGGCCGAGTGCTCCTCGGCGCCCTGGTGCGGGCGGCCGGGGAGGAGTGCCACGCTGAACTGGTACCGCACGCTGCGGTAGCGCAGCCGGTCCAGGACGTCCAGGGCCGTGGTCTGCGCGGCCAGTTCGCGGATCGCCAGGTGCACGGCCTGGCTCAGGTTGCTGTAGGCCGTGGTGTCCCCGGCGTCCGCCGCCTCCTTCATCCGCACGTCCAGCCCGCGCAGCTCGGCCCGTTCGCTCGCGGTCGCGCGCTGGGCGGCCTTGGCGGCGCACAACCCCTCGATGACCGCGCGCAGTTCGGTGATCTCCACCGCCTCGGAGATGGAGATCGGCCGCACATGGGCGCCCCGGTTGGGCGTGCGGGTGACCAGGCCGTCCGCGTCCAGCGCGGTGAGCGCCGAGCGCACCGCGCCGCGCGACGCCTGGAAGGAGGCGGCCAGTTCGGTCTCCACCAGGTGCTGCCCCGGCAGGAGTTCGCCATGGGCGATGGCCAGCCGGATGCGGTCGACGAGATCGACCGGGGACACCTGGGGACGTTCAGACGGGCTGCTCATCGGGGCCTTTCGTGGTCGCGCTGCGGGCGGCCGGGCCGACGGGATCGGTGGCGTGGCCGTTGCGGTGGACGGGTGTATTGTCCACACTCTCGGTCACCTCGCGGTCACCGGCCCCGAGGTCCTGGGGGTGCACCGCGAGCGGTTCGACCGTCACCTCCATCCAGGGGAACATCGGCAACGACGCCAGCGTGTCATGGAGATGGGTCGCGTCGCGGCACTCGTAGACGCCCACCGTGCCCCGCCGGCCCGGCGTGCGCCAGAGCTTCGTCAGCACGCCCGCGGCGCGCAGCTCCATCGCGCGGGCGCGTTCGGCGGCGCGCAGCCGTTCGCGTTCAGCGGGGGCGGTGTCCGCCGGGAGCAGGTTTTCCGTGCGCACGAGCCATTCCATGGCGAAGTCCTTGCGTCGAGCCGGTCCGTGGGTGGGGGTGCGTGTCTCAGCGGGCGGGTGCCGGGTCGTCCATCAGGAGCTCCGCGAGCGTGCCGGGGGCGGTGACCATGGCCTCGTGCCCGGTCGCGATGTCCCGCACGTCCCAGCCGAGCGCGCGCGCCTTCTCGGCATAGGGCGCGAACACGGCGAGCCAGTCGGTGCAGTTGAGGTAGCGGCCGGGGACCGAGGCGGCCTTGGCCCCGGCCGTGACCGGGTCCAGGTAGGCCGCCCAGGGGTGGGGGGTGAGGCGCGGGGTCAGCCAGGCGACGTCCGCCTCGTCCGTGACGCCCAGGGTCGTCAGCGAGCGCGGCGGGATCAGCCAGCCGAAGCCCGCCGTGGTGACCGACTCCCGGTAGTGCCCGGCGATTTCGGGCGGCAGCAGGTCGATGGCCGCGTCGCCGTCGTCGGGCAGGAAGCCGTCGAGGTGGACGCGGAGCGCCAGCCGCTCGGGCCGCCGCTCCGCGACGCCGGAGACGACCTGGGCGCCGTAGCTGTGCCCGACCAGCCGCACCCCCGTCAGGTCGTAGGCGTCCAGCAGCCGGACGACGTCCTCGACATGGGTGTCCAGGCCGACGTGGGGTCCCAGCAGATGGGCCCGGTCGCTGACGCCCGTCAGGGTCGGGGTGTGCACCTCGTGGCCGGCCGCGCGCAGCAGCGGCGCCACCCGGCTCCAGCACCAGCCGCCGTGCCAGGCGCCGGATACGAGCACGAAAATCACGTCGCGGTCCTCCGTGTTGACCTTCCGGACTCGGCCGCCGCCACTGGGGCGACGACCGGTGAGCAGCGTACACAACAATATTGTTGACAACCAGGGCGGAGCCGGGCCCGCCGCGTTCCCGCCCTTGTGCAACGCCTCTGAGCTGCGGTGATGTTCTCATCTTGCCCCTCTGGAAGGCCACTTGTGGTCCCGGGATTCGGCATGGTCGGACATCTTGACGACAAAATTGTTGACGATTACGGTGACCCGGCGAGTGACGAGCACCACTGCCGTGCTCGGGTGAGGAGTCAGCGTCGATGAGCTTTCCCGCCACGACGGTCGCCGCGGTGACCACGGGCCGCCGCAGCACGGAGTTGCGCACCCTGCCGGTGCCACCGGTCGGTGACGAGGACGCCCTGCTGCGCGTGGAGGCCGCCGGGGTCTGCGGCTCGGACGTCTCGGCCTACGACACGGCCGGGCTGCCTGAGCGCGTGATGGGCCACGAGAACGTCGGGCGGATCGTCGCCGTCGGGCGGTCGGCCGCGCGCCGCTGGGGCGTGGCGGAGGGGGATCGGGTCGCCGTGGAGGAGTATCTCCCCTGCGGGCACTGCCGGTTCTGCCGCACCTCGGAGTTCCGCCTGTGCCTGGCCTCCGACCCGTCCGGGGGCGGCCGGGCGCTGCGGTACGGCACGACCCCGCTGGCCCGGGCCCCCGGGCTGTGGGGCGGCTTCAGCCAGTACCTCAGGCTGCATCCCGACTCCGTTCTGCACGCCGTCCCGGACGGGGTGCCGAGCGAACTGGCCGCCATGGCGCTGCCCCTGGCCAACGGTCACGAGTGGGCCTACCGGGAGGGCGGCGCCGGGCCGGGCCGGGCCGTCGTGGTGCTCGGCCCGGGGCAGCAGGGGATCGCCTGCGCGCTGGCCGCGCGGGCCGCCGGGGCCTCGCCGGTCGTGGTGGTCGGCCTGGCCAGGGACGGCCACCGGCTCGCGGTGGCCCGGCGGCTCGGGGCCACCCACGCCCTGGACGCCACCGCGGCGGACGTGGTCGGCGAGGTCGCGCGGATCACCGGCGGCGAGATGGCCGACCTGGTGATCGACACCGCCGCGGGCTCGTCCGCCACGGTCAACCAGGCCGTCGCGCTGACCCGCAAGCGCGGCACGGTCGTCTTCGCCGCCCGCTCGGAAAAGCCGCTGGACGGCGTGGAGTTCGGCCAGATCTCCCGCAAGTACCTGACGGTCCGCGGCGTTCGCGGACACAGCTACCAGGCGGTCGAGAGCGCGCTGGCGCTCATGGCCGGTGACCCGGGCGCCATCGCGGAGATGTCCTCGCTGGCCGTGGGGCTCGACGGGGTGCACGAGGCCATCCTCGGCACCGCGGGCGAGCTCCCCGAGCCGGTCGTCCACGCCGTGGTGCTGCCGTGGCGGGACGGCCCCGCCGCCCCGGCGCCGGGGCCGCCGTCCCCGCCGTCCCCGCAGGAGAGCCGAGGAGGAGCAGGATGCGCATCACCAGGGAAATGAACGAGCGCCTGACGCGCGTCGGCGAGGGCACGCCCATGGGCGAGGTGTTCCGCCGCTACTGGATACCGGCCCTGCTCTCCAGCGAGATCGCCGAGCCCGACGGCCCCCCGGCGCGGGTGCGGCTGCTGGGCGAGGACCTGGTCGCGTTCCGGGACTCCGCCGGGGACGTCGGGCTGCTCGGGGCGCACTGCCCGCACCGGCGCGCCCCGCTGTTCTTCGGGCGGAACGAGGAGTGCGGGCTGCGCTGCGTCTACCACGGGTGGAAGTTCGACGTGCACGGCAACTGCCTGGACGCCCCCTCGGAGCCGCCCGGCTCCCAGTTCCGCTTCCGGGTGGGCGCGTTGTCCTACCCGACGCACGAGGCCGGCGGTCTCGTCTGGGCCTATCTGGGCCCGATCGACCGGATGCCGCAGCCGCCGGACCACGAGCTGGTCCGGGTACCGGCCGGCCACCTGGGCGTCTCCCGCTCCAACGAGCCGTGCAACTACCTCCAGGCCATCGAGGGCGGCATCGACACCGCGCACTCCTCGTTCGCGCACAACAACGACCTGGGCAACACCGGCCACCTGCGCGCGCTCGACACCCACCCCCGGCTCGAAGTCGACACCGCCGCCCACGGCTTCACCTACGGCAGCCTCCGCCAGGTCGGGCAGGGCCGGGTCTACCTGCGGACCTACCAGTTCGTGATGCCGTTCATGCAGATCAGGGGCGGCCTGATCACCTGGCAGGGCGAGCCGGCCGCCTACCCGGTCATCCACGGCCACATCTGGGTCCCGATGGACGACGAGAACACGGCCGTCTACAACTTCGCCTACTCCGCCGACCCCGCGCAGCCGATGGCGGGGGAGTGGTGGGCGGACCACGAACGGGAGATGGGCCGCGCGCCCGAGGACTACGAGCCGGGCACGCACTGGCTGATCCGCAACCCGGACAACGACTTCCTCATCGACCGGCACGTCCAGCGCACCCGGACGTTCACCGGCATCGCCGGGGTCAACACCCAGGACTACGCGCTCCAGACCGGCATGGGCCGCATCGTCGACCGCAGCCAGGAGGCGCTGGGCAGCACCGACCTGGCGATCTCCACCGCGCGCCGCCTGCTGCTGGAGGCGACCGACGAGGTGGAACGGGGCGGCGCGCCCCGGGGCGCCGCCCCCGCCACCCACCGCGCGATCAGGGGCGGTGACCTGCTGATGAGCGCCGGGAGCGACTGGCGGGAGACGTCCAAGGACGTGCGCGAGGCCCGTTTCTAGGGCCGGTCACCCACCACGGCGGCGCGCGAGGACGAGGACGAGGACAGGGACGAGGACAGGGACATGGAGCAGGACCACACCGACGAGAGCGCCGGGCGGACCCCCGCCGCGGCGGCCCCGGCCTACAAGGTGGTCGACGTCCGGGCGACCGGCCGCACCCCCGAGACCGTGGGCGCCGACCTGGAGCGGGTCATGAACGAGGCGGCCGAGCAGGGCTGGCGCTACCGCGACATCCGCCCGATCATCTACAACTCCTCGACCACCGGGTACCTGCTGGTGATCCTGGACCGGGAACGGGACTGACGCGATGGCCCCCGCCGCCCCGAATCC
>NZ_LAVK01000459.1 GCF_001083795.1 Streptomyces sp. SBT349
CTCCCCCTCAGGACCGACCCCCCGGCCGTCACCCCCTTAGGGAACGCGCCCCCGGCTCTCAGGGTCGCCCTCGCACCTTCGTGTGATCCCCCGCGACGCGTACGACAGCGACGTCGACCGGTACAACGCGGAGGTCCGCGACCGGGATTCCTGGAAGCTGGAGCGCACGGCCTCACGGCTCAGGCCGGAAGGTCGTTCCCCGCGAGACGTGCGTCGGATGAGAATCGGGGGGTGACGACTGCCGCATTTGACCTCGACACCTTCCTGGCCCGACCCCTCACCGCCCGCCTCGCGACGGCCGGGCCGACGGTCCGGCCGGTGTGGTTCCTGTGGGAGGAGGCGGCGTTCTGGGTCCTGACCGGGCCCTGGACCCGCCTCTTCCACCGCGTACGCGCCGACCCGGCCGTGGCCCTGACCGTGGACATCTGCGACCTCGTCACGGGCGAGGTCCGCCAGGTCATCGCCCGGGGCGACGCCGAACTGCTGCCGTTCGACATCCCCCGGGGCAGGCGGAAGCTGAGCCGCTACCTGGGCCCCGACGAGTCGCGCTGGGACCCCCGGTTCACGGGCTACCTGTACGACGACCCCGTCGAACGCGGCACCGTCTGGCTCCGCCTCAGGCCCGCCCTGCTCGCCGCGAAGGACCTCTCCTACGCCGTCGTGCCCTGAGCGCGCGTCACCACGCGCGCGGGCCGCGTGCGCCGGCTCGGGGTGGCGGTCGGCGGGGGGATATCCGGCGGGCGGCCCACAGGACGGTGTGGGGACGCAGCAGGAACGTCTCCCCCGACGCGAACTCCAACCGCTTGCCGCCTCGCGGCGCCGCCGTCAGGTCGGACACCGTGAAGATCTGGCCGCCGATCATGATCTCGTCGCCGCGGCGCACCGTGGTGGCGTCGACCTCGACCGAGACGAGCACCACGCCGCTCAACGCCCCTCCAGGTGCTGGTGCACGCGTTCCTTCAGCTTCTCCAGTTCGGCGTGCAGCGCTTCGGTCCTCGGGCTCAACACGACGGGCTCCTCCGGCTCTTCGACCAGCGCCTCGACCTCCGGCTCGCTCATCGCCCACCTTCCCTCTTCCGTGCGGTCTGTGACGAAACGCTCACAGCCTGCCGCCGGAGCGGCTAGCGTTGACAGCCCCGGAAGTGTGCAAACGCCCAGGCACCGAGAGGTCGTGAGTTCGTGGCCAACAAGAAGCCGCTCAACCCCGGAGAGTCCCCCGCCGCCTTCTGCGGAGTGCACATGCGCAATTGGCGCGAGAAGGCGGGCTTGACTCTGGACGACCTGAGCGGACGCGTCTTCATGGGCGCCAGCTACCTGGCCCAGATGGAACGCGCCGAACGCAGGCTCCAGCCCGAACTGGGACGGCAGTTGGACCAGCTGTACGGCACGGGCAGCTTCTTCGAAGACCTCGCCACGGCCATCAAGAAGGCATCCCGCCACGCCGAGTATTTCGCCGATGCGGCCGAGATGGAGCAGTTGGCCGCGAGCCTCCTCGATTTCGCGCCCACCTTTGTCCCGGGCCTGTTGCAGACCGAGGCGTACGCACGCACGATCATCGAGGCGTCCAATCCCTATGGCCCCGCCGAGCGTGTGGAGCGGCTTCTCGGCGCCCGCATGGAACGTGCCGATCTCCTCCGCCGGGAGAACGCGCCCCGGTTCTGGGCGGTCCTGTCCGAGCCTGCCGTCCGCGCGCCCTACGGAGGCGCCGCCGTCATGCGCGAGCAGCTGCTCCATCTCGCAACGGCGGCACGGGAGAAGCAGGCGTTCATCCAGGTCTTCCCGTTCACGGAGACGCCGCCGCCGATGGCCTCCATGGTCAGACTGATGATGTTCACGGACGCGCCGTCCGTCGTCTATACCGAGACCGGGTACTCGGGACAGTTGATCGACGATCCAGGCATGGTCCGCCGGTATCAGGAGTCCTACGATTGGCTCAGAGCAGTAGCGCTCTGCCCTGAGGCGTCCCTCGACCTCATCGAATCGCTAGCCAAGGAATACGACGAGTCATGACTCACCCCGGCCTCAGCGCCGCCGCCTGGCGCACCTCCAGCTACAGCAACGGTGACGGCGGCGAATGCGTTGAGGTCGCGGACGGCGTTCCCGGACTGGTCCCCGTCCGGGACACCAAGGACCGCGGCGGTCCGACCCTGCTCGTTCCGGTCGCCGCGTGGCGGGCGTTCACCTCGTTCTGTGGCTCAGGTGCATCGCCGCGCTCGTGAGGCGCCGCTCCTCCGCACTCGCGTACACTCACAGGCTCACATTGATGTGAACGTCAACGCGACGAGATGTGGAGTCGATCAGATGCGCATCGGCGAACTGTCCGACCGCACCGGCACCCCCCGGCGGCTGCTGCGGTACTACGAGGAACAGGGTCTGATCGTCGCCGAGCGCTCCGCGAACGGGTACCGGCGCTATGACGAGCGCTTCGTCGACCGGGTCCTCCAGATAAGGGGGCTGCTCGACGCGGGCCTGCCGACGCGCATCATCAAACAGATCCTTCCGTGCCTCGACAAGCCCCGCCTCATCCATTTCCCGGACGCGACACCGGAGTTGCTGGCGACGCTGGAGCACGAGCGGGACCGCATGACGCAGCGCATCGAGTGCCTGACACGGAACAGGAACGCGATCGCCGAGTACCTGGAGACGGTCCGCGTCACCCGGGCTTAGCGGAAGCTCAGTCGCCGAGGATCTGCGCAAGGGCGTGAGAGGTCTGGCGGACCATGCCGGGGTTGGTGTCCCAGTAGTACGGCAGCGCCGTGGCGGCCTGGGCGAGTGCCCAGCCGCGTCCGCGCAGCCAGGAGGCGTCGTCCACGTCCAGTTCGGCACGGAAACGGCGGCGGCTGGGGCCCGCGAAGATGTTCCAGGCGGGCTGGAGGTCGCAGGCCGGGTCGCCCACGTTGAGGCCGCCGAAGTCGATGACGGCGGTGAGGCGGCCGTCCTGGACCAGCAGGTTCCCGGCGAGGAGGTCGCCGTGGACCCAGACCTCGGGGCCGTCCCAGGCGGGCGCGTTCAGGGACTCCTCCCAGCGGTGGAGGGGCTCGGCCGAGCCGAAACGGGCCGGGTCCAGATCGGCGAGGCGGGCGAGGGAACGGCGCACGGTCTCGTCGCTCTCCGCCAGCGGCGCGCCCCGCGCTCCGGTTGGGCGCGGAAACGCGCCGGTGGTGTCCACGCCGCGCAGCGCCGTCACGAACGCGGCCAGGTCCACGGCCGCGCGGTCGAGGTCGGCCGGGGTGGTGAGGGTGCCGTTGGCGTTCGCGCCGGGCAGCCACTCGCAGACGGACCAGACGAACGGGTACCCCTCGGCCGGGCGGCCCATGGCCCGTTGCACGGGGAGCGCGAGGGGGAGGTGGGGCGCGAGCCGGGGCAGCCACTCCCGTTCCTTCTCCGCCTGCGCGGTGGCCCAGGCGATGCGCGGAAGGCGGGCGGCGAGGCGGTCGCCGAGGCGGTAGATGTCGTGGTCGGTGCCGTAGGAGTCGACCGGTTCGACCGGCAGCCCGGCCCACCGGGGGAACTGCGCCGCGAGCAGGCGGCTGACCAGCGCGGCGTCGGTGCGGATCTCGTCGGCGTGCATGCGGGTGGCGGCCATCGGCACATGGTTGTGCCCGGCCCCCGGCGCCGCAACCGGATTCCCGCCCGGATGGTCCGGCGGTCCGCGCCGGCCGCCTCCGTTCAGCCGATGCGATCCACGATCCAGGCGCCGAGCTCGCGGCTCATGACGGCGTGCGGGTTGTTGGCCGTGGACAGCGTGAACTCGTCGAAGTCGCTCTCGCCGGGCGGCAGGGAGTCGATGTCCACGGCGATGTCCTCCTCCAGGTCGCGGACGGACAGCGCGCTGACGGCGGGGACGAAGCAGACGGTCTCGGTGCCGGGCGTGAGGTCGACCGCGCCGGTGAGGCGCATCTTGCGGCCGATGACCCCGAAGCTCTCCAGCGTCCCGCCGGGCGCGCCGTCGAGCTCCGGCAGACCGTCGGTCAGGATCGCCTCCGCCGCACACGCGCCCTTGAGCAGCGCCACCTCCTGATCCTTCCCGGCCGACTGGGTGCGCAGCGTCGTGCCCGTGAACCAGCCCGTGGTGACCCGCAGCGCGTCGACGCCGGGGGCGACGCCGTTGCCGAAGGGGCCGCCGTTGGACGCCCCGAGCCTGCGCGGGCGAACGGGCCACCCGCCGACCTTCGCCAGCTCGGCGAGGAGGCGGGTGCGCATCGGGTCCTCGGCCGGGGTGCCGTCGGGGGTGGCGAGGTGGCGCCAGAGCAGCTCGCGGGCGGCGGGGCTGTTGATCTGCTGGGACAGGTCGGGGGTGGCGATGAGGAAGTGCGCGAGAGCCTGGAGCGCGATGGGGATCCACGCGCCGCGGTGGGGGGCGTCGTAGGACAGATAGAGGTCGGTCTGGTGGTCGACGCGGTCGTGCTCCATCTTGGCGAGCGCGTACCGCATGATGACGCCGCCCATGCTGAACCCGCCGACCGTCAGCGGCGCGTTCCCGTACCGCTCGGCGATGGTGCGGTTGATGCACTCGATGGCCACGCGGGCGTTGTCGAGGACCGGCCTGCTGCGCTCGCGGTAGCCGACGAGGACCAGGTCACGGCCGCGGGCGCGGAGTTCGCTGGCGAACGGGAACGGGCCACGCTCCAGGCTGTCCCAGAACAGGTCGTGGTCGGTGGGGCCGATGCTGAACCCGTCGGACAGAACCACCGGATGAACCGGGCCGCGGTTCCCGCTGCCGTAGTAGACGCGAGCGGTGCCGCCGTCGAAGATCCAGGTGTCGTCGGGCGGCGGCGCGGCGGGAATCTCGGCCCGAGGCACCGGCGCCAGAAAACCCCACGGCTCGATCGCGGGCTGACTCTGCTCGGTCACAGCTCGTCCTCCTTCAGGGAACACACGCGAACCCCCACCCCCTCACACCCC
>NZ_LAVK01000045.1 GCF_001083795.1 Streptomyces sp. SBT349
AGTCGAGCGCGACCGGCACCGCGTCCACGCCGCCGAACTGCTTGAAGAGGATCGCCTTGCCCTCCATCACGGGCAGGGGGTGGGCGTCCCACCAGGCGGGGGCGGTGCGTACGTCGTCATGCCGATCGACCTCCGGCCAGTGATGAGCCAGCACCCGCCGGCAGAACACGTCCTTCTCCACCTGGCCCACCACGCGCATACCGGCCCGTTCCAAGCCGAGTTCAAGACCACCGATCCCGGAGAACAGCGACAACACGTTCACACCACCACCGCCTGACTGCGGTGTTCGCCGTAGCGGGCGGTGACCCAGCCGACGGACCAGCCGCACAGTTCGGCGGCTTGCCGGATGGACAGCCCGGCCGCGTGCGCGGTGGCCACGGTCTCCCGTGCGATGTGCTCGGGCTGCTTCTCGTCGGCGGGCCCGGCGTTCAGCAGCGTGGCGCGGCGCTGATCGGCCTGCGCCTGCGCGGCGCGGGCCGCGGCTTCCTTCTCCTCGCGTTCCTTCGCCTGCTGGGCCTGGCGCTCCCGCTCTTCCTGTTCACGCACCTGGCGGTGGTGTTCACGCTCCCGCTCGGCCCGCTCACGCTCCCGGTCGGCGTGTTCAAGCTGCCGGGCGTGGTGTTCACGCTCGCGGTCGGCGCGTTCACGAGCGAGTTGCGCGGCGTGCTCCCGCTCCTCCCGGGCAAGGGCGAGCGCGTGCTCGCGCTCCTGGCTCGCGCGCCGTTCGACGGCCTCGCGTTCGGCGGCGCGCTCCTCGCGCTCACGCTGTTCACGCTCCCGCGCGGCCTGCTCACAGGCCGCGCGGGCGGCGGTTTCCTCGGCCTTGCGGCGGTCCACCGCACCGGAAAGGGCGCGGCGGTAGGCCAGCCCCGCTTCGGCGGTGACGATCAGCAGCAGCGGGGCGACGGAGTGGATCGCCACCCCCACCAGATCGCCCTTCAGCCAGGAGCCGCCGACGTTCAGGGTGAGGGTCATCAGGCCGGTCATCCACCGCAGCACCACGGGCCAGCGGCCCCCACGCGCCCCGACACGGGCCAGCGCGGAGTCCAGCCGGACCACGATGACCACCGCGGTGTCGACCACGATCGGCAGGATCGGCGCGGTCCACTCCCATCCGGCCGGGGTCACCTCGCGAACCAGCGGGGTGACTGTCAGCACGGAGTAGAGGACCGCGCCGAAGACGATCAGCCAGGTACCGGCCGACAGGGTCCGCTCCACCTGGCGCAGCGTCCGCTCATCCATCCCGCCCACCCCCGCGAACACCATCCGGGGCGCCGTGAACACCGGGCCCGGCGCCGTGAACACCGGGCCCGGGGTCGTGAACACCGGCCGGGGCAGCGTGAACTCCGTTGAGCAGGCCGTGAACACGGACCCGCCGCAGGCTCCACCCGGTCGGCGCCCCCGCCGGGGTGGAGGGCACCCATCCGGTCCAGCGGCCGGGCGGCGCGGGGTCCTCCGGGTCGTTCTCCGCCGCCGCGCGGGCCGCGGCGGCGCTGGCGTGAACGCTGTGCAGGCGCCCGGCGTGGAAGGTGAGGAACACCCACACCGCCACACCCTCCGCCTCCCGGATCACCCCCCTCAGTCGGGCGACCTCACCGCGGAGCTCCTCCGCCTCGCGGCGGGCGCGCTGGAGTTCCTCCTCGTCCTCGCGCGCCTGGCCCAGCAGTTCCACGACTTCGCCGTTGAGCCGGTCGATCAGCGCGGAGTCCTCCGCCGCGTGCCGCCGCAGCCGCTCCACCTCCGAGACCAGGCCCGGCATGCGCCCGGCCGTTTCGGCGCGCTCTTGCAGCCCCCGGTAGGTCCTGCCCCTCACGATGCGGATCACCGGGCTTCATCTCCCTCGTGGCTGTCCAGGACGGCGCGGGCGCGGGCCGTGTCGTGGCCGGGCACGTCGTGGCGTTCCTGTTCGGCGATCGCGGCGCGGTAGTAGTTCAGGGCCTCGGGCACGGTCAGGTGCAGGGTGTCGGCGACCTGCTGCCAGGTGGCGCCGGCCTCGATCGCGTCGCGCATGACGTACCAGCGGCACCCGATCAGGTGGGCCACCAGCGCGGCGTTGGCCGTCAGCGCCTCCAAGGAGGAAGGGCAGTCGGCCAGTTCGCGGCGGGCGAGGCCGGCGCCGGCATCGGTGTGCGGGTTGGCGAGAACCTTCAGCCACAGGTCGCGGCCCGCGCCCTGGGACCAGGTGGCCAGCAGCTCCCGCTCGTTCAGCAGCTCGTTCACAGCACACCCCCGAGCGCGGTCAGGGCCGCGACCGCGAGCAGAGCGCCGGCGGCGCGGATGCAGTCGATCGCGCGCTGGAGACGGCGGTACTTGGCGACCGCGAGACGGGCCAGAGCGGGGCCGACCTGCGCCCGGTGATCCGTGGCGATGTCGGCGCGGAACTCCTCGGGCGTGCAGGAGGCCCAGCGCAGGAGCGTGCCGGGGCCGGAGTGCAGCAGGCGGGGGCGGATGACGGCCAGCAGCAGCCCGGCCGCGCCCGCCAGGGCGGCGGCAGACAGCCCGGCGGCGATCCCGCCGACCAGCGGCAGCGTCACCGCGGTGCCGGTCGCTCCCAGCACCGCCAGCCCGGCGCCGATCGCGGCCAGCAGGATGCTGGCCTTGGTGTCCGTGCGGGCGATCTGCGCCTGGATCTCGGCATACGCCTCACCCAGCGCCACATCCGGGTCACGGGTCGGGAGGGTGCTCACGGGGTCACCGCCTTCACAGCACGGCGGGCGGTGGCCAAGTGGTGGGCGTACTCCTCGAACGCGAGGACGGCCAGCGCCGTGACCGGCGCGGCCAGCTCGGGGTCATCCGCGAGGATGTCCGCGCCAGCGTCCAGCCGGGCCGCCCGCTCCGCCTCGGTCTCGCCGGGCTCCCCGAGCCACAACTCGGGGAGCGTGCCCAGACCGAGCGCCAGCTCGATGAAGTCGTCGGGGGTCAGCACCTCACTGGTGCCGATGAACGATCGCATGATCGGGTCCTGTCTCTCTTCGAAGGGATGGGCAGGACCCGGGACGGCGGGTGATCTCTGGCCGGAGTGCCGTCGTCCCGGGCGTGAACAAGTGGAAAGACCCCGCCCGGCGTAGCAGTCGCCGGACAGGGCGCCCTCGCGAGGGCGGAGGATGCGGGGGTCCTGGCACCTCCCCTCACCGCCGGTACGGGACCGGCGGATCGGGCAGCCGTCAGGCCGCGGGGCGACCCAGGGCGTCGCGCAGGATGTCGGCGTGGTCGAACGCCATCTCCGGCAGTGCGGTCAGGGGCCACCAGCGGGCGTCAGCGGCATCGTCAGCCGGGGTCGGCTGGATCGGGGCGGGCAGGGTCGCGGTGTAGGCGGTGGTGCTGTACCGGCCGCGCGGGTCGCGGCCGGGGGCCGCGTAGACGCCCACCTGCCGGAGACGCGCCGGCGAAAGGGCGATGCCGGTCTCCTCGGCCAGCTCGCGGGCGGCGGCGGACAGGGCGTTCTCACCGGCGTCCACGTGCCCGCCGGGAAGGACCCAGCGGCCCGCGTAGGGGTCCCAGCGGCGCTGGATCAGCAGGACGTGCCCTTCGGCCAGGATGACGGTGTCAGCGGTGTGCTTCACGGGTGAATGGCCCCTCTTCGTTTCGTGTCGGTTGGGGTGGCCCGCCCCGGATGGGCGTCCGGGGCGGGCCGGAAAGGGGAGTGTCAGATGCCGCAGTTGCTACAGGTGCCGGTCTTGGCGTTGTGGCAGATGGGGCAGTTCACTTCCCACCCCAGTGCTTGCGCCACGCGTCGTTGGGCTGGGCGTCCTTGCCCCACCAGTCGGGGGTGCCGCTACCGGACTGGGAGTCGTTACTCTCCAACTCGGATCACTCCTAGCTGCGTTAGGTGTTGATCTGTCTCGGCCCTGATCAGCGGTTGCGTCGCTGGTCAGGGCCTCTGTGCTGTTGGGGCAGTCCTGCATCCCCCCGCGCACCGCCGCCCCCGGTCGACGTATCGACGGGGGCGGCGGTCACGGGCAGCTCAGGTGCCTGCGGGTCGTTCGACCTGAGATGACGCGGCGGGCCTAGCTGCCGAACCGGTCCAGCACCGGCAGCGCCCGGGTACTTCGCTGGCGCATCAGGAACTCCTCTCGGTGGCTCGGGCAAGGGCTGTGCACTGCAAGGGGGACCGTGGTCCCCACACTCCGGCCGTTGCTCGCGGTCGCCGGGCCACCTCGCCAGTACGGGCCGAAACCCTGTTCCACCTGGCCTTTAGCGGGATTGCAGCGTCCCCGCCCTCAGCTGTGTGGAGACGCAACGTCTCCCGGGAAACGGCGGAGAAGCCGTTCCCGGGAAGCGTGAACCTCCCTAGGGAGATTTAAGAGCAAGCTCCCTAGGGATGTCAACCGATTGGGCCGAGGGCACGCAGAAAGGGAGCCCGCCGTTGGCGGGCTCCCTCGGTCAGTCGCGGGCGTTCTAGCTGCTCAGGTGGTACTCCAGGACATAGACACCGGCGTCGAGAACCATCTGGTTCATCTCCACGGCCCGCCCGTCCTCCGTGAACGCGATGCGGCAGATCTCCACGACGGGGGTGGCCTCAGCCAGCCGCAGGCGCTCGGCCTCGGGCTGACTGGGCATGCGCGCGCGAAGCTCCTCGCTGAACCGGACCGGCTTGAAGCCGAGTTCGGCGAGGCGGGCGTACGTGCCACCGGGGCCGGTATCGGGCTGGGTGATCGCTGAGCCCCGGACCAGGTCGGCGGGGAGGTACGACGTGGCCGCCTGCACTGGCTCGTTCTCGACGACGAACAGACGGTCGCGGACCACGACCCGCGCGCCGTCATCCAGCCCCAGCCCCTGGATCACGAGGTCGGGAGGAGGCACCTCGGTCACCGTCAAATCCGTGACCGACAGCGGGCGGTCGCCGAGATCGGCGTCCCAGATGGAGCGGCCGGCGGCCCAGCCGTCCTGAGCCAGTCGCCGGTTCGCCACCCTGCGAATCGGGCGGAACTCCCGCACGTACGTCCCGCTGCCCCGCTTGCGGATGGCCAGCCCTTCCGACACCAGCAGCGTCAGGGCACGCCGTGCGGTCTCCTTGGCGACGCCGTACTGGCGCACGAGGGCGGGTTCGCCCGGGAGCCGGTCGCCCGGTGCCAGGTCCCCTGAGGAGATGCGAGCCCGCAGCCGGTCGGCGATCTGCCTGGCGGTCTCAGCCACAAGATCCTCACTTCCCTAGGGTGGTCACTTCCACCTTCGCACAGGCCGCGCGGAGGTGCCTCGCGGGGAGCCCTGCACGCTCTCGGCGAGCCGCTGAAGGCGGTCAGGACAGGACAGGGGTACGCCAACGTGTACGCCAACACCGGCGCACACTGACGGACGCCACAGGGTCAGGAAGGTGATCATCTAGCGGGCCAGCCAGCCCCCGGCACGGCCTGAAAAGCGGAAGGTCGCCGGTTCGACCCCGGCCCCAGCCACCTTCCTTCCCCACCACCAAGGCCCCGGCGGGCCACGCCCGCCAGGGCCTTCTTCTGTGCGCCTGCGCACCCGTCGACGGCCCTCGCCGCGCAGGGCTCGATACCCTGGCCGCGAGGTGGGGGGCGTATGTCATCGGTGATGCTGAACATACTCATCGGGCTGATCACGACGGTCATCAGCGGTGGCTCCGTCTGGCTGGCGCAGCGTGCCAAGGCGGCGCGGCTCTGGCGTGGGAAAGCGGCGTTCTTCGGTATCCAGCCAGGTCAGCGCTGTCTGCTCATCCTGAGCCGACACCACGAGAAGCCGCGGGCGACGGGCCACCGGGATGTCCGGGCCCTGCTTGAGGTGGCGCCTCTCGTCGAGGAGCTGGGCGGCCGGATCAGCGTCGAACCGGCCGACGAGTTCCTCGGGACGAACGGCGAGGCCACGGAGTTCTGCTTGGGCGGGCCCGTGGCGAACCGGCGTTCCGCCGCGCATCTGGCGCATCACCTCCCCGGGGTCGCGTTCACCCCCCTCGGTCCGGGGCCCGACTCGGGCGCCATCACCGCGGGTGGCGAGGAGTTCCGGCTCGCCCTGGGCGAACGGGAGTACGCGGTCATCGCCAAGTTCACGCCCCGGGAGGCGAGCCGCCCGGTGTTCCTCATCTGCGGGCAGGTCCAGTACGCAAACCTCGCCGCCATGCACTTCCTGAAGCGCGACCATCGGTCGCTGTCGAGGTCGCTGGCCTCCCCGGAACGTTTCTGCCTCGTCGTCCGCATCTCGGCGTCGCGTGTATACGGGCATGAACGGGTCGAGCTGGAGCGGGACGTGACGGCGGCGGCCTTCCGCGGCGCCTGAACCGGCTACCCCGAGGAGTCCGCGTCACCGGAGGCCCAGCCGGTCCAGCGTTCCACGGTGATCTCGATGACCGGGCCGATCGGACGCCGCTCGCGGTACCGCGGGTACTTCTCCGCGAGCCGGTCCAGCGGCTCCGCGCGGGCGGCGCCCTCCAGGATCGCGGCCCGCCCGTCGCCGCGGACCCACCACAGCCGCGACCAGTCGTCGCTGTACGCGTCCACGAGCACGCAGACCCGCGGGTTCTCCCTGATGTTCCGCAGCCGCCTGAGGTCCTGGTGCCGCTTGGGCTTGTGGTCCACCGCGCTCACCAGGACATTCCCCCGTGCCGCGAATACCGCGGGCACCAGGTGCGGCGTGTTCGAGGCGTCCGTCGTGGCCAGCCGCAGCACCCGTGCCGCGGCGAGCCGTTGACCGCACTCCGCGTCACTGAGCCTCATCCCCTGCCGCCCGGGTGGCGGCGGCGCCAGATGGCGAAGACCGTGAGGGAGAGCGCGGCCCAGGCGGCCAGGACCACGTACGGCTGCGCGTGCTGGTGTCCGGGGAAGTAGACCGCGTTGTGCAGGGCGTTGACCGCCGCGCCCGGCGGGAGCCAGCGGCCGATCGTGCCGAGCAGCGACGGCAGCAGCGGCCAGGAGACGGCGCCGCCCGAGGAGGGGTTGCCCAGCATCACCATCAGCACCCAGGTCGGCAGGATCGCCCACCGCCTGACCAGGGTGTTGAACATGGTGAAGATCATCCCCGACGTGAACATCGTCAGCGAGAGGATCCCCCAGGACGTGAGGAACGGCAGCCCCACCGCGTCCGTCACCCAGCCGACCACGCCCACGATGGAGAAGCCGCCGAGCACCGCGTACCCGGCGATGAACAGGACACGTTCACGTGGCGTGAGCGCGGACGCGTTGAAGCCGAGCTGCACCGCGCCGAGGAAGCCGACGATCACCGCCGCGATGGTGACGTAGAAGAGCGCGAGGCCGCGCGGGTCGCCGCGGTTGAGCGGCTTGAGGTCGCGCACCCTGACCTCCGTGCCCGCCCGCTTCGCCGCCGCCCTCGCGCCCTTGGCCAGCACCATCGCGACCTCCGAGCCCGCGGCGCTCACGGTGTCCACCTCCATGACCCCGCGCCGTTCCGCCACGATCGCGAAGACCTTCTGGTCCTCGACGGCGTCCACAGCCTGTGGACGGCTGCCGTACCGGCGCCGGTCCAGCGAGGCGTCGAGGCCGTGCTCCAGCGCGCGGAGGAACGCCGGGTCCGGCTCGCCGACGACGGCCACCGGCACGTCGTGCGGGGTGGGGTTGGCCATGGCGTAGATGTAGGAGCCCGCGAACAGGCCCGCCGAGCCCGCCACGAGCAGCCCGACCACCACCGCGGGCGCGTACGGGGAGTGACGGAACGCGCGCACAAGATCACTCATCCGGCCACCCTATGCGGACATAACGGCACAACACGCCCGCCCGGATAAGGGCTCGCCGCCCACCGTGCGGAGGTGAGACGCTTGGGTGCGTATGTCTACGCACCCCTCCCCCGTATCGGCCTCCTTCTCGGCCCTGGCCGAGCGGCTGCCCGGACTCACGCTGCGCGACGAGCGGCGGCTCGGCCGCCGCCTCGACGGCGCGCGCCGCGTCCGCAAGCCCGCCGCCCAGCAGTCCGTCCTCGCCGAGATCGCCGAGGCCGTCGAGGCGGCCGAGCTGCGCGTCGAGGCGCGGCGGGCCGCCGTTCCCAAGATCACCTACCCCGAGCAGCTGCCCGTCAGCCAGAAGAAGAACGAGATCCTGGAGGCGATACGCGATCACCAGGTCGTGATCGTCGCCGGCGAGACGGGCTCGGGGAAGACGACGCAGATCCCGAAGATCTGCCTGGAGCTGGGCCGCGGGGTCAGGGGCCTGATCGGGCACACGCAGCCGCGCAGGATCGCGGCGCGCACGGTGGCGCAGCGGGTCGCGGACGAGTTGGGCGGGCCGCTGGGCGAGGCGGTCGGCTTCAAGGTCAGGTTCACCGACCAGGCCGGGGACTCCACGCTGGTCAAGCTGATGACCGACGGCATCCTGCTGGCCGAGGTGCAGCACGACCGCGAGCTGCGGCAGTACGACACGATCATCATCGACGAGGCGCACGAGCGCAGCCTCAACATCGACTTCCTGCTGGGGTATCTGGCCCAGCTCCTCCCCCGCCGCCCCGACCTGAAGCTGGTGATCACCTCCGCGACGATCGACCCGGAGCGTTTCGCGCGGCACTTCGCGGGCCGCGACGGGCGGGCCGCGCCGATCGTCGAGGTCTCGGGCCGGACCTACCCGGTGGAGGTGCGCTACCGGCCGCTCCTCGAGGAGGAGGGCGAGGCCCCGGACCGCGACCAGACCACCGCGATCTGCGACGCGGTGGACGAGCTCCAGGCCGAGGGGCCGGGCGACATCCTCGTCTTCCTCTCCGGGGAGCGGGAGATCAGGGACACGGCGGACGCGCTGGAGAAGCGGCGCCTGGCGCACACGGAGATCCTGCCGCTGTACGCGCGGCTCTCGCACGGCGAGCAGCAGCGGGTCTTCCAGTCGCACCCGGGCCGCCGGGTGGTGCTGGCGACCAATGTGGCCGAGACCTCGCTGACCGTCCCCGGCATCACCTACGTGATCGACCCGGGCACCGCGCGCATCTCGCGCTACAGCCACCGCACCAAGGTGCAGCGGCTGCCGATCGAGCCCGTCTCGCAGGCCAGCGCCAACCAGCGCAAGGGCCGCTGCGGGCGCACCAGCGACGGCATCTGCGTACGGCTCTACTCGGAGGAGGACTTCCTCTCCAGGCCCGAGTTCACCGACGCGGAGATCCTGCGGACCAACCTGGCCTCGGTGATCCTCCAGATGAACGCGGCGGGGCTCGGCGCCATCGAGCGCTTCCCGTTCATCGACCCGCCCGACCACCGCTCGATCAAGGCGGGCGTGCAGCTGCTGGAGGAGCTCGGCGCGCTGGGCGCCGAGGGGAGGCTGACCGAGACGGGCCGCAAGCTGGCCCAGCTGCCGGTCGACCCGCGACTGGCGCGGATGATCCTGGAGGCCGACCGGAACGGGTGCGCCCGCGAGGTGATGGTGATCGCCGCGGCGCTGTCCATCCAGGATCCGCGCGAGCGGCCGGCCGACAAGCAGCAGCAGGCGGACGCCAAGCACGCCCGCTTCCGCGAGGGCCCGGCCGAGGAGTCGGACTTCCTGGTGTTCGTGGCCCTGTGGCGCTATGTGCGCGAGCAGCAACGGGCCCTGTCCTCCTCGGCGTTCCGCCGGATGTGCCGCACCGAGTTCCTCAACTACCTGCGGATACGCGAGTGGCAGGACATCTACTCCCAACTCCGTTCGGTCGCCAGGACCTTGGGTATCGAGCTGTCGGAGCGGGACGAGGACGCCGCGCCTGGAGCCGTTCACCAGTCGCTCCTGGCCGGGCTGTTGTCGCACATCGGGCTCAAGGACACCGACAAGCACGAGTATCTGGGGGCGCGCGGCACGAAGTTCGCCGTCTTCCCCGGCTCCGCGCTGTTCAAGAAGCCGCCGCGCTGGGTGATGTCGGCGGAGCTGGTGGAGACCTCCCGGCTGTGGGCGCGGGTCAACGCCAGGATCGAGCCGGAGTGGGTCGAGCCGCTGGCCGGGCACCTGGTCAAGCGGACCCACAGCGAGCCGCACTGGGAGCAGAAGCAGGCCGCGGTGATGGCGTTCGAGCGGGTGACGCTGTACGGCGTGCCGATCGTGGCCCAGCGGAAGGTGAACTACGGCCGGATCGACCCGGTGACCTCGCGGGACCTCTTCATCAGGAACGCGCTGGTGGAGGGCGACTGGCGGACGCGGCACGAGTTCTTCCACGACAACAGGAAGCTGCTGGCCGAGGTCGAGGAGCTGGAGCACCGGGCCAGGCGCCGCGACATCCTGGTGGACGACGAGACGCTGTACGACTTCTACGACCAGCGCGTCCCCGAGGACGTGGTGTCCGGGGCGCACTTCGACGCGTGGTGGAAGAAGAGGCGCCGCGAGGACCCCGACCTCCTCACGTTCGAGAAGTCGATGCTCATCAACGAGCGGGCCGAGGGCGTCACCAAGGACGACTACCCGGACACCTGGCGGCAGGGCGGGCTCTCGTTCCCCGTGACGTACCAGTTCGAGCCGGGCGCGGACGCCGACGGCGTCACGGTCCACGTGCCGCTGCCCGTGCTGAACCAGGTGACGCCGGACGGGTTCGACTGGCAGATCCCGGGCCTGCGCGAGCAGTTGGTGACCGAGCTGATCAGGTCGCTGCCCAAGCCGGTGCGCCGCCACTGCGTCCCCGCTCCCGACTTCGCGCGGCGTTTCCTCGGCACGGCCCCCGATCCGGCCGCCGGGCCGCTGCGGGGCGCGCTGGCCGCCGGGCTGACGCGGATGGCCGGAGTGCCGGTCTCCGCCGAGGACTTCGACGAGTCGCGGATCCCGGGGCACCTGCGGATCACGTTCCGCGTGGTGGACGAGCACCGCAAGCCGCTGCCCGGAGCCCGTGAGAACGCGGAGGACAAGGATCTGGAGGCGCTGCGGCAGCGGCTGCGCCCGCAGGCCCGCAAGGCGCTCAACGAGGCGTTCACGGCGACGGCTTCGGGCCTTGTGGCCTGGACCGTGGGCACGCTGCCGCGCACCTTCGAGACGCGGCGCGGCGGGCAGCCGGTGAAGGCGTACCCGGCGCTGGTGGACGAGGGCGCGACGGTCGCGGTGCGGCTGTTCGACACCGAGGCGGAGCAGCGGACGGCGATGCGCGCCGGGACGCGCCGCCTGGTGCTGCTCAACCTGCCGTCCGACCCCGCCAAGTTCGCGCAGCGGCAGCTGGACAACGCGGCCAAGCTCGCTCTCTCCTCGACCCCGCACGGGAGCGTGTCCGCGCTGTTCGACGACTGCGCGACGGCCGCGGCCGACCAGTTGATCGCGGCGCACGGCGGACCGGCGTGGGACGAGGAGGGCTTCACCAAGCTGTTCGACGCGGTGCGGGCGGACATCGTGGACCTCACGCAGCGGATCGTGCGGCAGGTACGGGAGGTGCTGAGCGCCTGGCAGGCGGTGCAGCGGCGGCTGGCCACGGTCACCAGCCCGGTGCTCGGGCCCGCGGTCGGCGACGTGCGCGAGCAGGTCGGCGCCCTGGTGGCACCCGGGTTCGTCACGGCGCACGGCGCGCGGCGCCTCCCCGACCTGCTGCGCTACCTGATGGCGGCCGACCGGCGGCTCCAGCAACTCCCGCACCAGGCCGAGAAGGACCGGGCGCGGATGGCGAAGGTGCACGAGATGCGGGACGAATACGCCTGGCTGCTGGAGCAGTTCCCGCCGGGGCGCCCGGCGCCGGCGGGCGCGGCGGAGATCCGCTGGATGATCGAGGAGTTGCGCGTGAGCTACTTCGCGCACGCCCTGGGCACGGCGTATCCCGTCTCCGACAAGCGGATCGTGAAGGCCGTCGACGCCCTGGCGCCCTGATCCCGAACTGATTGGCTCCCCGCGCCCGCGCTGGGGTAGAGTCTCGCTCGCGCAGATGGTCCTGTGGAGCAGTTTGGAGTGCTCGCCACCCTGTCAAGGTGGAGGCCGCGGGTTCAAATCCCGTCAGGACCGCTCGTATGAGCCCGGATCCCCCACAGTGGGGGTCCGGGCTCTCTTGTTGGGTAGGAGTGGGTGGGGAAGGGCGAGAGGAGACGGAGCGGCGCGCACTACCGCAAGATCATCTGGGCGGGCAAGGCGCGGGGGGTGTGACGGGAGTCACTGAACTTGACTGCGGGCTGAGCTCGTTCGACCCCGTAGAGACACCCGCCAATTTAATATGTGCAATTGTACGCGGTGTCGGATGGTGTCCGACATGGCCCGGACGCACGCCCCGACGCACAAAAAGATCGCGTCGGACCCGGCGGAGTCCGACGCGATCGGGGGCCAAGCGGACCGGAGTGGGGGCCCCGGAGCCTGGGTACTGCTGCGTTGCTCAGGCCTCGCCACGCTGCTGCGGGATGCCCGCGAGCAGTGCGCGCACCTCCGCTTCGCGGTAGCGGCGGTGCCCGCCGAGCGTGCGGATGGACGTGAGCTTGCCCGCCTTTGCCCAGCGTGTGACCGTTTTAGGGTCGACGCGGAACATCGTGGCAACCTCAGCCGGGGTCAGCAGCGGCTCGGCATCAGGGGTGCGAGCGGTCATGAGCGGCCTCCTCGGGAGAACCGAACCATCACGGTTCTTTCCTCTAAATTCTGCACCTTGACCCACGTTGCCCGAAATGGGCGACGGGGGTCGAGTCGGTTATAGGACGAACGGCTTGTCCTCGGCACTACAACTACACCATCCGTCTAGCCGGGTCGGCCAAACCGATGGAATTGCCCTCTCAGGTGTTCAACCTCGGCGGAAGCCCACTGGACCATGCCATAACGGACAGTCACTCGACCGTGACGCCCAGTCACGACACGATGACCGGACGGACAGGCGGGAGCCCCTCCGGACTCCTTGTCCTATTTTGACACGAGGAGACTACTTGTTGGCAAGAGTTCCTTACAGTGCCTTCCATCACGCTTGGGGCTTTAGTCCCTTGATCAGTTGGCGAACTGGCGTTCCCTGATCGCCATCCAGCGGTCGGTCAGCTCCTCGTAGACCCTGCTCGCGCGGTCCAGGTCGTCGGCGGCGAGCGCCGCCAGCCCCTCGGCGACCTCGGCGGCCGACCGGTCGGCGGCGAGCTGGTCCTCGCCGATCGTGTGCACGAGGCCGCCGTAGTCCAGCTCGACCAGGGACCGGGGGTGGAATTCCTCCAGCCAGCGCCCCACGTCCGTCAGCGCCTCGATCAGCGGCCCCTGCGGCATCGCCTCGCGCACCGCCCGCAGCCCCCTGGCCACCCGCCGTCGGGCCTGCACCATGGGCGTGCGGTACGTGAGCCCCGGCGGCCCGTCGCCGCCCGCGCCCCCGCCCGAGCTCCGGAAGGCGCGCTCCTCGTCCGTGAAGAGCGCGAACCACCGCACCGGCACATGCCACAGCGCCGAACGGATCCAGGGGCGCGCGTCGGGATTCCGCTCCCGCCAGCCCGCGTAGTCCTCCGCGGCCCGCCGCCGCACCTCGGGCGGCAGCGCCGCGTCGAGGACCGCCTCGGGCAGCAGCCAGCTGTCCACCTCGTTCAGCGCCTCCCAGGCCCGCAGCCGGGTCCGCCACGGGCAGACGCACAGCACCCCGTCGACCGTGGTGACGAACGCGTCCCCGCTCTCCCGCGCCGGGGCCGCCCGCAGGGGCACCGCGCCGAGCCCCGCCAGGGCCCGTTCCGCCTCGTCCTGGGCGGTGGGGAGACGGCCGCGCCTGGCGTACTCGGCCCAGTGCGAGCGCTCGGGCTCGGGAAAGGCCGCAAGCGGCTCGTACACCCTGAGATACGCCGCGTACGGAACCTTCGGCACTCAGCCCTCCCTCGTGAGACACATCAGCGTCAGCGCACTGCGCGCTTCTACGGCGATCGTGTCAGTGTGCGGATCCCACGGCACCCCCCCCGCCCGCAATCGCCGTACCCTCATCCCAGCAATGCCCTCCCGACCCAGCCGGAGAGCACCACATCGACATACAGGAGTCACCACCGTGACTGACGTACGTCCAGCTGTCCGCGTCGACGGCCTCGGGGAGGCCGGCGTTCTCGACGCGTTGTTCCACTCGGACCGGGGCGGACACGAGCAGGTCGTGCTCTGCCAGGACCGGGCGACCGGGCTGCGCGCCGTGATCGCCGTCCACTCCACCGCGCTCGGCCCCGCCCTCGGCGGCACCCGCTTCCACGCCTACGCGGGCGAGGCGAGGCCCGAGGAGGCCGCGCTGCTCGACGCGCTCAACCTCGCCCGCGGCATGACCTACAAGAACGCCCTGGCGGGCCTGGACCACGGCGGCGGCAAGGCCGTGATCATCGGCGACCCGGGGCGCCTGAAGACCGAGGAACTGCTGCTCGCCTACGGCCGCTGCGTGGCCGCGCTCGGCGGCCGCTACGTCACCGCCTGCGACGTGGGCACCTACGTGCCCGACATGGACGTCATCGCCCGCGAGTGCCGGTGGACCACGGGCCGCTCGCCGGAGCTCGGCGGCGCCGGCGACTCGTCCGTCCTCACCGCCTACGGCGTCTTCCAGGGCATGCGCGCCTCGGCCGCGCACCGGTGGGGCTCACCGGACCTGGCCGGGCGCGTGGTCGGTGTCGCCGGCGTCGGCAAGGTCGGCCACCTGCTGGTGGGCCTCCTCGTCGAGGCCGGGGCCCGGGTCGTGGTCACCGATGTGCGGCCGGACGCCGTGCGGCGCGTCCTGGACGCCCACCCGGAGGTCACCGCGGTGGACACGACCGACGCCCTGATCACCACGCCCGGCCTGGACATCTACGCGCCGTGCGCGCTCGGCGGGGCGCTGAACGACACGACGGTGCCGCGGCTGACCGCGGGCATCGTCTGCGGGGCCGCGAACAACCAGCTCGACCACCCGGGCGTCGAGAAGGATCTCGCCGACCGCGGCATCCTCTACGCGCCCGACTACGTGGTGAACTCGGGCGGCGTCATCCAGGTCGCCGACGAGCTCAACGGGTTCGACTTCGCACGCGCGAAGAAAAAGGCGGCGCTGATCCACGACACGACGCTGGAGATTTTCGCCCGCGCCGCCACCGAGGGAGTACCCCCGGCCGTGGCCGCGGACCGCATCGCGGAACACCGGATCGCCCAGGCGGCGGGCCGCTGAACGTGCGGGTGCGCGAGACATGTCACCCCCGCGTGCGAGTCGCGTGTCGAAAGAAGGTAAAATCGCCGCTGACCAGCAAAGAGAGATCCGTCGGACGCCATGCGCGCGCCCCGGACCTGCGGACGGCGTACCGTAGGCCCGCGGAAGCGGGTACGGTTGAAGGCCGATGGACCGGGCCCTCGCCGGAGGGCTCGCTCTCAATCATGAACGGATGTCAACACTCCGGGGCCGTCGCGCCCCGTCGTTGAGGGGGTCGAGCCAATGGGGCGCGGCCGGGCCAAGGCCAAGCAGACAAAGGTCGCCCGCCAGCTGAAGTACAACAGCGGCAGGACGGACCTTTCTCGCCTGGCCGAAGAGCTGGGTGCATCGCCGTCGGACCAGCAACCGCCGAATGGCGAGCGGTTGGAGGACGACGATGAGCAGGATGACGACAACCTGTACGCACGGTACGCGGAGATGTACAGCGATGAGGACGAGGACGACGGAGATGGTCCATCGTCCGACACCTCCTCGAAACGCCGCGGCGCCTGACACATCTCTCCGACTGACGACGAGACGACGAGACAGACTCCGACCCGGTCCGGCACCGCCGGACCGGGTTCAGTCCTGCCCGGCCCGCCTCACGCCGCATGGCGTCCCGTGAGCGTCGCGCCACCCCCCGGACGGCCGTCACCGGCGTCGCCGATCTCGCCCGCCACCCAGGCGGGCACCTCGCGGCCGGCGAGGACGGCGAGGGCCTCGTCCACGGCGTCGGGGGGCACGATCGCGACCATGCCCACGCCCATGTTGAGGGTCTTCTCCAGCTCCTCCCGGGCGACCGAGCCCACCCGGCCGACCGTGCCGAAGACCGGCGGCGGGGTCCACGTCGCGCGGTCGAGGCGGGCGTGGAGAGCCTCGGGAACGACGCGGGCCAGGTTGTTCGCAAGCCCGCCACCCGTTACATGTGCGAAGGCGTGTACCTCCGTGGCGGCGGTCAGCGCCAGGCAGTCGAGGGAGTAGATCCGGGTGGGCTGGAGCAGCTCCTCGCCCAGCGTCCTGCCGAACTCGGGGACCCGCCGGCCGAGATCCCAGCCGGCGCGTTCCAGGAGGACGTGCCGCACCAGCGAGTAGCCGTTGGAGTGGAGCCCGGAGGAGGCCATGGCGACGACCACGTCGCCGGCGCGGACGCGCTCGGCGCCCAGTACCCGGTCGGCCTCCACCACCCCCGTGCCGGCCCCGGCCACGTCGTACTCGTCGGGGCCGAGCAGCCCGGGGTGTTCCGCCGTCTCGCCGCCGACCAGGGCGCAGCCGGCCAGCACGCAGTCGTCGGCGATGCCCCTGACGATGGCCGAGACCCGTTCGGGGCGGACGCGGCCCACGCAGATGTAGTCGGTCATGAACAGCGGCTCCGCGCCGCACACCACCAGGTCGTCCACGACCATCGCGACCAGGTCGTGGCCGATGGTGTCGTGCACGTCCATCCGCTGGGCCACGGCCACCTTGGTGCCGACCCCGTCCGTCGCGGAGGCGAGCAGCGGGCGGCGGTAGCCCTTGAGGGCGGAGGCGTCGAAGAGCCCGGCGAACCCGCCGAGCCCGCCCACGCTCTCGGGGCGCTGGGCCTTGGCCACCCACTCCTTCATCAGCTCGACGGCGGTCTCGCCCGCCTCGATGTCGACACCGGCCGCGGCATAGCTGGCGCCGGGCAGCGCGTTCTCCGTCATCGGGGTCATTCTGGGATCAGCGTCTCTCGGGTCGTCACGTGTCACAGGCGCCGCAGCGCGTCGGCCGCGCCGGGGCCGGTGGCGAGCAGGGGGCGCGTGCCGCCGTCCGGCTTCTCCAGCACGTCCTTGCCGAGGACCGCCGGGTCGGGCAGCTCCATCGGGTAGGAGCCGTCGAAGCAGGCCCGGCACAGGTTGGGCTTGTCGATGGTGGTCGCCTCGACCATCGCGTCCAGGGAGATGTAGGACAGCGAGTCGGCGCCGAGCGAGGTCCCGATCTCCTCCACGGACAGGCCGTTGGCGATCAGCTCGGCGCGGGTCGCGAAGTCTATGCCGAAGAAGCACGGCCACTTGATCGGCGGGGAGCTGATCCTGATGTGCACCTCGGCCGCGCCCGCCTCGCGGAGCATGCGGACCAGGGCGCGCTGTGTGTTGCCCCGGACGATCGAGTCGTCCACGACGACCAGGCGCTTGCCGCGGATGACTTCCTTGAGGGGATTCAGCTTGAGGCGGATGCCCAGCTGGCGGATGGTCTGGCTCGGCTGGATGAACGTGCGGCCCACATAGGCGTTCTTCACCAGGCCCGAGCCGTAGGGGATGCCGCTGGCCTCGGCGTAGCCGATGGCGGCGGGGGTGCCCGACTCCGGGGTGGGTATCACCAGATCGGCGTCGGCCGGGGCCTCACCGGCCAGCCTGCGGCCCATCTCCACGCGGGAGAGGTAGACGTTCCGCCCGGAGATGTAGGTGTCGGGGCGGGCGAGGTACACGTGCTCGAAGACGCAGGTGCGCGGCCGGGCCTCGGCGAAACGGGTCGCGCGCAGCCCGTCGCCGTCCACCGCGATCAGCTCGCCCGGCTCGATCTCGCGGACCAGGGAGGCGCCCACGATGTCCAGGGCGGCCGTCTCGGAGGCCACCACCCAGCCGCGCTCCAGGCGGCCGAGGACCAGCGGGCGGATGCCCTGGGGGTCGCGGGCGGCGTAGAGGGTGGTCTCGTCCATGAAGACGAAGCTGTAGGCGCCCTTGACCCGGGGCAGCACCAGGGGCGCGGCCTGCTCGACGGTCAGGGGCTCGCCGTTCTCGCCGGTCTGCCCGGCGAGCAGGGCGGTGACCAGGTCGGTGTCGTTGGTCACGGGCGCGCGGTTGCGCTGCGGGCGCGAGCCGGGGAGCCCGGCGGCCAGGTCGGCCAGCTCCGCGGTGTTCACCAGGTTCCCGTTGTGACCGAGTGCGATCGATCCGTGACCGGTGGCACGGAAGGTGGGCTGCGCGTTCTCCCAGGTGGAGGCGCCGGTGGTCGAGTATCTGGCGTGACCCACGGCGATGTGGCCCGTGAGGGAGCCGAGGGAGGATTCGTCGAAGACCTGGGAGACCAGGCCCATGTCCTTGAAGACCAGGATCTTGGAACCGTCGCTCACCGCGATGCCCGCGGATTCCTGCCCGCGGTGCTGAAGTGCGTAGAGCCCGAAGAAGGTGAGCTTGGCGACCTCTTCTCCCGGGGCCCAGACTCCGAAGACGCCACACGCGTCCTTCGGGCCCTGGTCCTGCGGGTCGAGATCGTGGCTGAGTCGTCCGTCACCACGTGGCACGTTCACGAGTCTAGGCCAGGACCCCGGGGAGGCGAGAACCCCTCGTTGGTGAGAGATGCCCCATACCGGACCTGTGTGTTCACCCCAGCACGGGCAGTTCCGACGCGAGGGCGGACGCCCGTTCGCCGCCGGCCCGCAGGCGTCCGGAGGCGGTCGCGGCCTCCCAGGTGGTGCGCCCGGTGGCCAGGCGGAGCCAGGTCAGGGGGTCGGTCTCCACGACGTTCGGCGGGGTGCCGCGGGTGTGCCGGGGGCCGGGGAGGCACTGGACGGCGGCGAACGGCGGCACCCGCAGCTCGGTCGAGGCCCCGGGCGCGCGGGCGGCGAGCGCGTCGGCGAGCACGCGGACGGTGATCGCGAGGGCCCCGCGGTCCAGGCGGACCGGGTGCCCCGTGGCGCGGGTGAGGTCGTCGCTGTGGACGACCAGTTCCACGACGCGGGTGACCGTGAAGTCCAGCGCCCGCATGGCACCCAGCCGGTGCGGGAGCAGCACGTCCTCCCGCACGCCGGTCTCCAGCACCGCCTCCACCTCCTCCGCCGCGGCGTCGAGCGCGGCGACCTGGTCGCCGGCGGCCTCGGCGTCCCGCCGCGTCTTCTTGTCCAGGTCGGCCGCGATGCCCGCGGTGGAGACGGCCCAGGTGTTCAGGTCCGCGGCGGGCCTGGTCGCGGCGGGCGGGGGCTCGGCCAGGAGCCGGGGCAGGGCGTCGATCTGCCCCGCGATGTGGGCCAGCAGCGTGCGGACGTCCCAGCCGGGCAGCCCCGAGGGCGCGGCCCGCTGCTCCGCCGTCAGCCCCGGGGCCGCCAGCCGTACGATCTCCACCTGGGCGAGGAGCGCGTCGCGGACCCGGTCGGGGTGGTGGGCGCGGGGCTTGCGCCGGACGGCAGACATAGCACGGAGCTTACTGATCGCGGGCCTGCCCGGGCGGGCCCGGCGGCCGGGAACAGTCGCATGGGTCGCGCCGCGCCGGGTACTCCGGGCCCATGACCGAAATCGAACTGTCGAGCAGCGCCTTCCGGGACCGGGAGCCCATTCCCGAGCGCTACACCCAGGACGGCGACAACGTATCCCCGCCGCTGAGCTGGTCCCCGGCCCCCGCCGGGACGAAGGAGCTCGTGCTGATGTGCGAGGACCCGGACGCGCCCTCCGGGACGTACCTGCACTGGCTGGTCACCGGCATCGACCCGGTGAGGGACGGCGTGGCCACGGGGCGCACCCCGTTCGGGGGAACCGCGCACCTCAACGCGTTCGGCGACGAGGGCTATGACGGTCCGGGGCCGCCGATCGGCGACCCCGCGCACCGTTATGTCTTCCGCCTTTTCGCGCTCCCCGAGCCGGTCGCGTTCCCGGACCGCGTCTCGGCGGACGAGGCACACCGCGCGCTGGACCGCAGGCGGCTGGCCGCCGGCACGCTGACCGGTCTGCACCAGCGCTGAAGGAGGCGATTCGAGCATGGCAGGAACCGATGTGAACGAGATCCTGCGCGTCGTCGCCGACGCGGACTACCCCGCGGGCAAGGACGAGCTGATCCGGCAGGCCAAGCGGGCCGGGGCCTCGAAGGGCGCGGTCGCGGCGCTCCGCGGCATCCCGCCGGAGGAGTACGGCAACCGCGCCGAGGTGGCGCGTTCCGTGCGGCTGCCCGCCACCGCGGGGGAGGGGCTCACCCCGGCGCAGCGCGCCGAGCAGGCCCGCGAGGGCGGGCGGCCCGGCCAGTCGCAGTGGATGCGGGACGTGCCGAAGCCGCCGGTCCAGGAGGAGCTCGACCGCTAGGGAGACGTCCGGCGGAGCCCGAGGAAGGAGCGTGCGACGTCATGGTGCGCAAGAAGATGGAAGGCAACGAGGAGCAGCGGCGCCAGGCGGCGCGCGATGCCGAGCGGAGCGGCGAGTGGCCCAGCGAGACCGGGTCGACGACCGGAGGGTCGAAGCAGCGCACGCACGTGCCCGACCGCTCCTCGCTCAGCCACGAGGAGAAGGTGGCGCCCCTCCACCGGGGCAAGCAGCGGCATCCGGCCCCCGGGCGCGAGCGCAGGGAGCCCCCGCCGGAGCGCACGTTCGCCGACCGGGACCGGCCCGACTACGGCCCGGAGCACGAGAGGGTGTTCCAGGCGCTCGGGGACGCGCAGCGGCGTCACTCCGGGCGGGCCGTCCATGTGGACGAGGTCGCCCGCGGCGCGGGACTGCCGCGCGAGGAGACCAGGGGCCTGCTGCACGACCTGGTCTCGGTCCACCGCCTGGCCACCGAACTCCAGGGCACCGACCGCCCCGACCAGGGCCCGCGCTTCGAGACCAAGCCCGGACGCTAGCCGTCGAGCCGACCCGGCCGGGGCGTGGCCCCCGGCCGGGGGGCCGGGCGCCTCAGCCGAAGAGGGCGGGGAGGGTGGCGTCCGCCGCGGCGCGGAGGTCGTCCAGCGGGAGCGTGAACTGCCCCTGGACCTCGATCGCGTCGCCGGTCACCACGCCGATGCGCGCCGTGGGCAGGCCGCGGGCCGCGCACATGTCCGCGAAGCGGACCTCCTCCGTCCGCGGGACGGCGACGACCGCGCGGCCCGCCGACTCGGAGAAGAGGAAGGTGAACGGCGTCAGCCCGTCGGGGACGACCAGGCGGGCGCCGTGGCCGCCCTTCACGCAAGACTCCACCAGCGCCTGGATCAGGCCGCCGTCCGAGAGGTCGTGGGCGGCGTCGATCATGCCGTCGCGCGAGGCGGCGACGAGGATCTCGGCGAGCAGCCGCTCCCGTTCCAGGTCCACGCGCGGCGGCAGGCCGCCCAGGTGACCGTGGACCACCTGGGACCACGCCGAGCCGCCCAGCTCGTCGGCCGTGTCCCCGAGCAGGTGGATCAGCCGGCCCTCGGCGCGGAACGCCATCGGGGTGCGGCGCGTGACGTCGTCGATGACGCCCAGCACGCCGACCACGGGCGTCGGGTGGATGGCGGCGTCGCCCGTCTGGTTGTACAGGGAGACATTGCCGCCGGTCACCGGGGTGCCGAGGGTCTGGCAGGCGTCCGCGAGGCCGCGGGTGGCCTCGGCGAACTGCCACATCACGGCCGGGTCCTCGGGGGAGCCGAAGTTCAGGCAGTCGGTGACGGCCAGCGGGCGGGCGCCCGTGGCCGCCACGTTCCGGTAGGACTCGACCACGGCCAGCTGCGCGCCGGTGTACGGGTCGAGCTTGGCGTAGCGGCCGTTGCCGTCGGTGGCGACGGCGACACCGAGGTTGGTCTCCTCGTCGACGCGGATCATGCCGCCGTCCTCGGGCTGGGCCAGCACCGTGTTCCCCAGGACGTACCGGTCGTACTGGTCGGTGATCCAGGACTTCGACGCCTGGTTCGGCGAGGCGGCCACCGCGAGGACCTGGGCGCGCAGCTCCTCGCCGTCCGCCGGGCGGGCGAGGCGGGCCGGGTCGTCGGCCTGGAGCGCGTCCTGCCAGTCGGGCCTGGCGAACGGGCGCCGGTAGACCGGGCCCTCGTGGGCGACCGTGCGCGGCGGGACGTCCACGATCTGCTCGCCGTGCCAGTGGATCTCCAGCCGGTCGCCGTCGGTGACCTCGCCGATCACCGTGGCGATCACGTCCCACTTGGCGCACACGGCGAGGAAGCGCTCCACGTTCTCCGGGGTGACGACCGCGCACATGCGCTCCTGCGACTCGCTCATCAGGATCTCCTCGGGGGAGAGCGAGGAGTCGCGCAGCGGAACGGCGTCGAGCTCGACCCGCATGCCGCCCGAGCCCGCCGAGGCCAGCTCGGAGGTGGCGCAGGACAGGCCGGCGCCGCCGAGGTCCTGGATCCCGGCGACCAGCTTCTCCGCGAAGACCTGGAGGGTGCACTCGATGAGCAGCTTCTCCTGGAACGGGTCGCCGACCTGGACCGCCGGGCGCTTGGCGGGCTTGCCCGTGCCGGAGCCGTCGCCCGGGGAGTCGAAGGTCTCGGAGGCCAGCACCGAGACGCCGCCGATGCCGTCGCCGCCGGTGCGGGCGCCGTAGAGGATGACCTTGTTGCCCGTGCCCGACGCCTTGGCCAGGTGGATGTCCTCGTGCCGCATCACGCCGACGCACAGGGCGTTGACCAGCGGGTTCCCCTGGTAGCAGGGGTCGAAGACGGTCTCGCCGCCGATGTTCGGCAGGCCGAGGCAGTTCCCGTAGCCGCCGATGCCCGCGACCACGCCCGGGAGAACGCGCCGGGTGTCGTGGTGGTCGGCGGCGCCGAAGCGCAGCGGGTCCATCACGGCGACCGGACGGGCGCCCATGGCGAGGATGTCGCGGACGATGCCGCCGATGCCGGTGGCCGCGCCCTGGTAGGGCTCGATGTACGAGGGGTGGTTGTGCGACTCGACCTTGAACGTCACCGCGTAGCCCTGGCCGATGTCGACCACGCCCGCGTTCTCGCCGATGCCGACCAGGAGCGCGTCGCCGGCCGGGGCCTTCTCGCTGAACTGCGCGAGGTGCACCTTGCTCGACTTGTAGGAGCAGTGCTCGGACCACATCACCGAGTACATGGCGAGCTCGGCGCCGGTCGGGCGGCGGCCCAGGATCTCGCGGATCCGCGCGTACTCGTCCTCCTTGAGGCCGAGCTCCGCCCAGGGCTGCGCCGCGCCGGGGGTCCCGGCGGCGTGCTCGACGGTGTCGAGGACGGAGAGGGTCTCCGGGGTGGTGCGCCGGGACATCAGGCCACCAGCTCCCGGACCACCGAGGCGAAGAAGGCGAGGCCGTCGGTCGAGGGGCCGGTCAGCTCCTCGACGGCGTGCTCGGGATGCGGCATGAGGCCCACCACGTTCCCCTCGGGGTTGCGGATCCCGGCGATGTCGCGGCGCGACCCGTTCGGATTGAGGTCCAGGTAGCGGAAGACCACGCGGCCCTCGGCCTCCAGCTCGTCCAGGGTGCGCTCGTCGGCGACGAAGCCGCCCTCGCCGTTCTTCAGGGGGACGGTGATCTCCTGGCCCTCGGCGAACGCGCCCGTCCACGCGGTCGTCGTGCTCTCGACGCGCAGCCGCTGGTCGCGGCAGATGAAGTGCAGGTGATCGTTCCGTGTGAGGGCGCCCGGCAGGAGATGGGATTCGCACAGCACCTGGAAGCCATTGCAGATCCCGAGGACGGGGAGACCCGCGTGTGCCCGATCGATGATCGTTTCCATCACCGGCGAGAAACGGGCGATGGCCCCGCAACGGAGATAGTCGCCATAGGAGAATCCGCCCGGCAGGATCACCGCATCGACCTGATGGAGGTCTTTGTCGCCGTGCCAGAGGGCGACCGGCTCCGCGCCCGCGAGCTTTACCGCGCGGCGCGCGTCCACGTCGTCGAGGGAGCCGGGAAATGTGACGACGCCCACACGAGTGGTCACGAAAGCCCCCCGCTCACCGTCACCGGCGCGGCCTCGGCCGCCGCCTCCTCGACGCGGACCTCGAAGTCCTCGATCACGGTGTTGGCGAGAAACGTGGCGGCCATCTCCCGCACGCGCGCGAGGGCGGCCTCGTCCACGGGGCCCGCCAGCTCCAACTCGAAGCGTTTCCCCTGGCGGACGTCGGCGACGCCGTCGAAGCCGAGGCGGGGCAGAGCGCGCTGCACGGCCTGGCCCTGGGGGTCGAGGATCTCCGGCTTGAGCATGACGTCGACTACGACGCGAGCCACTGGTACTCCCGGTGGTGGTGCGGTGGTGGTGATGCTTGACGCTGCACCGCTCAGCGTACCGGGCCAGGGAATCTACGCGGATAGATAAGACTGCTTCGGTCACGTTAAGGTATCGAGGGCGGAAACCCCTGCAAGGAAGCGCCAGGAAAAAGTAAGGTCCCGGTTGCGGGATGAACGCGGGAGCGGAGAATTCCGCCGCTTCGCATTCTCACGCCGAGCGCGGGCACCGCGCGGTACGAATTAAAGAAGCAAAGAACCATAGTCGCGAACCAGGGAGCGTCAGCATCGCTGCGTGTGATTCGGCGGTCACCGGCTCGGGCACCGTCGCACGGCAGCGAGCCTCCCGGAAGGACCGATATCCGTGGCACAGCGTGTAGTGGTCACCCTCTCCGACGACATCGACGGCGGAGAGGCATCGGAAACGATTGCCTTCGGACTTGACGGGAAAACGTACGAGATCGACCTGAGCTCGGACAACGCCGAGAGGCTGCGCACGGCCCTCGCCCCCTACGTGGAGGCCGGGCGGAAGCGGGCGCGGTCGGGCAAGGCGTTCCACCACACCGCCGTCGCGCCCGACCCCAAGGCGGTGCGCGCGTGGGCCGAGTCCAACGGCTTCGGCGTACCGGCGCGCGGGCGCATCCCGAAGAAGGTGTACGACGCCTTCAACGAGGCACACGCCACCGTCCATTGAGCCGACTTGCCATGAACCCCGGTTGATCGGCTAGAGTCTGGAGCACGCCGAGGGGCCACAAGCCCCCAGCCAGGCGGGTGTAGTTCAGTAGCAGAACACCCTCTTTCCAAGAGGGAGGCGCAGTGTGCGATTCCTGTCACCCGCTCCAGCCACTCCCCACCTCCGGGTGGGGACCCCGCCCCCGGGCGGGGGTATAGTGAGCGTCGTGCGGACGTGGCTCAGTTGGTAGAGCATCACCTTGCCAAGGTGAGGGTCGCGAGTTCGAATCTCGTCGTCCGCTCATGTGAAGGGTCCGGTCCTGGTGACCGGGCCCTTCGTCATGCCGTGCTCCGGGCCGTGGGTCGTTGACCGGCCCTGACATTTGTCATCCCGGTTCATGACGGCCGGCACTGCCGGTCGGCGGCCTCTCGCCCGAGGCTGGAGGCATGGACACCATGATCGATGTGCGGGGGCTGCGGCGGCGCTACGGGCCGCGCGGCGAGGGCGGGTTCGACGCCGTGCGGGGGCTCGACTTCTCGGTGCGCGGCGGCGAGGTGTTCGCGCTGCTCGGCACCAACGGGGCGGGCAAGACGTCGACCGTCGAGGTGCTGGAGGGGCTCGCGCCGCCCACCGAGGGGCAGGTGCGCGTGCTGGGGCGCGATCCGTTCCGCGAGCGCGGGCAGGTGCGCCCGCACACTGGCGTCATGCTCCAGGACGGTGGTTTCCCCGCGGATCTGACGGTGACCGAGACGGCGGCCATGTGGGCGGGCTCGCTCAGCACGCCGCGTCCGGTGGCCGAGGCCCTGGAGCTGGTGGGCCTGGGTGACCGGGCCCGGGTCCGGGTCAAGCAGCTGTCGGGCGGGGAGCGGAGGCGTCTGGACCTGGCGCTCGCGCTGATGGGCCGCCCCCGGCTGCTGTTCCTCGACGAGCCGACGACGGGGCTCGACCCCCAGGCGCGGCAGGCGTCGTGGCGGCTGGTGCGGCGGCTCCGGGACGAGGGGGTGACGATCGTGATGACCACGCACTACCTGGAGGAGGCCGAGACCCTGGCCGACCGGCTGGCGATCATGCGCGAGGGCCGGATCGTCCTGTCGGGGACCCCCGACGAGGTGAGGGCGGCCCGGCCGGCGCGCATCCGTTTCACGCTGCCGGAGGGCGTGGACCCCGCGCTGCTGCCGGTGGAGGCCGCGGTGGTCTCGGGGCTCCGGGTGGAGGTCCCCACCAAGGAGTTGCAGCGGACGCTGACCGATCTGCTGCTGTGGGCGCGGGAGCGGGGGCACGAGCTGGACGGGCTGGAGGCGCGGTCCGCCTCGCTGGAGGACGTGTTCCTCGCCGTGGCGGAGGAGGCCCGATGAGTACCCCGACGAGTACCCCGACGAGTAGTACCCCGACGAGTACCCCGACGCGTTCGAGGACGGCCCTGCTGGTCCGGGGGATGCCGGACGCGGGCGCGCGGCGCCGGATGTGGGCGCTGGCCAGGGCGGAGCTGACGCTGCTGGTGCGCAACAGGACGGCGGTCTTCGTGTCGCTCCTGATGCCGGTGGTGATGATGGGGCTGGCGTACTCCAGCTCGGGCGAGATGGAGCTCGGCGGCACCGGCCTGACGCGGGGCGAGGCGGTGGTGACCGGCGGCATGGGCATCGTGCTGGTGCTGGTGATCTACACGGGCCTGATCCCGATGTACGTGGCGCGGCGCGAGGAGCGGACGCTGAAGCGGCTGCGGACCGGGGAGCTGACGGACGCCGAGATCCTGACCGGCGCCGCGGTGCCCGCGGTGGTGCTGGCGCTGGTCCAGTGCGCGGTGCTGGTCGGCTCCGGCGTCCTGGCGTTCGACATCGGGGCGCCGCGGTCGGTGCCGGTGCTGCTGCTGGGCATGGCGCTGGGCTGCGCGATGCTGGTGGCGTTCGCGGCGGCGACGGCGGGGTTCACCAAGACCGTGGAGAGCGCGCAGATCACGGCGATGCCGCTGCTGACGATCTCGTTGACGGGCTCGGGGCTGTTCGTGCCGATCGAGGTGCTGCCGGACGCGCTGGCGAACGTCTTCCGGCTGCTGCCGCTGACCTCGGTCGTGGAGCTGATGAAGGACGGCTGGCTGGGCGGGCTCGGCGGGGCGGAACGGCTGCGCGCGCTGGGGCTGGCCGTGGTCTGGACGGCGCTGGCGGTGTTTGCTGTACGCCGGTGGTTCCGGTGGGAGCCACGCCACTGACCGCGCGGCACCGGCCCGGGCGGGCGGCGCCGGGAGGGCGCCGGGGCGGCGCGAGGATATGAGCGAGGGAGGGTCCGATGCGGAGTTCCGGCTGGCTGGGGCGGCTGCGTGGCGGCAGTCAGCGCAGGCGCGTCCACCAGTACTTCCGGTACTCGCTCGACTTCATCGGTGCGGTGGAGCTGGTGACGGTCGTCGGCCTGCTCGCGAGCAGGGCGACGACCGGCGGGTGGGCGCTGGCGCCGGTGGCCGCCATCGCCGTGGCGCGGTCGCTGCTGGGGGTGCGGATGACGCGGGCGGGCCTGCGGCACTACCTGGGCGAGGCGCCGCTGCCCGACGGGCTGCTTCCGGCGTTCTGCGTGCTGAGCCTGCTGGCCCTCGCCGCGCCCTCGGTGGCGATCGCGGCGGGTGGGCTGACGGAGGAGGCGCTGCCGGTGCTGGCCTACTCCGCGGCGTACTTCCAGGGCCCGGTGCTGCTGGCGCTGCCGCTGGGCCGCGGGGTCGGCCTCGGCGCCGTCGGGGTGGCCGCGGTGGCGGTGGGCGTGTACGCGTCCGGCGCCCCGTCGGGGGCGCAGCTGTGGACGCTGCTGGCGACGGTGCTGACCATGTTCCTGATCGGCCTCACCTATCGGAGCTCGGCCTGGACGCTGCGGGTGGTGGACCGGATGGACGCGGCGCGGGAGACGGAGGGGCGGCTCGCGGTGGCGGAGGAGCGGCTGCGGTTCGGGCGGGACCTCCACGACATCCTCGGGCGCAACCTGTCGGTGATCGCGCTCAAGAGCGAGCTGGCGGCGCAGCTGACCGTCCGCGACCCGGTGGCGGCGGCGGCGCAGATGACCGAGGTGGAGGAGATCGCGCGGGAGTCCCAGCGGGAGATCAGGGAGGTCGTGCGGGGCTACCGCGCGGTGGACCTGCACGCGGAGCTGGCGGGGGCGCGCGGGGTGCTGGAGGCGGCGGGGATACGGTGCCGGATCGAGCACATGGACGGCCGCCCGGCGGCGGCGGACGGCGGGGACGGGAGCGGGCTGCCCGAGCCGGTCCAGTCCACGCTGGGCTGGGTGGTGCGGGAGGGCACGACGAACGTGCTGCGGCACGCGGACGCGGCCCGTTGCACCGTGCGGGTGCGCAGGACGGCCTCCGGGGACGCGGTGCTCGACATGGAGAACGACGGGCTGCGGCAAGGGAGTTCGGGCGTCGGCGACGGAACGGGGCTCGCCGGGCTGCGCGAGCGGCTGGCCGCCCTCGGCGGGTCGCTGAGCGCGGAACCGGCGGAGGGCGGAACGTTCCGGCTGACCGCGCGCGTGCCGGCGGGAGGCGGGGGATGAAGGCGATCCGGGTCCTGCTGGCCGACGACGAGCACCTGATCAGGGGCGCGCTGGCGGCGCTGCTCGCGCTGGAGGACGACCTGGCGGTCGTCGCCGAGGCCGCCTCGGGCCCCGAGGCGCTGGCGATGGCACGGGCGCACCGGCCTGATGTGGCGGTGCTCGACCTCCAGATGCCGGGCGCGGACGGGGTGACGGTCGCGCGGTCGCTGCGGGGCGAGGTGCCGGACTGCGCGACGATGATCGTCACCGGGCACGGGCGGCCGGGCCATCTGAAACGGGCTCTGGCGGCGGGGGTGCGCGGCTTCCTGCCGAAGACGGTGTCGGCGCAGCGGCTGGCCGAGGTCATCCGCTCGGTGCACGCGGGCCACCGGTATGTGGACCCCGAACTGGCGGCGGACGCGATCAGCGCGGGCGACTCGCCGCTGACCGCGCGGGAGGCGGAGCTGCTCGAACTGGCCCTGGACGGCGCCTCCATCGCGGAGATCGCGGCCCGCGCGGGCCTCGCGGCGGGGACCGTGCGGAACTACCTCTCCGCCGCGGCGGCCAAGGTCGGCGCGGAGAACCGCCACGCGGCGGCGCGGATCGCCCGCGAGCACGGCTGGGTGTAGCGGGGCCCCGCCGCGGGGACGGGCGGATCAGTCCCAGGAGACGCCGGTGAGCAGGCGGAACGCCTCGGCGTAACGGGCGCGGGTCCGTTCCACGACCTCCTCGGCCAGGGCGGGCGGCGGGGTGTCCGCGGCCCGGTCCCAGCCGGCGGCGGGCGAGGTCAGCCAGTCACGGATGATCTGCTTGTCGTAGGGCTTCTGGGGGCGGCCCGGGTTCCACTCGTCCCTGCGCCAGAACCGGGACGAGTCGGGGGTCAGCACCTCGTCGGCCAGGACCAGCGGGTCGCCGGGACCGGCGCCCGGCGCCCGGCCGAACTCGAACTTGGTGTCGGCCAGGATGATGCCCCGGTCCCTGGCGATGTCCCGGGCGCGCCCGTAGAGCGCGAGGGTGGCCTGCCGCAGCTGCGTCGCCGTCTCGGCGCCGACCCGGCGGGCGACCTCCTCGTAGCTGACGTTCTCGTCGTGGTCGCCGACGGCCGCCTTGGTGGCGGGGGTGAAGATCGGGCCCGGCAGCTCGGAGCCGTCGACCAGGCCCGGCGGCAGCGCGAGGCCGCAGACGGTGCGGTCGCGCGCGTACTCCTCCAGGCCGGAACCGGTCAGGTACCCGCGGGCGACGGCCTCGACGGGGAGCATCGACAGGGGGCGGCAGACCATGGTGCGCCCGGCCCAGTCGGCGGGGGCGCCGGGCGGGGGGTCGGTGGAGATCACATGGTGCGGCGTGAGGTCGGCGAGCTGGTCGAACCACCACATGGACATGCGGGTGAGGATCCGGCCCTTGTCGGGGATGGGGGTCGCCAGCACCCAGTCGTAGGCGGAGACCCGGTCGCTCGCCACCATCACCAGCTCGCCGGAGTCGGCCCGGTAGAGGTCGCGGACCTTCCCGGTGTGGAGGTGTTCGAGACCCGGCACCCGTACGGGTTCCGGCTTGTCGACGAATCCTGGCACCGTGCCTCCCGGCGGCTCGTGGGGACGGGGCGCCGCCCCCGTCCCATTGTCACGCAGCCGCCCGCGGGGCCGTCCGCGTGGGGGCGCCCGGGGCCGCGGGCGCCCGGGGCGGGGTCAGTCGCGCTTGCAGATCCGGTCCAGCAGATTGGCCGTGGCCTTCTGCACCCGGGGCTCCATGTGCCCGGGGCGGCCGAGCGCGGGCGTCCAGGCGAAGGTGCCCGAGGCGAAGACCCAGGCGCCGCTGGGCGCGCGGTAGAGCGAGGTCTCCTGGTGGCGGCGCGCGCCCGAGGCGTCGCGGTAGGGGGAGTGGGCCAGCAGGATGCGGCTGGTGGACTCGGGCAGCGTGGTGCGCGGGAAGTAACGGTCCGCCTCCCCCGCCACGAGCCCCGGCAGCTCGTCGCCCTCGTGCGCGCCGGTGGACTCCCACAGCCAGTGGTCGGCGTTGCGCACCACCAGCGGGTGCGGGTGCGGGACGCTGCCCGCGTACTGGATGCCGAGCAGCTGCTGCTCGGGGCGGCCCTGCTCGCGCCAGAGCGGGGCGCGCCCCGGGCCCTGGCGCTTGCGGCAGCTCAGCAGCCGGTCCTGGTCGCCGGAGGGCAGCGCGTTGAGCGTGACCTGCCAGTACATGGTGTTGGCGGAGAGGAACACCAGCGAGGTGCCGCCGTCGCGGGCCTCCTCGACGGCGCGGCGCATCGGCGCCGACCAGTACTCGTCGTGCCCGGTGAAGACCAGGCCCCGGTAACGCGCCGGGTCCACGCGCCCGGCGTGCAGGTCGCGGGCGGTGGCGTAGCCGAGGTCGTAGCCGAACCGCTCGGCCCAGCGGATGAAGTCGTAGGCGTGCCCGGCGTGCAGCGGCAGCCCCGAGCCCGCGTAGGGGCGGTCGAAGCAGACGGTGATGGCCGCGTCCTGCTCGCCGAGGAGGCGGCCCGCGCCGTCCCACGCGTGGTACAGGCTGGCGCCTCCGCGGCCGTCCTCGGGGAAGAGGTTGTACGCCTGCCAGGTGATGTCCGGCAGCACGAGCAGCAGGTCGGCGGGCCGGTCGTCGCGGACGGCGAACGGGACGTGCGAGCGGAACGCGCCGTCCGCGGTGGTGAGCACGGCGACATACGCGCCGGGCAGCCAGTCCTCGGGGACCACGAGGCGCCAGGAGAGCCACCAGTGGTGGCAGGAGACGGTGCGGCCCGCGGCCAGCGGCGGGGGCTGGCGGATGCCCATCAGCTTGGGGCTGCTGAGCAGCAGCCTGGCGCCCTCGTCGCCGAAGTACCCGATGCGGTAGACGTCGATGGTGAACTCGCGGGGCGGGTCGACCGTCACCCGGAAGTCGAGCGGGCGCCCGGGGGCGACCACGCCGTCCGTGACGAAGCCCTTGATCTGGCAGTCCACGTCGTCGGCGGCGCGCAGGTTGGCCGCCATCCCGCCGCGGCCGGGGAGCAGGACGTGGCCGCCGCCCAGCAGGTGGCCCTCGCCGGCCCGCACCCAGGGCAGGGGTCCCTGCCCGAACGGGTCGGAGACCGCGCGGGTGAGCGCGCCCGCCTCCCACCGCCGGACGTGCTCGGTGCTCTCTCGCACGCTCCCCTCCCTGCGCCTGATCGACGGGCGGTGCCGGTTCCAGCACATCACATCCCGCGAGCGTACGGTCACCACTCGTCGCGTCGTGAGCCGGAGGCGCCTGCCTGATATTGGCGCCAAGGGTGAAGCGTGTCGAGTCCCCCGGCGGGGGACAGCCGGGGGACGCAGGGGGACGGCCCGGCCGCCTCAGACGAGGCGGACCGGCTTGTCCTGGCGGACGCCCGCGTCGGCGAGCCAGTCCCCCAGCGGCTCGGGGTCGCCGTCGTCCACCAGGCTGTGCACGGGCGCCGCGAGGTCGTTGCGGCGCGCGCCGCCGGTCACCAGGACCGGGCCGTCGAGCCAGTCGAGCCCGGGGGCGGCACCGGTGGTGTCGGCGGCGGCGCAGCAGACCGCGGCGGCCACGTGTTCGACGAGCGCCTCGCGGTCGCCGGGCGCCGGTCCCCCGGCCGGGTCCTCACCGGCGGCGGG
>NZ_LAVK01000460.1 GCF_001083795.1 Streptomyces sp. SBT349
GTCAGTTGTGTATAAGAGACGCCCCTGATCCCGGGCCCGCTTCACCGCCCCCCGTACCGCCGTTACCGGTTTCCGGCCGGGACCCGGCGTGGGATAGGCTCTCTCCCGGTAGCGTGTCCGAGCGGCCTAAGGAGCTCGCCTCGAAAGCGAGTGTGGGGGCAACTCCACCGAGGGTTCAAATCCCTCCGCTACCGCTCGGCACCACCGTGAAGGGGCCGGTCCTCCGTGGACCGGCCCCTTCGCCGTGTCCGGACCCGGCCGCGGCGCCCGTGGTTCAATGACGCGAACGGACCAGGACGGAGCAGGACGGACCGGGGAGGCGGTGGCCCATGACGGCGGCGCAGGCGCGGAAGGTCGCGCTCTACCTCCTCACCGTGCTCGTGCTCTGGGCGGTCATCAGCCACCCCGCCCGGTCCACCGAGTTCGTCGGACTCGGGTTCGAGGCCGTCTCCGGGGCCGTGGACGGGGTCGGAGACCTCCTCACGGGCCGCTGAACGACCCGCTGACCGGCCGTTGATCAACACGTAGTTGCCCGGTGCTTGCGCATAGTGGATATGTCTTGTGATGCTATGACTGCTTTTGCCCGGTGTGACGGCCGTGAAGGGGTGGTCGGCAGGTGGCGGCGACGCAGAGCCCGGGTACCCAGGCCCGCGCGCTCACGCAATCCCTGTTCGAACAGCTCGCCGGCTGCGAGACGGGGACCGCCGAGCACGCCCGGATCCGCGGCGCCCTGATCGAGGCGAACCTGCCCCTGGTCCGCTATGTGGCCGTCCGCTTCCGCGGCAGGAACGAGCCGATGGAGGACATCGTCCAGGTCGGCACCATCGGGCTCATCCACGCGATCGACCGCTTCGACTGCGAGCGCGGAGTGCAGTTCCCCACGTTCGCGATGCCCACGATCGTCGGCGAGATCCGCCGGTACTTCCGGGACAGCGTCCGCAGCGTCCACGTGCCGCGGCGGCTGCACGAGCTGTGGGCGCAGGTGCGCGTCGCGGCCGAGGAGCTGACGGTGGCGCGCGGGCGGCGGCCGACCACGGGCGAGATCGCCGAGCGGCTGCGGATCCCGGAGGAGGACGTGCTGGCCAGCCTCGACGCGGGCCGCGCCTACCGGGTCGCGTCGCTGGAGGCGGCGGACGACCGGGACGAGGGCGCGCCGGGGCTGATCGACCGCCTCGGCTACGAGGACCCGGAGCTGGCGGGCGTGGAGCACCGCGCGCTGGTGCGGCACCTGCTGGTCCAACTCCCGGAGCGGGAACGGCGGATCCTGCTGATGCGTTACTACCGGAACCTGACGCAGTCCCAGATCAGTGCCGAGCTGGGTGTTTCGCAGATGCACATCTCCCGGCTGCTGACCCGGAGCTTCTCCCGGCTGCGCTCCGCAAATCCGATCGACGCCTAAGGCGCACGAGGGACACGATCTCGGGAACTCCCCCACCAGCTCTGCCGTTTTATCGACATGAAGCTACGTCGCGTTGATGACATGTGACATTCTGTTGGAACCGCGTTTGCCGTGGCGGCGAGACCGGTATCCACGAGAGGGCGCCTTCTCGTCGGATGGCACATCCGTCAGCGCGCCGCCGCGACCCGTCCACGACCTCAAGGGGGTGGCATGTCCGTAGAACTGGGCAGCTCCAAGGTGCTCACCGCTAACGGCACGCCGCACGTTCCCGCGCCGCACGTACCCTCGTTGCCGCACGAAGCTCCCGCGGAGACCGACAACCTCGACACCCGCACCCTCTCCCGCTCGCTGTTCCAGCGGCTGGCCACGCTCGACGCGGACAGCCCCGAACGCGGGTACGTGCGGGACACCCTGATCGAGCTCAACCTGCCGTTGGTGCGCTACGCAGCCGCCCGGTTCCGCAGCCGGAACGAGCCGATGGAGGACATCGTCCAAGTCGGCACGATCGGTCTGATCAAGGCCATCGACCGCTTCGACTGCGAACGGGGCGTGGAGTTCCCCACGTTCGCGATGCCGACGGTGGTCGGCGAGATCAAGCGGTTCTTCCGCGACACCTCGTGGTCGGTGCGCGTCCCGCGCCGGCTCCAGGAGTTGAGGCTCGCGCTCACCAAGGCGAGCGACGAGTTGTCCCAGCGGCTCGACCGCTCCCCGACCGTTCCCGAGCTCGCCGTCTGTCTGGGCGTCTCCGAGGACGAGGTCGTCGACGGCCTCGCCGTGGGGAACGCGTACACGGCCAGCTCGCTGGACTCGCCCTCCCCCGAGGAGGACGGCGGCGAGGGCTCGCTCGCCGACCGCCTGGGGTACGAGGACAGCGCCCTGGAGGGCGTGGAGTACCGCGAGTCGCTCAAGCCGCTGCTCGCCCGGCTGCCCGCCCGCGAGCGCCGGATCATCATGCTCCGCTTCTTCGGGAACATGACGCAGTCCCAGATCGGCGAGGAGGTCGGCATCTCGCAGATGCACGTCTCCCGCCTGCTGACGCGTACGCTCGCGCAGCTGCGCGAGCGTACGCGTCAGCAGGCGGGAGACGTGCATCTGCGAGATGCCGACCTCCTCGCCGATCTGGGACTGCGTCATGTTCCCGAAGAAGCGGAGCATGATGATCCGGCGCTCGCGGGCGGGCAGCCGGGCGAGCAGCGGCTTGAGCGACTCGCGGTACTCCACGCCCTCCAGGGCGCTGTCCTCGTACCCCAGGCGGTCGGCGAGCGAGCCCTCGCCGCCGTCCTCCTCGGGGGAGGGCGAGTCCAGCGAGCTGGCCGTGTACGCGTTCCCCACGGCGAGGCCGTCGACGACCTCGTCCTCGGAGACGCCCAGACAGACGGCGAGCTCGGGAACGGTCGGGGAGCGGTCGAGCCGCTGGGACAACTCGTCGCTCGCCTTGGTGAGCGCGAGCCTCAACTCCTGGAGCCGGCGCGGGACGCGCACCGACCACGAGGTGTCGCGGAAGAACCGCTTGATCTCGCCGACCACCGTCGGCATCGCGAACGTGGGGAACTCCACGCCCCGTTCGCAGTCGAAGCGGTCGATGGCCTTGATCAGACCGATCGTGCCGACTTGGACGATGTCCTCCATCGGCTCGTTCCGGCTGCGGAACCGGGCGGCTGCGTAGCGCACCAACGGCAGGTTGAGCTCGATCAGGGTGTCCCGCACGTACCCGCGTTCGGGGCTGTCCGCGTCGAGCGTGGCCAGCCGCTGGAACAGCGAGCGGGAGAGGGTGCGGGTGTCGAGGTTGTCGGTCTCCGCGGGAGCTTCGTGCGGCAACGAGGGTACGTGCGGCGCGGGAACGTGCGGCGTGCCGTTAGCGGTGAGCACCTTGGAGCTGCCCAGTTCTACGGACATGCCACCCCCTTGAGGTCGTGGACGGGTCGCGGCGGCGCGCTGACGGATGTGCCATCCGACGAGAAGGCGCCCTCTCGTGGATACCGGTCTCGCCGCCACGGCAAACGCGGTTCCAACAGAATGTCACATGTCATCAACGCGACGTAGCTTCATGTCGATAAAACGGCAGAGCTGGTGGGGGAGTTCCCGAGATCGTGTCCCTCGTGCGCCTTAGGCGTCGATCGGATTTGCGGAGCGCAGCCGGGAGAAGCTCCGGGTCAGCAGCCGGGAGATGTGCATCTGCGAAACACCCAGCTCGGCACTGATCTGGGACTGCGTCAGGTTCCGGTAGTAACGCATCAGCAGGATCCGCCGTTCCCGCTCCGGGAGTTGGACCAGCAGGTGCCGCACCAGCGCGCGGTGCTCCACGCCCGCCAGCTCCGGGTCCTCGTAGCCGAGGCGGTCGATCAGCCCCGGCGCGCCCTCGTCCCGGTCGTCCGCCGCCTCCAGCGACGCGACCCGGTAGGCGCGGCCCGCGTCGAGGCTGGCCAGCACGTCCTCCTCCGGGATCCGCAGCCGCTCGGCGATCTCGCCCGTGGTCGGCCGCCGCCCGCGCGCCACCGTCAGCTCCTCGGCCGCGACGCGCACCTGCGCCCACAGCTCGTGCAGCCGCCGCGGCACGTGGACGCTGCGGACGCTGTCCCGGAAGTACCGGCGGATCTCGCCGACGATCGTGGGCATCGCGAACGTGGGGAACTGCACTCCGCGCTCGCAGTCGAAGCGGTCGATCGCGTGGATGAGCCCGATGGTGCCGACCTGGACGATGTCCTCCATCGGCTCGTTCCTGCCGCGGAAGCGGACGGCCACATAGCGGACCAGGGGCAGGTTCGCCTCGATCAGGGCGCCGCGGATCCGGGCGTGCTCGGCGGTCCCCGTCTCGCAGCCGGCGAGCTGTTCGAACAGGGATTGCGTGAGCGCGCGGGCCTGGGTACCCGGGCTCTGCGTCGCCGCCACCTGCCGACCACCCCTTCACGGCCGTCACACCGGGCAAAAGCAGTCATAGCATCACAAGACATATCCACTATGCGCAAGCACCGGGCAACTACGTGTTGATCAACGGCCGGTCAGCGGGTCGTTCAGCGGCCCGTGAGGAGGTCTCCGACCCCGTCCACGGCCCCGGAGACGGCCTCGAACCCGAGTCCGACGAACTCGGTGGACCGGGCGGGGTGGCTGATGACCGCCCAGAGCACGAGCACGGTGAGGAGGTAGAGCGCGACCTTCCGCGCCTGCGCCGCCGTCATGGGCCACCGCCTCCCCGGTCCGTCCTGCTCCGTCCTGGTCCGTTCGCGTCATTGAACCACGGGCGCCGCGGCCGGGTCCGGACACGGCGAAGGGGCCGGTCCACGGAGGACCGGCCCCTTCACGGTGGTGCCGAGCGGTAGCGGAGGGATTTGAACCCTCGGTGGAGTTGCCCCCACACTCGCTTTCGAGGCGAGCTCCTTAGGCCGCTCGGACACGCTACCGGGAGAGAGCCTATCCCACGCCGGGTCCCGGCCGGAAACCGGTAACGGCGGTACGGGGGGCGGTGGAACGGGCCCGGGACCAGGGCCGTCTCTTATACACAACTGAC
>NZ_LAVK01000461.1 GCF_001083795.1 Streptomyces sp. SBT349
GGCTCCAGGGCGGGATGCACCAGTTCTTCGGCGCGGCCGACGGCGCGGCGGACGCCATGGCCCTGGGCCGCGCGGCGGGCGGCGGCGCCCCGTACCTCGGGCTCAGCGGCGCGGCCGGGCTCGAACTCGGCTCCCAGGCCGTGGGCGCGGGCGCGGGCCAGTACGGCGCCTTCCGGGAGGGCGGGGAGCAGCTCCAGCTCCCGTCGCTCGACCTGGGCGGCGAGCAGGTCCTCGTGGGCGACTCCGCCGACGTGGGCGACTTCGAGTACAACCCGTCGGAGGCCCAGGCCCCGACGGCGAACTACCCGTGAGTTCCGCCCCGCCGTCCGGTGAACGGCCCCCGGCCCGCGGAGTGCTCCGCGGGCCGGGGCGCCGTCGAGGACGGCGGGCCGCCCGCGTTCCCCGGGTTCGTCCCGAGCGGGGGCGCGCGTAGTGAGAGACCGGCGGAAGACAGCGAAAGAGTTGCATCGTGGCTGAAGAGAAGTGGGAGGCCGGGTTCGACTACCCCGGCCTGGACTGGCACCAGCTCGACGTGCGCGCCGAGGACGGCGCCGAGCGGCTGGCGCAGGAGATCGCGGACCGGGGCGGCGAGCTCGACCAGCTGTACGCGGAGGCCGTCTACCCGGAACTGCGGCACATCCACGAGGAGGCGCGGAAGCGGGACGCGCGGCCGATGGTCGTCTTCGTGCCGGAATTCCCCAACGAGGCCAGGCCGCTGGTCTCCATCACGGCGTATGTCGCGCCCTGGGCGCCGCCCGAGCAGGGGCGCGACCTGAAGACCGTGACCGGGATCGCCATGGAGCCGCGGCCCAACCGCATGCGGCCGCCGCTGGTCTCCGACATGGAACTGCCCGCCGGGCCCGCGGTCCGGGTGCACGAGGTCCTGCTCAGCGAGCCCAAGGAGGACAACCGGCAGTTGATCTCCGAGGCCATGACCTACTACATCCTGCCGCCGGGGCTGCCCGACCGCGTGGTCGAGATGACCATCGAGTGGAACAGCCCGATCATCGGCGCCGAAATGGCCGAGACGGCCGACGAGATGGCGATGACGCTGACGCTGGCCCCGGCGGGCTCCGGCGTCGAGGCGGAGGCCGTCGAGCAGCGGGGGGCCGTGTGACGAGCGACCGTCGGCCCGAGTACGTCTTCGACGAGGTGCAGATTGCGCGCGGGCTGCGCCCGCTGGCCCAGCACGGCTTCGTCGTCATCGACCAGGGCGTGCTGTCGCTCCTCGGCAGCGACCGGCAGCCCATCGCCGAGGCGCCCCTCGCGGAGGTGGGGGCCGCCATGGCGCGTTTCCAGCGCGGCAAGTCGGTGGTCCTGACGGTGAACGGCACCAAGTACAACGTGTCCCCCGGCTGGGGGGCGCGCGGCCTGTTCCAGCTCCCGGGGGACGCCGCCGGGGTGAAGACGGCGGCCGAGGCCCTGCTGAAGCTGGTGGAGGCGGGGAAGCGCTGACCCCGCTCCGCCCGCCGGCCCGGTCGTGCCGGCGGGAGAGCTGCCGGAGCCGCCGGAGCTGACGCTGAGCGGCCGGGGCGGGCGCGCCGCGACGGGCCGCCGGGGGGGCGCGCCGTCCGGGGCGGCGACCTCTCGGCCAGGGGCCGTCCCGTGGCGCGAGCCGTCAGGTGGGGGGGCCGGTCAGCCAGCGTTCGGGGGCCGCGGTGCGGCGGCCGAGGCGGGAGCGGTCGGCCTGGAGCGCGACCTCGCGGGCCGCGGAGTCCGCGTCCTGGAGGCGCGCCGTCGCCGTGCCGTTGGCCCCGTGGTCGACCTTGATGTCCGCGAGCCCGAGCCGTTGCGACCAGGGCCCCCGCGTCAGCCGCACGCTCTGCACCTTGGCGTGCGGTACGAGCGTGTGCTCCCGGCGCAGCCGCCCCCGGCGCGCGACGAACACCGACTCCGTCACCCCGTGCCCGTACCCCACGCGCCACAGCGGCACCGCCCAGCGGGCCCGGCTCGGCGAGGGCCGGACCGAGGCCACCGCCGCGTCGATGTCCACCTCCGGCAGGATGCGCGCGATCAGCGCGGCGGCCACCGCCCGCGGCGCCACCGGCAGCAGCAGGTCGCCCTCGTTGCCCGCCCCCGCGACGGCGAGCTCCACCCGCACCCAGCCGCGCGGGCGCCACAGCAGCGGCTCCACCAGCCGCACCGACTGCACGCGGCCCGGCGGAACGGTGGCGTGGTCCCGTTGCAGCAGGCCGTGGTCGAGCCGCAGCCCGTCGGGCGACTCGCTCACCGTCCAGCCGTACTGCGTCAGGAAGCTGCCCAGGCTGGTGCGCCAGACCGCCGCGAGCATGGGCAGCAGCACCAGCGCGGCGGCGAAGAAGCTGGAGGTCGCGGCCCAGATCAGCGGGGTCACCACCGCCGCCACCAGCACGAACCCCCACGCGGTGCCGAGCAGGGCCAGCGCCCACGCCAGGGTCCTGGACTCGACCTGGTACAGCTCGTTGGCCGGGGCCTCGCCCGCCGTGGGGGCGGCCTCGGGCGCGATGCCCGCGGCGCGGGCCAGCAGCTCGGCGCGCAGGTCGCGCGCCTCGTTCTCGTCGAGGAACGCCAGCTCGTCGGCCGACCCCGAGCCGACCACGTCCATCTTCAGCTTGGCCACGCCCAGGGCCCGTGCCAGCAGCGGCCGGGTGATGTCGATGCTCTGGATGCGGTCCACGCGCAGGTGCGCGGTGCGGCGGAAGAGGAGTCCCGTGCGGATGCGCAGCTCGGTGTCGGTGACCAGGTAACGGGTCACGCGCCAGGACAGCCAGCCGTAGCCCGCGGCGCAGAGCAGGATCCCGGCCAGCGCCGCCAGCAGCCACAGCAGGCCGAGCGAGTCGGTCCACGACCTGATGTTCTCCGCGTTCTGCACCGCCACCGCGAAGAGGCCGGCCAGCGGCGCCCAGGCCCGGCGCCACGGCGTCAGCGGGTGGAGCCGCTTGCCCTGCCCCGCCGGGAAGTCCGTCGTGTCGCCCTCCATGTCACAGCCCCGCCGAACGGGCCTCGCCCAGCTCGGTGAGCCGATCGCGCAGCCGTTCGGCGTCCGGCGGGGTCAGCCCGGGGATCGTCGCGTCGGTGGCCGCCGCGGCGGTGTGCAGCTGGAGCCGCGCCAGGCCGAACTTCCGCTCCAGCGGCCCCGAGGTGACCTCGACCAGCTGCATCCGCCCGTAGGGCACCACCGTGAGCTGCCGCCACAGCACGCCGCGGCTGATCAGCAGGTCGTCGTCGCGTTCCAGATAGCGCCAGGAGCGCCAGTTGCGGCCCAGTGCCCGCCAGCCCCACAGCGCGAGGCCGAGCGGCACCGCCGCCAGCAGCGCCCAGACCCCCGCGCCGAGCAGCGGCGGCAGCACGGCGGCGACCAGCACCAGCGGGGCCAGCCAGCACGCGAGCAGCAGCCGCCGCATCCGCAGCAGCGCCGGCTGGACCGAACGCCAGTCCTCGTCGGCCACCTCGGACCCCCCGTCCGGTCGCGGTCCCTCTGCCACCGTGTCCATGCCCAGAAGCTTACGAGTTCCACCCGGCACGGGAAGCGGGAGAGGGTGACAGACTGTCGCCGGACGGACGGATGGACGGCGCGGGACGGCGGACAGCCCGAGCGGGGCGGACCTGGGAGACGTGATGGCGGAGACCACGGGCACCACGCACACGACGGTCGGCATCGGGGGTGGCGCCGCCGGCACCGGCGAGTCCACCGACATGGTGCTCAACATCGGCCCGCAGCACCCGGCGACCCACGGGGTGCTGCGGTTGCGTCTGACGCTCGACGGGGAGCTCATCTCGCACGCCGAGCCGGTGGTGGGCTACATGCACCGGGGCGCGGAGAAGCTCTTCGAGGCGCGCGACTACCGGCAGATCATCGTCCTGGCCAACAGGCACGACTGGCTGTCGGCGTTCGCCAACGAGCTGGGCGTGGTCCTCGCGGTCGAGCGGATGCTCGGCATGGAGGTGCCGGAGCGCGCCGTGTGGCTGCGCACGCTGCTCGCCGAGCTGAACCGGGTGCTGAACCACCTGATGTTCCTCGGCTCCTATCCGCTGGAGCTGGGCGGCATCACCCCGATCTTCTACGCGTTCACCGAGCGCGAGGACCTCCAGCAGGTGATGGAGGAGGTCTCCGGCGGGCGCATGCACTACATGTTCAACCGCGTCGGCGGGCTCAAGGACGAGCTCCCGGCGGGCTGGACCGACCGGGCGCGGCAGGCGGTGACGGCGGTACGCGGCCGGATGACGCGCTTCGACGACCTGGTGCTCGGCAACGAGGTGTTCCGCGCCAGGACGCGCGGCGTCGGCGTCCTTTCCCCCGGGACGGTCCACGCCTACGGCGTCTCGGGGCCCATCGCGCGGGCCAGCGGCGTCGACTTCGATCTGCGGCGCGACGAGCCGTACCTGGCCTATGGCGAGCTGGGCGACGTGCTGCGGGTGGTGACGCGGGACGCCGGGGACTGCCTGGCCCGTTTCGAGGTGCTGCTCGACCAGGCGAAGAACGCGCTCGACCTCGCCGACGCCTGCCTCGACCGGCTCACCGCCCTGCCCCCGGGGCCCATCAACCAGCGGCTGCCCAAGGTGCTCAAGGCGCCGGAGGGCGCCACCTACGCCTGGACGGAGAACCCGCTCGGCATCAACGGGTACTACCTGGTGTCCAAGGGCGAGAAGACGCCGTACCGGATGAAGCTGCGCTCCGCGTCGTTCAACAACATCCAGGCGCTGAGCGAACTGCTCCCCGGCACGCTGGTCTCCGACATGGTCGCCATCCTCGGCTCGTTCTTCTTCGTGGTCGGCGACGTCGACAAGTGAGCCGGCGCGTGAGCCGGGTCAGCCGAGCGGCGCGGGGATCCCGGCCGGCTGGACCAGCCAGGTGAAGGCGCCCATCCCGGACGGGTCGGTCAGCTCCGCCGCCTCCCCCGCCC
>NZ_LAVK01000462.1 GCF_001083795.1 Streptomyces sp. SBT349
CACCAACACCACCCGATCAGCCCCCGGCACCACCTCACCCACCACGGTGTCCGACCCCAACACCACCGCCCGCCGACCCAACGCCGCCCGACCCACCGCCAGCGACCACCCCACATCCACCGACGGCACCACACCCCGCACGCGCTCCACCTGAGCGTGCAACGCCCCCTCGTCCGCACCCGACACCACCAACGGCACGACGGGAAGGGACGAGAGAGGAACGGTCGGCGCCTCCGCCGGTTCGGCGGGAGCCTCGACTATGACGTGCGCGTTCGTCCCACTCACGCCGAACGAGGAGACGCCCGCACGGCGCGGACGGCCGGTGTCGGGCCACTCCACCGACTCGCTCAGCAGCCGCACCGCACCCGCGTCCCAGTCCACGTGCGGCGACGGCCGGTCCACATGCAACGTGCGCGGCAGGACCCCGTGCCGCATCGCCTGCACCATCTTGATCACACCACCCACACCCGCCGCCGCCTGGGCGTGCCCGATGTTCGACTTCAACGACCCCAGCCACAACGGCCGTTCACCCTCCCGGCCCTGGCCGTAGGTGGCGAGCAACGCCTGCGCCTCGATCGGATCACCCAGCGTCGTGCCCGTGCCATGCGCCTCCACCACGTCCACCTCAGCGGCCGACACCCCCGCACCCGCCAACGCGGCCCGGATCACCCGCTGCTGCGCCAACCCACTCGGCGCGGTCAGCCCGTTGCTCGCGCCGTCCTGATTGACCGCGCTCCCCCGCACCACCGCCAGCACCCGATGACCGTTGCGCCGCGCATCGGAAAGCCGCTCCAGCAGCAGCACCCCGACACCCTCGGCCCAGCCCGTCCCATCCGCCCCGGCGCCGAACGCCTTGCACCGCCCGTCGGCCGAAAGACCGCGCTGCCTGCTGAACTCCACGAACATCCCCGGCGTGGACATCACCGTCACACCACCGGCCAGCGCCATCGCGCACTCGCCGGTCCGCAGCGACTGCGCCGCCAGATGCAGCGCCACCAGCGACGAGGAGCACGCCGTGTCCACCGTCACCGCGGGCCCCTCAAGCCCGAAGGCGTAGGCGACACGTCCGGACGCGACGCTCGGGGTGATCCCGGTCAGCCGGTGTCCGCCGATGTCATCGGTGGACTCGTGCAGGCGCGGGCCGTAGTCCTGCGCGGTCGCGCCGACGAAGACGCCGATGTCCGTCCCGCGCAGGGACAGCGGGTCGATGCCCGCCCGCTCGAAGGTCTCCCACGAGGTCTCCAGCAGCAACCGCTGCTGCGGATCCATCGCCAGGGCCTCACGCGGCGAGATCCCGAACAACTCCGCGTCGAAGTCCCCNACCACCAGCCGCCACAGATCCTCCGGCGACCCCACCCCACCCGGATAACGGCAGCCCATCGACACGATCGCCACCGGCTCGCCGGGGTCGGCGGCAGGCGCGTCCGCGCCCGGGACCGTGACCGTGCGCGGGCCGCGGGCCAGGTACGCCGCGAGCGCGGCCGGGGTCGGGTAGTCGAACAGAACGGTGCTGGGCAGCGGGTGCTCGGCCACGTCCCGGAGCCGGTCGCGCAGCTCGACGGCCATGAAGGAGTCGAAGCCCAGGTCGCGGAAGGTGGTGCCGTCGGCCACGGCGTCCGCCGAGGCGTGACCGAGAACGGCCGCGGCCTCCTGCCGGACGCGGGTCAGCGGGTCAACGCCGCCGGGCACGTGGTGCGTTGGCCCGGCGGGGTCGACCTCAACGACCTCGACGACCTCGCCGACCCCGGGGACCGCGTCAACCCCGTCAGCCGCGTCCGGCACCTCGGCGTCGAGCCAGTACCGCTCCCGCTGGAACGCGTAGGTGGGCAGCGGCACTCGCCGGGCGGCGCGCCCGTCGGTGACATCGGCGAAGGGGAAGGCGGACCAGTGGATCCGGTGGCCGCGCGTGTGCAGCCGGGCGGCTGCCGCGGCAGCCGTCTCCGGTTCCGGCTGGTCGGCCCGGAGCAGCGGAACGAACGCCGTCCCCGGGTCGTCGGGAACGCACGCGCGCCCCATGGCGGACAGCACGGCGCCGGGGCCGAGTTCGAGGAAGGTCCGCGCGCCCCGGGCATGGGCATGGCGTAGCCCGTCGGCGAACCGGACGGGCTGCCTGGCCTGGTCGACCCAGTAGTCGGGCGTGCGGAGGGCGTCCGGGTCCGCGGCCTCGCCGGTCACGTTGGAGATCAGTGGCAGCCGGGGGGTGTGGAAGGTCAGCCCGCGCGCCACCTCGCCGAACTCCGCCAGCATTCCGTCGAGGTGCGGGGAGTGGAAGGCGTGCGAGGTCGTCAGCCGCCTGGTCCTGCGTCCGCGCTCCCTCCAGTGCGCGGCGATCCGGGCGACGGCGTCGGCGTCCCCGGAAACGACGACGGCGTCGGGGCCGTTGACCGCCGCGAGCGCCACCCGCTCGCCGAGTCCGGCGAGCGTGGTCCTCATCTCGCTCTCCGAGGTCTCGACCGCGACCATGGCACCGTCGTCGCGCTGCGCCTGCATCAGGCGCCCGCGGGCGGTGACCAGCGCGGCGGCGTCGGTGAGGGAGAGAACGCCGGCGGCGTGCGCGGCGGCGATCTCGCCGACCGAGTGGCCCAGCAGGGCGTCGGGGCGGACGCCCCAGGAGACGACCAGGTGGAACAGCGCCGTTTCGAGGGCGAACAGCGCGGGCTGGGCGTAGGCGGTCTGCTGAAGGATGTCGGGGCGCTCGGCGATCACCCGCCGCACGGGCTCGGGGAGATGGCGGTCGACCTCGCCGCAGGCGGCGTCGTAGGCGGCGCGGAACGTCGCCGAGGTCTCGCGCAGCGCCAGCCCCATCCCGGCGCGCTGGCTGCCCTGCCCCGAGAACAGCAGGCCAAGGCCGCCGGGGCCCGTACGGTCGGCGGTGTCGGTGACCAGGCCCGGCGCGGGGCGCCCCTCGGCGAGGGCGGTGATCGCCTCGAGGGCGCGGCCCGGGTCGGTGGCCACCAGGGCGGCCCGGTGCGGCAGATGGGTGCGGGCGGTGGCCAGGGTGTGGGCGACGTCTCCGGCCAACTGCCCGGGGTGGGCGGTCAGATGCGCGGCCAGGCGCGCCGCCTGGTCCCGCAGCGCCTGCGGCGACGCCGCCGACAGCAGCCACGGCAGGGCACGCCCGGACTCGTTCCGTTCGCCCGTGTCCCGCTCGCCGGGGTCCCACGCGCCCACCACCACATGGCAGTTGACGCCCCCCATGCCGAAGGAGCTGACGCCGGCCACCGGGAGCCGCTCGTCGTCGCCCAGCGGGGTGGGCGCCGTGGGCACGCGGAGGTTGAGCGCGTCGAGGGGGATGTCGGGGTGCGGGGCACGGAAGTTGAGGCTGGGCGGGATCTCCCGGTGGCGCAGGGAGAGCAGGACCTTGAGCAGGCCCGCGATCCCCGCGGCGCCCTCCAGGTGGCCGATGTTCGTCTTGACCGAGCCAACGGGCAAGGACGCCCCCGCGAAGCGCGCCGCGCCGAGAACGGCGCCGAGCGCCGCGGCCTCGACGGGGTCCCCCGCCCGGGTGCCGGTGCCGTGCAGTTCGACATAGCCGACGTCGGCCGGGTCCACGCCCGCCCGCCGGTGCGCCAGCGCGATGCAGTCCTCCTGGGCGCGCTGCCGGGGAAGGGTGAGCCCCTCGCCCCCGCCGTCGTTGTTGACGGCACTGCCGTGGATGACGCCGTGGACGGCGTCGCCGTCGGCGAGGGCCGCGGCCAACGGCTTGAGAACGACGAGGCCGCCGCCCTCGCCCCGCACATAGCCGTTGGCGCGCTCGTCGAAGGTGTGGCAGAGGCCGTCGGGTGACAGGGCGCCGAAGGCGCGGACGCCGAGGGCGCCCTCCTCCGCGAGGTTCAGGTGCACGCCGCCGGCGAGGGCGACGGTCGACTCCCCGGCGCGCAGGCTCAGGCACGCCTGGTGGACGGCGACCAGGGAGGACGACTGACCGGTGTCGATGGACATGCTGGGGCCGTCGAGGCCCAGGGTGTGCGAGAGCCGGTTGGCGATCATGCCGCGGTGCAGGCCGGTCACGGTGTGGTGGGTGATCGCCCCGGTGCCGCGGCGGTGCAGGAGGGCGGCGTAGTCGTCCGCGTCGGCGCCGACGAAGACGCCGACGCTGCCGCCGCCCAGCGCGGCGGGGGTGATGCCCGCGTTCTCCAGAGCCTCCCAGCCGAGCTCCAGCATGAGCCTCTGCTGCGGGTCGAGCATCGCCGCCTCGCGCGGCGAGACGCCGAAGAACGCGGCGTCGAACCGGTCCGGCGCCGCCAGGTAGCCACCGGGGCCCAACTCGGGCCGGTCGTCAGGGGCGGGACCGATGGCGCTGAGGCCCTGGCGCAGCAGCCGCCACAGCTCGTCCGGATCCTGTGCCCGCGGCAGGCGGCAGGCCAGCCCCACGACAGCGATCGCGTCCGGCGAGAAGGCGTGCGCGCCCATGGCAGGGCTGCCCGACGTAACGGTCACGTGTTCCCCCGTATGACCTCACGTTTGTGCTGCCCGAGTGGTCCCTCGGGCAGGATCTGTCCAGCATCCTAACCGGGTTCGCCAAAGGCCGATCTGACGAGGTGTCCGCGGTTGACGCTCCGCGCGGTAGGGACGGCGGGGCCGTCGAGGGCGACGAGGGCTGCACCGCGGGCCACTCGGGCGGCAACACCGCCCCGGGCGTCATCGAGCTCGACCGAGAGGAACGGCCGCCGGTCCGCGGGGTTCGCGGACCGGCGGCCTTCACCTGCCGGAGGGCGGGGCGTCAGTCGCCGATGGTGCAGGCGTCCCCGTTGAGGGTGTACCGGCTGGGCGTGCCGGTGTCGCCCGTGTGGTCGGCCAGGAAGCCGAGGGTCACGGCGGCCCCCGGCGCGATGGTCCCGTTGTGCGGGGCGTTGCGGGCGGTGACCATGTCGCCGCCCTGGAAGAGGTCGGTGTTCCAGTCCGAGACGACGGTCTGCCCCCTGCGCAGGGGGAAGGTGAGCGACCAGCCCTCGATCGGGACGGTGCCGGTGTTGGTGACGGTGAGGTCGACGGTCATGCCGCCGCCCCACACCTCGGTGGTGTGGTCGATCCGGCACGTCGGCGCGACCTGGTCGAACGAGACGCGGTGCAGCCCGCCGGGCAGGTCGTTGACGACGTAGAACTCGCCCTCCACGGTGGTCCCGACGGCGGTGACCTGGGTGGGGAACTCCCCGATCTCCGCCTGGAGGTAGCCGCCCGCGCCGTCCTCGCGCAGCGCCCACACGGTGGAGGAGCAGTAGTCGGTGGCGATGTAGGTGCCCCCGACCAGGTCCGCGAACTGCTCGCCGCGGTACACCTGCCCGCCGATGACGGCGCAGCCGCCGGTCTGCGGGGAGTAGGTGAAGACCGGCTCGGTGTACTCGGCGCCCGGCGCGCACTGGGTCTCGTCGAACACCTCGAAGCCCTCGTAGCAGGACCAGCCGAGGTTCGCACCGGCCTGCTCGCCGGGCTTCAGGTGGTTGATCTCCTCCCAGCGGCCCTGGCCGACGTCGCCGACCCAGAGCGAGCCGTCCGCGGGGTCGACGGAGAACTTCCAGGGGTTGCGCCCCCCGTAGACCCAGATCTCCTCGCGGGCGCCCTCGACGCCGACGAACGGGTTGTCCTCGGGCACGCAGTAGGCGAGGTCTCCGCAGCTCCGGCTGACGTCGACGCGCACGATCTTGCCGAGCAGCGTGTCCAGCCGCTGTCCGGTGTCGAAGGGGTCTCCGGCGCTGCCGCCGTCGCCGATGCTCAGGTACAGGTAGCCGTCGGTGCCGAAGGTGATCTGGCCGCCGTTGTGGTTGGCGTGCTCGGCGTGCTCCTGGGCCAGCAGGGGCTCCAGGGCGGCGTCCGCGAGGCTGTAGCGGGCGAGGGTCACCGCGCCGTCGGGCAGCGCGGTGTAGGCGAGGTAGACGTCCTGGGTGGCGGCGAAGTCGGGGGCGAGGGCGATGCCGAGCAGTCCCCGTTCGTTGCCCGACTCGTCCACGGCCGGGGTGATGTCGAGGAGCGGGGCCGCCGCGAGGCCGGTGTCCGGGTGGTAGACGCGGACGGTGCCGCTCTTCTCGGTGATGAACAGCCGCTCGCTCCCGTCGTCGGGGGCGGCGATGGCGGTGGGGCGCCTCAGTCCCGAGGCGACCTGGGTGGCGGTGGCGGAGAGCTCCTCCAACGGCACGGAGGAGGTCTCGGCGGAGGGCTCCGCGGGGGTGCCCGACGCGGTGTCCGCGGGGGCCTCACCGGCGGC